>CAZGYE010000083.1:0-18133 GCA_964530165.1 uncultured Planctomycetaceae bacterium
GCATGCGCGCTGTTGGCCCGTTGCCCAAATCAACGCTTCCTGCCAGCATGCAAGCCGGGGCCACGCTCCCGTTGGTCGCTCAGGCCCCGCCACCCGTCGGAATTTCTGAAATCTCGAAAAAATCGGCAAAAGTGATTTGAAAAACGGGAGGAAGCCGTGTAAGCTCATGCTCAACTGTGGGAAATCAACCCAATTTGGTCTTTAACAACCAGTTGAATGTGGGAATAGAACCCTTTAGAATGAGAGGTCGCATTTTGTGCGTAGCGTGCCGGCGGTCGGCAGCCGCATACGACGACCATCATCCCGAGGCGTTCCATGCCGCCGGAGTCGTTTATCACCGGTGAATTCAAGCGGACGTTGGACGACCGCTTTCGGGTGACGCTGCCGGCCGAGATGGCCCAGGCGATCACGGACGAAGAGGGCCTGTCGATTGTGGCGAAGGAACGGTCCGGTTGTGTGAGTCTGTGGCGGGCGGGCGATTGGCAAAAGCGGCTTGACGACGGCGTCTCGCTGATCGAGCAGAAGATTGCCGCGGGACGCATGGAACAGAAATGGGGCGACGTGCAGCGGCTGGGCCGGTTGCTCTCGACGCGCTACCGCACGGTGAAACTGGCAAACCGATCGCGACTGCTGATTCCGGAAGGGTTTCGCGAATTTCTCGACGTGGGGCCGGGCCAGGAGGTGATGCTGGTTGGTGCGGTCATTTGCGTCGAGATTTGGAATCCTCAGGCGTGGCTGGAGCTGCTTCGGCAGGAGATGCCGGAGTTCGGATTGCTGTTTCAGCAGTTGGCCGATTGATTCCCAGGTTTCACCCCTTGTCACCGGGGAGCTTGGAATCCAACCGCACAGACTACCCACGAACATGCCCGGCTTTTTGTAAGAGAAGCGTCAACTCACTCAGTACCCCCATTATCCGTCGCCCCTCAAAGCGCAAGCTCTCAGGTAACAAGGATGGCTTGTTGGCACGGATGCCGCTTCTCTTCTCAGGCCGGGCATGTTTCTTTGGTTGAGATTCGATCAACCGGGAAATGTGGTCAGCACGCGATGCATTTCCTCGACGCTGGTGATTCCGTCGAGCACCTTCTTGCGGGCGGCCGTCTCCAGTGTTTGCATGCCTCTTGAGTTGGCGACGGCGACGATTTCATCGTGCGACTTGCCGGCGAGAATTGCGTCGCGGACTTCTCCGTCGACCCCCATGATCTCGAACACACCGGTGCGGCCCTGGTAGCCGGTGTGGAAGCAGGCGTCGCAGCCTTTTCCCTCGATCAGGTCCACACCCTCGGCCTGCGACGGATCGACGCCCAGAGTCTGGCACGTCGCCGCGTCGGGATGGTAGGTCGCTCGGCAATGGGGGCAGACCTTTCGCAGCAACCGCTGCGAGATAATTCCCTGCAGGCTGTCGGCGATGAACATCGGCGGAATGCCGAACTCACGAAAGATGTCGATTGTCGCGGCTGTGTCGTTGGCGTGCGCCGTGCTCAACACGACGATACCGGTCAGCCCTGCGCGGCAAGCGATGTGGGCCGTTTCGGGATCGCGAATTTCGCCGACCATCATGACATCTGCGTCCTGCCTCAACACGCCGCGCAGCGCGTCGACGAAATTGAAATCGATTCGGGGATCGATTTGAATCTGATTGATGCCCTCGATCCGCCGCTCAACGGGATCCTCGATGGTGACCAGGCTCTTGACCGGATCGTTGAGCAGTTCCAGGCAGGCGTACATTGTGGTGCTCTTGCCCGACCCAACCGGACCGACGCTCAGAACCATTCCGTAGGGACGGTAGATGCACTTCCTCACCTCGGCGACCTGCCGGTCATCGAACCCGAGTTCTTCCAGCTTGGTGAAGGACCTGTTGTCGGGCATCAATCGCAGCACCAGCCGCTCGCCGTGAATTGTCGGCCCGCTGCCGACGCGGACGTCGCGCTGATGCTGCAGCACGGCGTTGGAGATGTGTCCGTCTTGCGCCAGCCGGCGTTCGGTGATGTCCATGTTGGCCATCAACTTCACTCGCGACAGAACGTGCGACATCATCTCCGCGGGAAGCTCCAGCACATCGTGCAGCAGTCCGTCGACTCGCAGACGGACCCGCAGGCCTTCGCCGGTGGGATCGAGATGGATGTCGGTGGCCTGCAGCTCGAAAGCCCGCTCCAGCAGCAAGTCGACCAGCGGCCCGGGACCGACGACGTCCACAAGCTCGCTGAGTTCTTCCCGCAGTGCTTTTTGCCGAATTTCACCCGGTTGCCGGCCCCTTGCAGTTGGCTCGCTCATGCTTGCAACCCTCTGTGGACGTCGATTTTTGAGGAGTTCTCATCGAGGGGGCGGCTCGATCAGTTTGAAATCCCCGGCAATTTGCAAATCCCCGTTACAACCAGTGCCAAACTGGCTACCACCACGCAGATACCGAAAACACGGTGACCACCCGCCTGGCGGACAGCCGAGATTGTCCCGACGATCAACGCCACAGCCGAGCATCCGAAGACGGCGGCCAGGACTGCCTGCACGTCCAGCGTGCTGGGCGGATTCAGCAGCATGCACAGGCCGGCTCCGCCTCCGGCAAGCGCCAGAAGCCCGATGACGATCAACCAGGGCGCGCCCAAACTCCCCCCGCGGAAAGACTTCGTCAGGCCCAATTCTTCGATACCTTCTTCGCGGGTTTCGACGATCGACCACAGCTTGTGCAAACCGGCGAGCTTCAAGACTTCGAAGACCAACTGGTGCCGGTTGACGATCACCATCCGACCGTCGTGTTCTTTGATCGACTTCCAGATGCGGACGATCAACGCGACCAAGGCACTGCCCATGTAGTTCAGCGCCGACAGGTCAATCAGAAACGCCGGCGACTTCTGGTCGCTGAGCCGATCGAGCACGTCGCTGCCGATCTTCTCGATTTCGGCCCATTGGACCTGATTCAATTCTGGCGAAAGCGCAAGGATCGAATAACCATCGCCGTCCTCAAAGCGATAGGGACTCTCGCTTGATGTCACAGTCTGCTCTCCAAATTCAATCTACGAAGTGGAAAGCGCGAAATGGCCCGCGCCCCTGATCGCTCCGCCCCGGTTCACTCCCGGTCACAGATCGTTTCCACCCCCACACCGTCCCCTCGCGAAACGGCTCAGATCGAGCGTGATGGGGAAAGGCGCCTCGGAGAATTGGATCGTCTGCTCGTTACGAAGATCACGAATCGGAATGCTATACTCTATCGGAAAGTGGCACAAGGAAACAAGTTGAATGCGGAATTCACCCAAAAATCGACTGCCGCCCGGTTTGCGAACCGGCTGGCTCTGGCGGCGGAAAATAGTGAACAAACGCGGTCGGTCCCATTCCCGTCTGATCAACGCCGTTTCGCAGCATCGCGAGATGACCAATGATCCGGAGTTCCGAAAGCGTGGCTGGCAACCCTGCGAGAGAGCGGCCAATGGAACCTGTTCTGGCCAAACCCCGCCGCCGCCAAAACGGAACACCGCCAGGATGCGTTGCCAGACCCCCCTCAACATCCTGAATCGGATTGAGTTGCGGGAGTACACCCTGTGTGATAAAAGTCGTGATCAAAATGTTGGCAAGCAGCGGCTCTACTGAGATCGGCCTCGGTGGAACGGCTTAAAGCGTCGAAGGTGAACAAGGTCTGCACAGGTCAAACTCACGGATCGGATCTCGTCAAGGAACTTCCAACCGATGCATTCTCCTCAACAACGAGTTCCTCTGTTGGTATTTTTTGCGATCGGAACGGTTCTCTGCGGGTCCGTTGGTCACCAGGGACAGTCATTCGCCGTAGACAAAAGCCGTTTCTCGCGTTGGGACGAAGCCATCGCGGCCTTTGAGCGGCAGGATCAGAAGAAACCTCCGCCACAGGGAGCGGTTTTGTTTGTCGGGAGTTCCACCCCATGCTGGGAAAAAATGGATGGCCCCGAGGAGAGTTGTTCCTCTTTGATTGTCTGCACCTCAATAAAGAGGGCTACAAGCTGTGGACGTCGCTCCTGAAGCCACATTTGAAATGAACGCCTCTCACGGGGAAGGTCGCCCTCGCCGCACGAATTGAGCGAGACCCGTCCGGTGCTCCCAGTGCAGGCTCCGGCGAGAAATGTCCGTATTGCTTTACGGCTACAATTCGCCGAGCACATCGACCGCGCTCTAAACGCCCGCTCAGTTCTGTTCTCCAATTTCGAATGTAAGGATCCCGCCGCCTGCGCGTCCCCCTTTATGAAAGATATACATCGCGTTGGCAAATGATCGGCACACTTCGCACGGGAATCCTGCCATGAGAATATCAACGAATACAGCCTGCAACAGGCTTGATCCCAAGATCACTTGTCTCGCCGTGACGCAGCAGCAGGAAGTGGCGACGTCGACGGGTGATTCCCGGGACGCTCGAAGGCAGGTCGATGTGATTGTTCTCGAACGAGGCGACGCACCGACGGCCGCCGCGGAAACGAGCGGTCACGAAGCGAATGCGGCAACGATTTGCCACCCCGGCAATCCTCTGCAGGGAAACCTGGCGCGGGCGTTTCTGACTGTTGCCCGCTGTCGGGCTTGGCATACAGCACTTGTCAGCTCAAGAGCTAGCTATTCCTACGCATGGCTTGAAGCGGCCGCCATGGCGGTTCGTCACGAACTTCTCGACCGGCCGACATTTGAACCGGGTGCGCGGGTGGCGCTGTTACTGGGCAATTCGCCCGAATACCTGGCGGCCTTTTATGGAATTCTCTTGGCCGGGGGCGTGGCAGTCCCCTTGCCCGCCGATATCGAAATCGATCGCCTCGACCAGATCCTCCAGACGTGCGAGACCACAATTCTGTTGACCGCCCCGGAGGTGCTTCGACGGCGACACGACTTTCCCGGCGAGCCGGCAAGGAGGCTGCCTCTTGGACGAACACGGCTCGCTGGGATTTTGGACCCCGATTCCTGCGAACAGTCTGCCGAGGGTTTGGCCGCCATCCTGTTCACGGCTGGTTCCACCGGAAAGCCCAAGGGAGTCATGCTCAGCCACGGCAATCTGCTGTCCAACGCCTGGTCCATCAGCGAATATCTGGACATCGGTCCGGATGAACGCGCACTGGTGGTGTTACCCTTTTATCACGCGTTCGGCAATTCGGTGCTGCAGACTCACGTGTTGTGTGGGGCGACTTTGATTCTTGGCAAGTCGTTGACTTTCCCGAATTCCATTCTCGAAGGTATCAGAAAGCACCAGGTGACCAGCTTCTCGGGCGTTCCGGCGGTCTACCAAACTCTGTTGGCCCGCTCGTCGCTGGGAAGTCGGCGGCTGGGCAGCCTGCGATACATGACTGTGGCGGGCGGCGCCTTGCGGCCAGAACACGCTCTGGAGGTGTCGCGACGCGTTGCTCCGGCACGGTTCTATATCATGTACGGTCAAACGGAAGCAACCGCCCGGCTCTCCTACTTGCGACCGGAATTGCTGAAGGAGCGTTCCGGCTCGATCGGTAAGGGCATGCCCGGCGTCACGCTGCAGGTCGTCGATGAGCACGGCCGGCTTGTCGCGCCTGGCGAACGCGGAGAGATTCGAGCCCGCGGACCCAATGTCATGCTTGGCTACTGGAGGGACCCAGAGGCGACTTCACAGGTCATCCGCGACGGCTGGCTCTATACGGGAGACTGGGCGAGCGTCGATTGTGACGGATTCATCTTTCCACAGGGCAGGTCGAACGCACTGCTGAAGGTGGCCGGTTTTCGCGTCCATCCCAGCGAAGTGGAAGAGTATGCGATGCAGCGGTTGCCCATCTTGCGTGCGGTGGTGGTCGCCTACGAACTGGAAGACACGGGAACACGCCTCGCATTGTTCGTCCAACCCCGCCAGGGAACGGGGGCGATCAGTCTCGAGCAAGTCAACCGGATTTGCTCCGAAGGACTCCCGAGGCACAAGGTGCCCGCATATACGGAGATTGTGGACGATTTGCCTTTGAATGACGCCATGAAAGTCGACCGACTTGCGCTGTCGAGGCGTGCAGCGCAGAGGGCTCGTGTCCGTGGTTTCCGCTGATTTGTTCGGTCTGCCGCCAACTGGCGAGATGCGGCGGCTTAAATTGAAGAGGGAGGCGGTTCAGATGATCCAGTTCGGACAGATTGAAGACGACCTGCTCCGGTTCATCAACTGTCAGACCCTGGGCGGTCGCCAAGTGAGTCCGACCACCGACTTATTGGAGTCAGATATTCTCGACTCGCTGCTGTTGATGGACCTCGTCATGCATATTGAGTCGGCTTACGAGATCCAACTGGCGGAGTCTGAGATCTCACCACAGCATTTTCGCAGCGCGGCCTGCCTTGCCGGACTCGTGATGAGCAAAGTTCTCGTGTCTCTGGATGCTCCCAACTGAGGAGAACACCATGTATTGGCCTTTGAAAACGCCTGCCGTCGCGGAGTCTGAGATCCCGATCTTGAATTCCTATTATCTCAATGCCTGTCCGACACCGAGCGATCCCACGATGGTGTGGGGCACCGAGGTCGAGACCAGTCGCTTAAACGACTATTTGCGTCAGGCGAATGCCAGCAGTTCGGTCCTGATTTCCGGGGCGCACGTCCTGTTGCGGGCGGTGGGACAGGCCCTGGTCCGTCACCCACGGTTCAATCGCCGTGTGCTCCGGCGGCGCTTGTATCGCTTTCGTGACGTCAACTTGCTGATGCCCTTCCAAAACCGGCGGGAAGATGAAGCCGAAGTGTTTTTGCTCAAGAACGCCGATTCCCGCTCGGTAGCCGAGATCGCCCGTGAGATGTGGCAATACTATCGGCGTGCGGCCCGCGGAGAGCATGCTTACGGCGACCAGGCGCGATTGTTTCGCAGGATTCCACGTTGGCTGGCGCATTGGGCGCTGAGACTGCAGCTTTGGGGCACGAACCACCTGAATCGACCGGTCAATTCCTTGAATGAACAACTCCGCTCCGCTTCCGTTTTGGTCAACTACCTGTCGCATCACGGTGCGGCACCCATGCGGTCCTTCAAGCCCAGTCGCTTCCCATCCGACTGCTGGACGCTCAACGTTACCATGGGGCCCGCCGAACGCAGACCCGTGGTCATTGGGGAGAATGTGGTGATTCGGCCCGTGGCTGGGCTGTTTGTGCGTGCCGATCATCGAGTCGTCGACGCCTATGACCTGGGTAAGTTTGTCGCCACACTGAGGACGCTTCTCAGTGACCCCCAACAAATGGACCGAGCGACCCCGGCGACCAGACCGGCCGCGACGCTGCGAGCCGCTGTCGAGCGAGACGCAAATGGTCGCTCCGCCAGGCAACAAACAAGCAATCGCACTGACTGCTTGATTCCGTACTACTGCCTGATTCCACGACAAGCATACTACGACGCGATGAGAGTCAACCGGACCTTCCGCTTGGAGCGGTCCAACCGCTTGGAGCGGTCCAACCGCTCCGAGCGGCCGCGTCAGTGAATGGTCGTTTCGTTTTCCCGCCTTGCAAAAGGATTCGATTGAGTACAGGCATGACGCACATTTTCAAGAAACGCGCTCAGTGGGACCGTCGGAAGGCATCGTGGGTGCTGGTCGCCATGATGCTTGTCGCTCCTCTGGCCGTCTGGTCGTTGAAACAGATTGATTTGGAAAACGACGTCCAGAACTGGCTGCCGGCGGACGATGCCCGGGCGAAGACCCTACAGTGGTACTTGCATCACTTTGGGCACGAAGATCGCATTCTGGTTGCGTGGGAGGGAAGCTCGCTCGATGACCCGCGTGTGGCTCGGTTCGCGGAGAAACTGAGGGGCGTCGCTGACGACGATCCGGCGCGCGGGAGAGGCTTGAAACTGATCGGGAGTATCGCAACGCCGCAGGAGACGATCGCACTGATGGTCAAGTCGGGCGTTGAACCCGAAGAAGCGGTTCGGCGTTTGCAGGGTGTGTTGATCGGTACTGGACCTGATGCAGCAGTGGCCTTGTCGATTACGCTCTCGAAAGCGGGAGAGGCCAACAAAGCCCCAACGATACGCGCCATTCGACAGGCTGCCGAAGAGGTCGGCATCGACCCCAACTCGCTCCACATGGGCGGATCGCCGGTGATCGGATTGGCGTTGAACCAAGAGGTTCTCAAGGCTGCCTGGAATCCCGACGCCCCTCTCAGCCACCTTTACCAGCGTTCCGTCCTCCTGCTTTCGAGCGTCGTGGGAATAGTGCTGGTGTTTGTCATGCTGCGCAGCTTTCATCTGGCGACGTCGGTGCTGATTGTCTCGTTCTACACGACGCTGCTGGCCGTCGCCCTGGTGCCCGTCACTGGCGGGAGCATGAATATGGTGTTGGTCGTCATGCCGCCACTGTTGATGGTGCTGACAATTTCCGGCGCCATTCACGTTGCAAACTACTGGAAACACGCCACACACACAGACCCGCGGACCGCCGTCGTCGAAGCGTCGCGGATGGCCAGACAGCCGTGTTTTCTGGCCAGCGTCACCACGGCCGCCGGACTGTTGTCGCTGGCGACCAGTTCGCTGACTCCCGTGCGCGACTTCGGATTGTATTCAGCCGTCGGCTGTCTGATCGGACTGGTCATGATCCTGTACGGATTGCCGGCCCTGTTGCAACTCTGGCCGTCGAAGCCTCCGAAAGCGGCCCCAGTCGAAGTCAACCGTCGAGAGCGGTCTGGTTGGCAGCAGTGGGGACGTTTCTTGTCGGCGCATCGAAGACCGGTGATCGTGGCTTGTGTGGTCCTCCTCGTCCTCGGCACGTCTGGACTGAAGTGGTTCCGCACCGAAACGAAAGTGATCCGGTACTTTCCCGAGGACTCGCGGATTGTGCAGGACTATCGGTTTCTGGAAGAGCATCTGGCCGGCGTCATCCCTGTCGAAATCGTCGTCCGTTTCAACGAAGATTCGCAGAGTGAACTGAACTTTCTGGAACGCATGGAGGTGGTTCGCGAAGTCGAGAGCAAGATCCGCCGACATTCCGAAATCAGCGGAGCACTCTCGCTGGCCGATTTCCTCCCGGTTTACACACCCGTCCCTGAGAATGCCGCTCGGCTTCGGAAACTTCTGGACCACAAAAAAGCGCACGAAACCGAAAGGCGGATCAAGGAGCACAAACCCGTTGCAGGCCTCTTTCTGGCAACCGCACAAGAATCGGCCGACCTCAACAGCGACGGGCAAGAGCGCCTCGCCAAGGCCGGGGATGAACTCTGGCGGATCAGCTCGCAGGTGGCGTTGTTGTCCGACGTCAACTACACCGATTTGACCAACGACCTGGACCGGATTGCCGAATCCGTCCTCGGAGATCATCCCGGAACCGGGTACGTCGTGACAGGCATGGTGCCGGTGTTCCTGAGAACGCAGCAGGCGGTGCTCGAGAGTCTGATCCGCAGTTTTGCGTTGGCGCTGGGCGTCATTGGCGTGGTGATGATGATTGTGTTGAAGAACCCATTCTCCGGGATGATGGCCATGCTGCCCAATGTACTGCCAATCTGCCTGGTGTTCGGCTTCATCTCGTGGTGGGGCTTGTCGGTCGATATCGGCACGATGATCACCGCCGCGGTTGCTTTGGGAATTGCCGTCGACGGGACATTGCACCTGCTCGCGTGGTTTCGCTCCGGGATCGCCCGCGGGTTGACCCGCCCTGGAGCAGTCGCACGCGCCTTGGCCCATTGCGGCCCCGCGATGTGCCAAACCAGTTTGATCGTCGGCGTCGGTTTGTTGATGTTGTATCCGTCGCAGTTGTTGTTGATTCGCCGTTTCGGCTGGCTGATGGCGGCACTGATCGGAGCCGCGCTGTTGGCGGATCTCATTTTCCTGCCGGCGTTGCTCGCGGGACCGCTCGGCCGTCTGCTCCAAAAATCGACGCTCCTTGCCCACCAGGCGACAGCGGGTCGCCAAAGGGCGCTTTCACTGGATCCACGCGTGAAAGTCGGAATGTCGCAGGACAGCGAGCTGAGCAACCCGCGCTCACACTGCCGAAACGGTCTCACCCGTTCTTGAGCGATCGCCCAATGCTTTTCTCAAAATTTGACTGACTCGTTTGGAGGGAATAATGCGATGAAAACGAATCGAACTGTGTCTGCGCTGCCGGCTGTACTTTTGCCAATGCTCATTTGGCTTGTTGTGATCGGAGACACGCAAACGTTCGCGGACGGATACGGATCGATCACAGGTCAGTTTGTTCTCGACGGAGACATTCCACAGCCGAAACTCTTGGTTCACAAAGGCGACCCGAAGGCCAAAGATCCAAAGGTGTGTGCCGCTCAGGACATCTTCAGTGATTCGCTCGTCGTCGATCCGACGACCAAGGGGATTCAGCATATCTTCATTTACGAGCGAAAGGCGAAGAAAATCCATCCGGACTTGAAAGTGAGCCGGAACAAACAAGTGATCTTCGATCAAAAGAGATGCCGGTTTACGTCGCATACGTTGCTGCTCCGCACCGACCAGTCGGTCGTCGTCAAATCGGGCGACGAGTGCCAACATAACACGCACACCTATCCCATCCGCAACCAGTCGCAGAACTTCCTGATCGGGCCAAACAATCGCGTTGGGATCACCGCGACTTACCCCAAACGTGAGTTCATGCCCATCCAAATCAAATGCGACATTCATTCCTGGATGAAGGCGTACTGGCTCATTCTGGATCATCCCTATGCCGCCATCACCGACAAAAACGGCAGGTTCACCATCAAAGACTTGCCCGCAGGCGAGCACGAATTCATCGTGTGGCACGAGCGAACCGGGTACATCAAGAAGGGATTCCAGGGCGTGAAAACATCTCGACGGGGATTCAAAGTGACGGTGAAGAAGGGAAAAACCACAAAAGTCGAGACCGTTCACGTGCCTGTCGAACGGTTTCAGCAACAGTGATCCTTCGACTGCAAATCTTCACGGTTGTCGGTGGCGGGGCTGGTTTCAGAGTGGTTCACGCGCCCGAGTCGGTACGGAGCTGCACCTGCACTGCGCCGAGCATCTGCGTGATTTCCGCTTCCTTGCGATTGATGAAGAAGACGTTTTCGAGCACGATCACCCGCCGTTCGTTGCTGGGATGCAGAATCAACCGACCGGAGCGCAGCAGCAGGTACTCGAACACGTCGTTGATCTCCTTGTCGATCCTCAGGTTCGGCGCGGAAAAGCGTTCCAGATCGCTGAGAAAGCCGTGATGGTGCAGCAGTTCGTTCGGCCGGACTTCCCAGTAATCGAATTGCACGTTGATCAAGACTCCGAGAAAGATCAACACCAGTGCGCCGGCCAGAATCAGGTAAAACTGCGAGTTGGCCCACGGACGTAGTTTGTCCAACATGTCGCCGACGATCGGCAGCAGCTCGGGCTTGAATTGGAGCAGCAACAGGAATCCCATCACGGCTGCGGCCACCAGAAAGAACAGCGTCAAGGACGTCGTCCTCGGGAAATCGAAAGACAGAACGATCAGGTTGATCGTAGACAACACCAGAAAGACCAGAGCGAGCAGTTCCGTATCGGGACGGCCCTCACCGGCGGCGTCACCGGAGACAAGCATATAAACGCCGGCGACGATTGCCGCCAGAAACGTCGGGTACAGAAAGACGATCTTCGGGTACGAGATCAGATAAATCCGTTTCGCCTCGGGTTTCTCGGACGATTCCCACTGTGGCACGGATGACGTTTCGGCCCCGGAAGCTGCGTCGTCAGACATGTGGCCCTCCATCCTTGCCGTTAAAACTGGGGCTTCTGTCCCAGATTCTGAAAGGCTGAAAACAGCTTGACGAATCCCTCGACCTGACCGATCGGGATGCGGGTCTTTGTGCGGACGCCTTGCGGCTCGGTGGCCAGCGCAAAGCCGAGATACGACCGCCTCAGTTTGAGCTGTTTGATCGTCTCGGCATCAATGGGGATGGGCAGTTGCCCGCCCTTGAGCACCAAATTGAGGGTATCGGCGACAAGTCCCGGCAAGTCGACGAGAACCAGCAGGTTGGCCTTCTCCAGCAGTTGCGAACGAGTCGTTTGGTGAAGGGCCCTTCTGGTGCGGCTGCCGGCGCCTGACTTGCCGCCTTCCAAGGCGTTCAAGACTTCCGTCATGGCTGCCTTGCCGCCCCCCATGGTTTGCACAACCATGTCCGGCAGGTAAACAATCCTGGTCGTCATTCCCTCCGGACCGTACATCGCGTCGACAAACCTCTGCTGCATACCGGCCGGATCAAGCTCTGGGCTGATCTCCTGCTTGACAATCAGGATGTCGGCCGAGTGCTCCCCGATTTTCTCAGCGTCGATTTTCAATTCGACTTCCTGCTTGATTCCGGAGAAACTCATCTTCGCCATAGCCGTGGACATTTTTCTGGTCACATCGCGCATTTTGTCTGCCGGTTTGGCCTCGGTGACGACCGCCATGCGGAGAAGGCCCGTCTTGAGATCGCCCAATCCGATCGACGCTAAATAGCTGCCGAATTCCAGCTTCTTCATCTCGGCCAGCGACTCGTTGATTTGTTTCGACTCTTCGTCGTCCTTTTTAAACATGGCCATCGTGAACTTCATGCCCCAGTCGGTCAGGGCCTTGAAGTCCCCGTGGAGACCAAAATAAGCCAGCTTCTCCGCGGGCAGTTTTGCCAGCGTTTTCATTTCCGACGGTGCGTGCGACTGCAGGAACTTGTCTGTGGGCGAATCGCCGGTCACTTTGAGGTACTCTTCGATCTCGATGCTGCGCGTTTTAACGCCCAAGGCCAGCGTGAAGCCTTCCGTATCGTTGGCCGCCTGCAACAGGCCGCGCAGCATCTGGCCATACATCTCGAAGACCGGTTCCAGGTTCAATCCGGGAACCTCGGGCGTCAGGCTGGAGAGTTCCTTCAAGGTCGCGTCGATTTCGGTCTGGGCGGCTTCGAGCTGGTCTTTGTACATCTCTCGAATTTGCGCCACATTGACATACACCGAAAGATCGCCGCGCCCCATGACCGCGTTCGATTCGGCGTCGATCACCGAACCGATCGATTTGCCTTTGCCGGCCACGTGGTCTCTGATCTTCTTCGCAGTCGGGGCATCTTTGGTGTAGAACAGCCATTTCCCGTGTTCCACGAACTGAAATTGGCCCGCTAAAGCAGTCCGCATGGCGTCGGCGTTTGTGGTGGGGATGACAAAAGCGAGGCTCGGCTTGCCCTCGGCGGTGGGAAACACCGCGAACCACCAGTCGTGTTTCTGATCGACGCCTGCCAGTGTGGGATTCAAAATGGGAACGCCGATCATCTGATTCCACTGCCGAGCCTGCTGCGCAAAACGCGGATCGACCTGTTTGGCAAAGTTGACCACCTTTCGAATCGTTGTCTGCGGATTCTTCAGCCGTATGACGGCGCCCGCACTATCCGGAATGGCTTCCAGGGGACTCTCCGCCGCCCGCGCCGGCAGGGACGTAACCAGAATTCCAACGAGTACCAGTGAGGGAATGCCACATCGCGTCATGGTCGTCTTCCTGCGTTCTTGTGTTATTCAAGAGATTCACCGCACGCACGTGGAGTATAACGAACGGAGGACGAAAAGGGATCAATCTTTTCCGTGGTTTTGAAGGATCCGCAAGAATTGCTCTTCAGAGCGTCATCAACCACATCGAGCAATCCTACGACGGCCCCACACGCATCACACCTGCAGCACGCCGGTGCGGAACGGTTCGTCGTCGGCGTATCGAGTGACAATCCCCAGTGCGGTGATCAGGGCCGACCGGGTCTCGGCCGGTTCGATGATTTCATCGACCCAGCCGCGGGCGGCGGCGTAGCGAGCATCCGTCTGTTCCTCGTACGAAGAGACGATCCGACCGCGCAGATCTTCCAGCTCCTGGGCATCAGGCGTCTGACCGGCGCGCTTCAGTGCGGCAATGTTGATGTCCAGCAACGTCTGGGCCGCCTGGTTCGATCCCATCACGGCATACCGGGCGCTCGGCCATGCGAACAGAAACCGTGGATCGAAGGCCTTGCCGCACATCGCGTAGTTCCCGGCGCCGTAACTGCCGCCGGTGATCACCGTGAGCTTGGGCGCCCGGCTGTTGGCGATAACGTTGACCAACTTGGCGCCGTTTCGGATGATGCCCGCCTGCTCCGAGTCGCGTCCCACCATGAAGCCGTACACGTCCTGCAGAAACACGAGCGGCGTCCAGGTTTGGTTGCAGTCCATGACGAAACGGGCCGCCTTATCCGCGGAATCGTGGTAGATCACACCGCCGAATTGCAGACCGGCCGATTCCGTCTTTTCCGGATGATGCTGATTCGCCACGACGCCAACCGGATATCCACCCATCCGCGCGGTGCCGCAAACCAGCGTCCTGCCGTACTCGGCCTTGTATTCCTGCAGGCTGCCGGCATCGACCAGGCAGGCGAGCAGATCGCGCACCTCGTATTCTTGCTGCGGATCGGTGGGGAACACGTCGGTGACGTCATCAATGGCTCTTTCCGGCAGTGCCGGCTCGTCCGGCAATGCCGGCCCCTTGCGGCGGAACGGCTCGGCCCGGCTGTCTTCGGGCAACGTCCCCGCCAACGACCGCAGCCGTGCCAGACACGTCTCGTCGTCCGGTTCGCGGAAGTCGATCGTCCCACTGATCGCCGCATGCATCTTCGCGCCGCCCAGCTCCTCGTGCGACACGTTCTGGCCGATGGAGCTCCTCACCAAGGCCGGCCCGGCCAGGTACAGGCCCGAGCCTTCGGTCATCACCAGCTTGTCGCACAGTACCGGCAGATAACCGCCGCCGGCGACGCAATTCCCCATGATGGCCGCGATCTGCGGGACGCCCAGCGCTGAGAGGACGGCATTGTTGCGGAAAACACGGCCGAAGTCATCTTCGTCCGGGAATACTTCGTCTTGCAGCGGCAGAAATACGCCGGCTGAGTCGACCAGGTAGATCACAGGCAACCGGTTGACGATCGCAATCCGCTGCGCCCGCAGGACTTTCTTGGCCGTCATGGGGAAAAACGCGCCGGCTTTGATCGTGGCATCGTTGGCGATCACCATGAACGACCGACCGGCAACGCGCGCAATCCCGCACACCACGCTGGCTGACGGTGCAGGCCCCCACTGGGCATACATGCCCCACGCCGCCCAGCGGCCCAGTTCGAAGAACGCCGTACCGGGATCGATGAGCGCGGCAATCCGTTCCCGTGCAGTCAATCGACCCTTTTCATGTTGCCGCCGGATGGCTCGCTCCCCACCGCCGAGGACAATCTGAGCTCGTTCGGCGCGGAACGCCGCCAGCAAGTCATTCCAGCAGGCGCGATTGGTCCCCGTGGAACCGGATGGGGTTCGCGGATCGTGATCCATTCGATTACTATAATCAAATCCTGACGACTTGGTACATCCGGAGCGTGAGCATGCGGAATTGTGAGGTTTGTTTGTGGCTGATCGTCGGCTGTCTCCTTTCGCCTACAGTTCTACGCGCACAGGACGAAGACGAGGACTTTCCGCCCGGTCTGCTGGCCCGTTACGAGGCCGGCGGCAAGAGGGTCGAACGCATCGATCCCGACATCGCTTTCGTTTGGGATGAGGCGTCGCCCGATCCCCGTCTTCCGATCGGCGCTTTCACGGCCGAGTGGACGAGCCAATTGCTGGTGCGGCAGGAAGGACGCTATACGCTCCACGCCTACCTACAGGGAGACGTGACCGTGGCCATCGACGGCAAACGAGTGCTGAGAGGCCGCAGCGAACGTCTCGGATGGATCTCCGGTGAAGAGGTGACGCTCGGCTTCGGCGAGAAATCGCTCGCCGTGACCTTTCGCAAGACCCAAAAGACGGCCCGCTTGCAACTGTTCTGGTCGTCCGACCTGTTTCGACTGGAACCTGTCCCGGCGCACTTGCTGTTCCGCGACGGCGGCAACGCGAAGTTGTCTCAACTCCAACGGGGACGGGTGCTTTACGATGTTCATCGCTGCAATCGCTGTCATCGGCGGGAAAACGAATCACTGAGTCCGGCCGCCCCAGCGTTGACGCATGTCAGGGCCGGCATCGATCGGGAATGGTTGATTGCCAAGCTTCTCAAACCGGCCGAGACCTCGCCGCGCTCCAAGATGCCGGTCTTCGATTTCACGCCCGAAGAGGCCAGGGCCGTTGCTGCGTTTCTGCTCGCGAATTCGAAGCCGGTCAAGTTGAGCGCACCGGGGCCGATCAAGGACCGCAAAAAGGAACTCGCGCGGGGACGAACCTTGTTGCGATCTGTCGGCTGTCTGGCGTGTCACCCCCTCGGCAAGCAGGGCAACGACGGCCCGTACGCTGCCGGCGATCTGTCCCAAATCGGGCGAAAGCGGTCGCACGCCTGGCTGCGAATGTGGCTTCGCCAGCCTGAAAAGCTCAATCCCGATCATCAAATGCCGGTGTTCAAGCTGGATGACAAAGAGCGCCGGCAGCTAGCGCTCGCGTTGGCGGAGCTGGGCGCCCAGGACGAACAAGACAAAGGGAAGCCGCACGCGACGCTTGGATCGGACAAACAATTGCTTCGAAAAGGCCGGAAACTCGTTGAGACCGCCCGCTGCGCCGCCTGTCACCAGATTCCGGGAATCAAAGCCGACCTGGCCGGCATCCGGGATTTGTCGGAACCAGTCGGGGACTGGTCGCAGTCGTGTCTGTCAGAGACGGCGAACCACAAGCAACGCCGCTTGGAGCGGACTATCCGCCCGGCCTATCCGCAGATTGATCGGCAGGCCGTCATGGCCACCGTCAACTCGCGAACCGGCCGACTGTCGCCGGAAAGCCAATTCGCGCGCGGTCTCGGGCTTCTCGAACGCCGCGGCTGCTTGGCGTGCCACGAACGCGATCAATCCAACGGGATTGTGCAGACGGCCGGCTTGACGACCCGAACCGGCAACGACCTGCAAGGACAAATTGGAGCGGTCCAACCGCCTCAGGCGTTGATTCCGCCCGCGTTGACGGCCGTCGGCGACAAGCTGCTGGACTCGGCATTGGCCGAGGTCATCGCGGGCCGAAACAAGCAGGTTCGCATTCCTTGGCTGCGGGTTCGGATGCCGAAGTTCCAGCACTCAAAGGAAGACCAGGCCGCGTTGTTGGCCTATCTGATCGGTCACGACCGAATTCCCGATGGTGCACCGGGCGGCAATCTCGACAAAGGGCAGCCCAAGCCCACGGAATCGCAAATATTGGTTGCCGGTCACGAACTGGTCGGCGCGAAAGGGTTCAGTTGCATCGCCTGCCATGCGCTGGGCAGCTATGCGCCGCGCAATCTCGCTTTGGGAACACGCGGATCAGACTTACTAATGCTGGGGGAGCGGATGCGCAAGGAGTATTTCTTGCGGTGGACCCACTCGCCGCTGCGGATCGTTCCCGGAATGGAAATGCCGTCGTACGTCAAGCCGGTTCCCGGTATTCTCGACGGCAAGATCGACGCTCAACTGACGGCCGTTTGGGACGCGCTGAACGACAAGCGGTTCACGGTTCCGACCAACCCGAGCGTGGTCGAGCAGTTCTTCATCGTCGAGCGGGGTGAACCGGCACGCATTGTGCGCGACGTGTTCACGAATCCAAAGGAGAACGGCGGATGGTCCGCTCCAAGCGGCGGCACCATCGCTCGGGCATTCGCCATCGGCCTGAACAACGGCCACAACGTGCTGTTCGACCTCGACACGTTTACGCTCTCGCAATGGACGTTCGGAGATTTCGCCCGACAACGGACCGTCGGTAAGAGCTGGTACTGGGACATGGCCGGCGTACCGGTCATCGCCCGAAGTGCTCCTTACTCCGACTTGGCCTTGCAGTCCAGCGCCAGGGAGAATGCACCGCTGGTGTTTCCGAAAAGCGAATTCGGTTCTGTCGGCCGGCTGCGGGATTACCAAGCCTTCGAGTACGGGGTGCGATTCCGGTATGAGCTGGACTTCGACCTGGTTGGGGCGGACCATCCGCATGGGCGCCGTCACGTGCTCGTGGTGACGCAGACGATTGTCCCGGCCCCAGCGTCCGAAAATGGGAAACGAACCGGATGGGACCGCCGACTGGAAATCGACGCGATTCCCGACGGTTATGACGTGCTCATTTCCCGGCCGCCGCTGGAGTCGTCCTTGGGAGCAGCGACTATCCGTACGAGCGAAACAACAGCCGGGTCTTGGGAACGCCTCGAGATTCCGCAGCAACCGGGACACAATGGTGAGTTTCTGCGATTGCAGCCCGAAGCCGAAAGCCGAAAGCCGAAAGCCGGGGTGAAGGTCGGAAAGCGGAACGCCGAACAACTCTCAACTCTCAACTCTCAACTCTTAACACTCGAC
>CAZGYE010000084.1:0-18085 GCA_964530165.1 uncultured Planctomycetaceae bacterium
CAAGCTGAATTCTTCATGCTCGATTTGCGGTCACAGCGGGATGTCAACAGCGACCCGGACGACGCCAACAAGTCGATGCTCGACGGCGACAACATCACCAACGGGCAGAAGGAATGGCTCAAGAACGGCTTGCTGAGCTCGACGGCCCAGTGGAAGTTCGTCATCAGCACGGTTCCGTTCAATCCCACTGCGAAGGGGGCGGCGGGTGACCCTTGGAACGGCTTTATGACCGAACGGGCCGAACTGCTTGATTTCATCGAAAACAATCAGATTGAAGGGGTCGTGATCCTCTCCGGAGACTTGCATTCCGGTGGAGGAATCGACGATGGAACCAACTCCGGGGTCCCGGAATTGACGGTCCCGCACACGAATCTCGTCAAGGGGAGGGGCGCAAAACTGGGCGCCTGGAGTGAAGGCATCCTCACCGGCGGCGTCCCGGCCAATCCCGGGTATGCGCTCATTCAAGTGACGGACAACGGACGGCGGGTCGTCCTACAAACCAAGGGGGAGAACGGCGCGCTTCGCATCACGACGATCTTACTCGCCGACACGGCGGCCGGAAACGTTTCGACAGACTTTAACGCACAAACGGGCGAGCTGAGCGTTGTGGCCACAACACAAACCGACATCGCCATCGGGACCGTCGGCGGAAACGTCGAAGTGCAAATCGACGGCGTTGCTGACTCAAGCTTCGGCACCGTTCCAGCGAGTACGGTTCAGTCAATCTACGTGCAGGGCAGCGCGGGGGCCGATTGGATTGATCTCTTCGAAGTCAGCGCGGCCAACGGTTTTACCGCCCTGACAGGCGTCACGGTTCAGGGCGGCGCCGGAGACGACACCATCGTCGGCAGCGATACGGCCGGTACGTCGGGGCAGGTGTTCCAGCTTATCCTTGGAGGCAGCGGCGACGACGAAGTCGTTGTGAACGCCACCGACCTGGACGACATCGTGACGGTCACACAAAACATCCTGGGCGATGCCGTCGTCGACGTGGACGTCAACGGCAACGTCGCCACCCTCACGAGCACCGAAACGCTCACGGTCAACGGCAGGGGGGGCAACGACAACCTCGACGCCTCGGCGGCCACGCTTGCCGTCCGACTCAACGGAAACAACGGCAAGGACCGTCTGGTTGGAAGCCCGCTCGACGATACGCTCTCCGGCGGCGCCGGCAAGGACACAATCTACGGCGGTGCCGGCAACGATCGGATCAATGGCGGCGGCAACAATGACAAGCTCAAGGCGCAACGCGGCAACGACACTCTTTTCGGGAACGGCGGCGACGATAGTCTCTACGGAGGTGCGCACGACGACCTGCTCAGCGGCAACGCCGGCGACGACCTGCTCATGGGGAATGCCGGCAACGATCTCATTCGCGGCGGCGTCGGCCGCGACTGCATCCGCGGCGGCGACGGAAACGACGTGCTCAACGGCGGTGACGGCGACGACACGCTCAACGGCGGCGGCGGAGACGACACACTCAAAGGCGGCGCCGGCAACGATGGATTGTCCGGTTGGCTCGGCGACGACAGCCTGACCGGCTGGGGTGGAAACGACACGCTCATCGGCGGATTAGGAAACGACGTCCTGCTGGGCGGTGACGGGAACGACACGCTGCTCGGCGGAGAGGGTGATGACTTTGTGAAAGGGCAGCAGGGGATCGACGTGGTTGCCGGCGGCGGCGACGGCGCCCCTCCCAGTCCGATGGACACAATCAAAGGACCTGCCGGCGAAGTCGACGAGCTGTTCACATTCGATCCGCCGCTCGACTGGATCGACACGATTTGACTTCCTGTTGCAAGAGCCAGTCTTCCAGCACAATCTGTTCGACAAACGGCGCGCGGAGCAGCGTTGCATTCGCCGACATCAGTCTTGTCAACCATGCTCGCCGCCGAACAATCCGCGAGACGGCCCGCAGGCCCACGCTGGAAAGCGATCGGCCGCTGAGCTGAGCAGTGACGTTGTTGCTCAACCGCGTCAAGGTTGCCGGAATGATGTTCGGCTCCGGACCCACGTGGATGACCGTTTCCACACCGGCTGAGAGCGTCTTGTCGATAACGTCCCACAGTAGTTGCGGGTGATCGACCCAGCAGGAAAGGATCGCGCGGCTGTTACAGTCGTCGTAGCCGGCGTCGCCGGTGACGCACGACAGGATGGGTGGGGCCGGCATGGTGAAGCCACCCGGAGCGATGTCGAGCATCATGCTGGCCCGGTTCGAGATGTTTTTCTGGCGAGTGATCGGCGTGTGCATCGGCGGCCAGCGCTGCGGGTTCTTTCGCAGGTGAACCTGTTCGGGAAGCACGTCGTGCATCGCCTTTTTGAACAGGTCCAGCGTCTTGCCTTGCCCCATCAACAGAACCGTGTTGGGTGAAAGATAGGTCGAGATGGCGATGATCCCGCGTCCCCGATTCGTAATGTGCAAACACAGCCGTTCCACCGTGTCGGAATCCAACGCCGGTCCTCTCGAAAAGAGCACGCCCATCGTGACGTCGCGCGCCAAAGCGGCAGTATCTTTGGCCAGCACCAGCAGCGGATGCAACGCAGCCTCCATGTCGAATACGCCGGCGGCAACCACGGCGGTGACCTCGCCCAGGCTGTAGCCGAACGCAAGCTGGGCCTCTCCCAGCGACACGCCGAAAAATTCGTCAAGCAGTTTCATTTGGGCCAGTTCGACGGCCACGATCATCGCCAAGTCCTGCGGATAGGTCCTTAGCGTCGTCTTCGCGCGGCGGCGGACACGGCCGACCAGGTTGACTTTTCGTTTGATGGCGGCCGAGCACACTTCAGAGGCACGCGAGAGAAACCGCTCGAGAGTCGGACCGTAGACGCGGTGCCTGAGCAACTCAGGCGTTTGCCCAAGATTTGAGATGTTATATCCGCGAAATGCAAACGCGGCCGTCTCGATGCATTTCTTAATCTCGTTGTCCATGCTGGTTCCCATCGTCGTACAGTGCGGCCAGTTGCGTCTCGTACTTCCCAATGATGTGGCGGCGGCGAACCTTGAGCGTGGCGGTCAGCTCGTCTGCTTCGAGCTGGAACGGCCGGGCCAGCAACAAGAACTTTCTCACCCGCTCCGGCCGGCTGACGCGCTGCATGAGGCGGTCGATCCGCTGCTGGAAGAAATCGAGGATCGCCGGACTGCAAATGAGCTCGTCGTCGCCCTCGGGCAGACCGTCCAACTCATCCGTTTCTTCTTCCAGCTTCACAAAGTCGGGCACAATCAGGGCGCTCACAAATCTGCGACCGTCCCCGTAGACGACGGCCTGGTCGATGCAGGAATCGCTTGTGAGCAACCGCTCCAATTCACCCGGAGCGATGTTCTTGCCGCCGGAGGTGACGATCAGGTCCTTCTTGCGGTCGGTAATCGCCAGGAACCCGTCGTTGTCCAATCGGCCGACGTCGCCGGTATGCAGCCAGCCGTCGACGATCGTTTCGGCCGTTGCCTCGGGGTCCTTCCAGTATCCTTTCATCACGTGCGGGCCGCGAGTGAGGATCTCGCCGTCGTCGGCGATCTTGACATCGACCCCCGGTATCGCCCGGCCGACACTGCCGATCCGCCAACAATCAGGGCTGTTGAAACTGATGACCGGCGAAGTCTCCGTCAGGCCGTACCCTTCGAGCAGAGGAATACCGGCTTCGAAGAAGCCCTCACAGACGGGCCGGAGCAGCGGCGCACCGCCGGACGTCAAGTGTTTCAGCCTCGGCCCGAAGATGCGCTGCAGCTCTTCTTGCCGCTCGTCGTGGGGAAACCCTTCGACGCCGGCCCACACTTTCTCGTAGAACCGCGGGACCGCCGTGAGCCACGTTGGCTCGATTTCAGCCAGATTGGTGATCAGTGTGTCGATCGACTCGGCCAGCGCCACGGTCACTCCGGCCAGCAGGGTCAGATAGATGTCGACCGTGCGGGCATAGATATGGCTGTAGGGCAGCCAAGAGAGCAGGACGTCGGTCGGCCCCATCTTGGAAATCAGCCGCGTGGCATCGGCGTTCGAGAGCAGGTTGCCGTGGGAGAGCATCACGCCTTTGGGGTTTCCGGTGGTGCCGCTGGTGTAGATGATCGTCGCCAGGTCCTCGCCGCCGATTGCCGATTCCCGTCTATGGATTTCGTCGATGCCGCGAGTCCCACACTGCCGACCACGCTGCATCAGCCCATTCCAAGTCACCGTCCGTAATGACGCTGGAGACTCAACGGGTTCGAAGGAAATCAAAAATTCAAGGTCCGGTAAGGCTTCGAGGGCCTCGAAAACCTTATCGGCCTGGTGCTGACCACTGACGAAAATGCCCCGAGACTGGCTGTGTCCGACTTGGTATTCAACCTGCCTCGGCGCCAGCGGGGCGTGCAGCGGGACGTTGACTGCGCCGGTGCTCAGAAGGGCCTGGTCGGCGACCATCCATTCGTAGCGGTTTTCCGAAAGCAGCGCGATGCGATCACCCGGCTCGACACCCAGTTCGATCAGCCCAGCCGCCGCCCCGTCAGCCTGCCGCCGATAGCTGTTCCACGACACGTCGTGGTACAGACCATGCTGTTTGTATCGCACCGCCGGTCGCGGTCCCCGACGATCGCAGCCGGCGCGGTGCATCAAGGGAATACTGGGGTATTCCACGTGCCTCCTCTTTACTCGGTTCCGACGGGACACTTTCGAAACCAACTTCTGCAGGTCAGCGTTTGGTCGTCTGTTGATTCAGTCGAACGCGCGGGCATTGGCAATTTCCCGAGGCGCAACAGTGCGAACCTGATCAACCGACAACGAAACCACGGCGATGGTCTCGCCGTCCAGGGTGACAAACTCGACCTCGTAGCCTCCTTGACCGTGTACCAAGACGACCGTACCGATGTCGCCACAGTGGAGGCCGTGTTGCGGCAGATTGACTGCCAGCACAACCGTATCAAGTTCTTTAAGCATCGGCCTTCTCTCGCTTGACCGGGTAGCTTGGGGATCAGTGCCTGGTTCAGATTGGGCAACTTCATTCATCGCACGCTTCGAAGATTGTCGCGACGCCCTGGCCTTGTCCGACGCACATTGTGGCCAGTCCGAACTTCGCGCCCTCGTCGCGCATGCGGTGGAGCAACGTCGTCGCGATGCGGGCGCCGCTGGCGCCGAGCGGATGACCGATGGCGATTGCCCCGCCGCGGGTGTTGACCTTTTCTTCGTCGATCGAGAGCAGCTTCAAAACGCAAAGGACCTGAACGGCAAACGCCTCGTTCAGCTCGATCTGGTCGATGTCTTCCAGCGACAACTCGGCGCGCTGGAGCGCTTTGTGAACGGCGGGGATCGGGCCGATTCCCATTTCGGCCGGATCGACCCCGGCGACGGCCATCGCGCGGATACTGGCCATCGGCTGCAGGCCGAGCTCGCGGGCCTTGTCTCGCGACATGATCAGCATCGCCGCCGCACCGACGTTGATCGGCGAGCTGTTGCCGGCCGTCACCGACCCGCCAGCCGGATTGAACACGGGAGGCAGCTTCGAGAGTCCTTCCAGCGAGCAATCGGGACGAACGCATTGATCGGCGGTCAGGAGCGCTTTGCGTCCCGACTCGTCACGCCCCCAGGTGGGGACGATTTCGTTCTCGAACAGGCCGTTTGCCGTCGCTTGGGCGGCCAGTTGGTGACTCCGCGTTGCGAATTCGTCCTGCTGCTGCCGGCCGATCCCGTATTTCACCGCCATATACTCCGCGGTCAGCCCCATGTTCATGATCGCTTCGCTGTGCTTGCGGAACAGGGCCGGCCAGGGATCGTAGCCTTTGGTCATGGGAACATGATCCATGTGCTCCACGCCGCCGGCAATCTGCACGTCTTCCTGGCAGCCGGCGATGTTCAATGCGCAGTCGTTGATCGCTTGCAGGCTCGACGCGCAATTGCGGTTGATGGTCACCCCGCCAGTCTCGATCGGCAGCCCGGCAATCAGCGCGACGATGCGGGCGATGTCGAATCCTTGTTCCCCCTGCTGCTGCACGCAGCCCCAGCGGACGTCGTCGATCAAACTCGGCTCGATGCCGGTCCGCTCGACCAACGCCGAGATGACGTGAGCCGAGAGTTCCTCGGAACGAACGTCGCGGAAGATGCCCATCTCGGCCGACGCCTTTCCAATGGGGGTCCGCACGGCGTCAATCACGACGGCTTGTCTCATGTCTGTGCTCCAGGGGTCGAGAGTCGAGGGTCGAGAGTCGAGAGATCTGCGATTGGAACTCTCCACTCTCGACTCTCAACTCGGATAGAACAGTTCACCGGACTGTGCCATTTGTGTGAGCATCTCGGTCGGCTCGAACCGTTTTCCGAGCGGCTCGTAGCGGGGCAATCGGTCCAGGATTTTTCCGGCGCCTTCGTTGTCACACCAGCGCAACAGTCCGCCGCGAAATGTGGGGAAACCGATTCCCATAAAAAGCCCCACGTCGACGTGTGACGGCTCGCGGACAATTCCTTCGTCCAGAATCCGGGTGGCTTCCAGCAACATGGGCAGAATCAGACGGTCGGTGATCTCTTCGTCGCCGACGTCCCGCTGATCGGTGCGGTGGTGTTCCAGAAACGGTTCGATCTCCGGATCAGCTTGCGGCCGGGATTTTCTGCCGCGAAAAGCGCGGAATCCCGCGCCCGATTTCTTCCCCAACCGGCCCGCTTCGACCAGCTCTTCAAGCAGAGGCGTCAAGACCGCCCGGTCGCTGAACGCCTCAACCATCACCTTGCCCGCGTAAGAAGCGGTATCCAGCCCGACCAAATCGTGCAAGGCAATCGGTCCCATCGGCATCCCGAACCGGGTGGCCGCCTTGTCGATCTGGTCCATCGACGCTCCCTCCAGCAGCAACAGCAGCGACTCGTTCATGTAAGGCAGCAGAATGCGATTGACCAGAAAGCCGGGGCAATCCTTGACCACGATCGGCGTCTTGCGGATCCGGCGCGAAAGAGCGACCAGGGTGGCGATCGTCTCGTCGCTGGTCTTCTCGCCGCGGATGACCTCGACCAATTGCATCCGGTCGACCGGGAAGAAGAAGTGCAGGCCGGCAAACCGTTCGGCGTTCGGCGCCGATTCGGCCATCCGCGTAATCGAGATCGTCGACGTATTGCTGGCCAGAATGGCGTCGTCGCGCAGGCTGCCGGCCAGCTCGCGATAGAGGCTCGTCTTCAGTTCCTCGTTCTCAACGACCGCTTCGACGACGACGTCACAATCGGCGAACACCTGGTGCGACGTCGAGGTGCTGATGTGGGCGAGCATGTTGGCCATGTCTTCGGGTGTGGCCCGGCCAAGCTTGATTCGGCTCGCGATGACGTGCTGCGCCCGATCCAGCCCGGCCTGCAACCGCTCGTCATCCATGTCGACCATATTGGCCGGAATACGGCTGCGGGCATGAGCGGTCGCGATGCCGGCCCCCATCAGCCCGGCGCCCAATACGCCGATGCGGTTGACCGGCCGAGGCGCGCGCTTCGGATCGTCGACGCCCGGGTTTCGTGAGACGCGGTTGTTCATGAAGAACACGCTAATCAGGTTCCCACAGATCGGCGTGCCGAACACCTCCAGCGCCACTTCCTGCTCGACTTTCAGACCGTCCTCCAACGTCCGATTGACGCCTTCCCGCACGGCTTTCAACGCGGC
Organism: uncultured Planctomycetaceae bacterium; assembly: GCA_964530165.1. GTDB lineage: Bacteria > Planctomycetota > Planctomycetia > Planctomycetales > Planctomycetaceae > CAZGYE01. The sequence continues at coordinate 7,588 of CAZGYE010000084.1, forward strand.
CAGCGGAGCCGGGTACTGACCCTTCGTTTTCGCTTTGACGGCTCCCTCGGCGACGGCGAACGCGAAATTCATTTGGTTCTCGCTCAAGCCGAGCGGCCCGCTTCGACACTGCCGGTTCCTCTCCCACTCGCCGGTCCTTCGGGCGTGCGCGATCAGCCGGCGACCTTCGTCGATCAACCGCTCCCCCGGCACCACATCGAACACGAGACCCAATTGGGCCGCTCTCTGAGCAGAGATCGGATTGCCCGAGGTAAGCATCTCAATGGCGTGATGAATTCCGATCAGCCGCGGCAGCCGCTGCGTCCCGCCCCAACCGGGGATGAGCCCGATGGTTGTTTCCGGCAGTCCAATCTTCGTCGACTTGCCCTCGGCGGCGATCCGGTAGTCCATTGCCAAGGCCAGCTCGGTTCCCCCCCCCAAGCAGTTGCCGTCGATCAGCGCCACGGTTGGGAACGGCAGTTGGCTGATGCGCGCGAGCAGCGCGTGACCGGCGGCCAATACGTCGATGACCTGCTCGCGCGTGGCGTCCTTCAGCGCCGCCAGTTCGTTCAGATCGGCCCCGGCGACAAACTGGCCCGGCTTTCCGCTCTGGAATAACAACCCTTGCAGGTCGGTCCGCTGCTGGAACCGGTCCACCAGCTCCGCCAGCTCGCCCAGAACGGGCCGGGACAACGTGTTGACCCTCTTCTCCGGCAGATCGAAGGTCACCAGAGCGATCGGCCCCTGGAACTCCTCCACGTGAAATGTGCCGCCCATCATGCCTCCTTGTCTGAACCGGGTGCCGCCCGAGCCGCTTCGAGATGACACTCATGCTCGCCGTCAGTCGCGTGTGTGTCAAGAGCGTTGCTCACCGAATGACACGAGCATGAAAAGCGGAGAGGGAGGGATTCGAACCCTCGGTACCCGTAAAGGGTACACCGGTTTTCGAGACCGGCCCGTTCGGCCACTCCGGCACCTCTCCCTGCGGCTGATTCTCAGACGAATCGTACACAGTAAGGTCTTGTGTTTCTAGAGAGAGCCTGCCCATGGAAGCCAACGGCGTGCTTCTCACTTTTGCCGATCTCACGCCGTCCTCTGTGCTCGAGGTAAAAACGTCGCGCGGAGATTTCTCCGTACCGGTCGGGAAGCTGGGTTACGGCGCTCCGCAGAGAACGTTGAAGCGTCAGGTTGAGTTTCAGCGTGTGCCCACGTCGAGGCAGATTGTCCAGGCCGCGACGGAAGACGCCTATCCCAGCGCCGTCGCCGGGCCGCAGAACCGGATTCATGTGGCCTACATCGCCTTCACGCACGGCGAAGGGTTCCAGAAGCGCCCTCCCATCACAAGCGTGCCTCAAGACTTTTCTTTCCTGGGAAAGCCCACCGGTGGCGACCAGGTCATGCTGACCGAGTTTGACGGAAATGCGTGGAGTGCACTCGTGGCGCTCACCGATGCCGGCGGAGATCTCTTCGGTACGGCAACGGCGCTGGACGGCCGCGGTTGCTTGTGGGTATTCTGGTCGGCCAACGTGGACGACAATTGGGACATTTACGGCAAAGTGCGTACCGGCCGGCGTTGGTCTCAGACCATCCGCATCACCTCGGCTCCCGGCTCCGATTTTTATCACGCGGCGGCGACAGACAGCGAAGGCCGAGTGTGGCTGGCTTGGCAGGGCTTCGGCGAAACGAACTCCGACATCTACGTCGCGCGCCAGGAAGAAGACGCCTTCGGCAAGCCGACGGCCGTCGCCGACAGCCCGGCCAACGATTGGGCGCCGGCGATTGCTGCTTCACAAGATGGGCAGGTCGCCGTCGCGTGGGACACCTACGAGCGGGGCAACTATGACGTGCTCGTCAAAGTCTGGCAGGCGGGTCGCTGGGGCGAAGAGCGAGCGGACCATCCGCTTGGAGCGGACCATCCGCCGAAGCTCGTCGAAGCGCAGATGGAAAAACCGGCCGGTCCCTCCGGTGTGGCCCGAGAAGAGGCCAAGCAAGTGGCGGCCATCCGCGCCTACCGCGCCCAGGTCGGCGGCAAGAAGCTGCGCATCGTTCGCGGCGAGTTCCATCGTCACACCGAGATTTCCAGCGACGGGTCCGGCGACGGCACGATCTTCGACATGTGGCGATACGGAATCGACATGGCCGCGATGGACTGGATCGGCAGTGGCGACCACGACAACGGCAACGGCCGCGAATTTAGCTGGTGGTTCACACAGAAGACGACGTCCCTCTTCAACGTGCCGGGGGCGTTTACGCCGATGTACACCTACGAGCGGAGCTGCGGCTATCCCGACGGACACCGCAACGCCGTCTTCGCCCGGCGGGGTATTCGGCCGTTGGCTCGGCTGCGGGGCGGCCGAGGCAAGGCCATGGATGACCTGCCGGCCGAGGCCCCGCGGCCGAACACGCCGGATACGCTGATGTTCTACAAGTATCTGCGTCATTTCGACGGCGTGTGCGCCAGTCACACCAGCGGCACTAACATGGGAACCGACTGGCGAGACAACGATCCGCAAGTCGAGCCCATCGTCGAGATCTACCAGGGCGATCGCCAGAACTACGAACGGCCCGGTGCGCCCCGCAGCAACTCGGCCGACTACTCGATCGGCGGCTGGCGTCCGTTCGGGTTTGTGTCGCTGGCCCTGATGAAGGGCTATCGGCTGGGCTTCCAGTCTTCCAGCGACCACATCTCGACGCACATGAGTTACTGCAACGTCTGGGTCGAAGAGCCGACGCGCGAAGCCATTCTGGACGGCCTGAGGCGCCGCCGCGTCTACGGAGCGACGGACAACATCATTGCCGACGTGCGTTGCGGCGAGCACTTCATGGGCGAGGAATTCGCCGTCAACAAGCCGCCGACCCTCGAAGTGAAGCTCACAGGCACGGCCCCCTTCGCCGAGGTGGTCATCGTCAAGGACAACGAATACGTCTACTCCGCCGCACCGAAGAAGCGGACGATCGAGTTCAAATGGACCGACATGTCCGCCAAACCGGGCAAGACAAGCTACTACTACGTTCGTGGCACTCAGGTGGGCCAGTCGACCGAGCACACGGTCCGGTCTTCTAAGGGGGAGAAGGTGAAATTGGAACTCAACAACGGCGAGATCGTCTGGGTCTCGCCGATGTGGATCACCTACAAACCGTGACGGAAGCCCCTGTCAACGTGTGAGGCAGGCTTTCCAGCCTGCCACGGCCGATCGGCAGGCTGTCAAAGCCTGCCCCACGACACCTGTCAAATCAGCTTTGACAGACCGCTACTCCGTCTTGGGGAGTCGTTTGACCCGCATTTTGCGGAAGTCGATGTGGTGTCCTTCCGCTTCGATGCCCAACCGGCCCTGCGCCGGTTTGAAGTCGTCGATTTTCCAGGCAAGCTTGCCGTTCACCTTGAGCGAGACTTTGGTGCCGATGCAGCTCACCTCCCACTGGTTCCACTGTCCCGGCGGCTTGTGAAGCTTGGGCACAGCTTTGGTCCCTTTTGAGCCGAACAAGAACCCCGCCCCGCCCTGGGCCATCTGAATCTGGCGGCCGCGAATGAAGAAGCCACTGTTGTAGCCCTTCTTCGCCGGACGCCATTCGAAGCGGACGATGAAGTCGGCGAACTGGTCCTTTGTGAACAGGTGGCTGCGGCCGCCCGTCAGCACCAACAGGCCCTTTTCGATCTTCCAGCTCCCCGGCGTGTTGTCGTTGACCTGCCAACCGGCAAACGACTTGCCGTCGAACAGCGATTCAAAACCTTCCTCTTTGTCTGCCTTGGTCGATTCTTGTGCCAGTGCCTGCGTGCAGCACAGCATCAGAGTTGAGAGAAGTAAGCAGTGCTTCATGGTGGGTTCGTCCTGCGTTGGAACTCAGGGTTGGGTGTCGGCATCTGCGCGTTCGTCGCCGTGCGCCAAGCGTGGAGTCGTTTGCGAAGCTCCACGGCAAGCTCGGGCTGTGCGGCGGCCAGATCGTGTCTCTCGCCGATGTCGTCCTTGAGGTTGTACAACTCGACGTGCATGTCTTCGTAGAACTCAATCAACTTCCAGTTACCCTGACGGATCGCACCATAAGGATAACCGCCGATGGGGTTGTAATGGGGATAATGCCAAAAGATGGCGTCGCGCGAAAGGGTCCCGGTCTGCTTCAACAGCGGCGCCAGGCTCACGCCGTCCATTGTCCCTTTGCGGGCCCCCTTGCCTTCGATACCGATGAGCTCCAACAGGGTTGGATAGAAATCTACGCTGGTGACCACTTCGCTGCAGACGCTGCCCGGCTCGACGACGCCGGGCCAACGGACGATCAACGGCTCACGCACGCCGCCCTCGTACGGAAAGCCTTTGCCCGAGCGGAGCGGGGCGTTAGAGGTCGCTGCCGGACGCAGCAGACCGCCGTTGTCCGAGAAGAAGATTACTATAGTGCGGCCGGTCAGATCGAAGCGGTCGAGGGTGTCCATGATCCGACCCACGCTCTGGTCGACGCTGTCGACCATGGCGGCATACACGGGGGAGGCTTGGCCCTTGCTGCCCGGCTTGTCTTGATACTTGGCGGTCAACGCCGGTTTGGCCTGAATGGGCGTGTGTACGGCGTAGTGAGACAGGTAGAGGAAAAACGGCTTGCCGCGCTGCGCTGTGATGAACCGGATCGCTTCGTCGGTCAACCGATCGGTCAGGTATTCGTGCGGCTTGCCCTCGCGCAGTTGAGGACGTTTGCCGTAAGGATAGAAATAGGAGCGCGGCGCGCCGGCGTTGCTGCCGGCGACGTTGAGATCAAAACCCTGGCGCTCAGGGAAGTACCGCTCCGGGCCCAAATGCCACTTGCCGATCGCAGCCGTCGCATAACCGGCCGACTTCAAGGCTTCGGCGATGGTCACCTCCTCGAGAGGAAGATACTTGCGCCAGTCGGGGATCAAGAGTTTCTTGTGGGGCGGTGTGTGGCCGGGAATCCAATCGGTCAGGTGCAAACGCGCGGGATACTTGCCGGTCAGAATGCTCGCCCTGGTCGGCGAACACGCCGGGCAGGCGGCATAAGCGTCGGTGAACCGCATTCCTTGGCGGGCCAGTTGGTCAATCCGCGGGGTTTCGTAGTAGCGGCTGCCGGTGCAGCCCAAATCGGCCCAGCCCAAATCATCGATGAGGATGAACACGACGTTCGGCTTTGCCGCGCCGAACCCCTGAACTTGTTCGGGGCCACACATTCCCACGCAGACCGCTGACACGAGGACCACACACACGACACGGACAAAACGGATCATCATGGCGGCTCCTGGTGAAGAAAAACCATCCCCGTCGCGCAGTCTATCGCCGCCAGGAGGAAACAGGAAGTCCCGAGAGAGTCTCTGGCGAGTGGCCGGCGCGAGTCGGCTGTTCACCTCGCTCTTGCGAAACAGCGATCAACCGTTGGCCCAGGGCGGATCGAATTGGAAGCACTCTCAACTCTCTCCCAGCACCGCCAGCAGCGGCCTGAGGTGTTTTTCATAATGCCGCCAGCGGCCCTTCGACGACTGGTAGATCGGACGGCGAACCTGATCGTAGCTGCCGGTGATGACTGCACGATCCGTCTCGTAGAACCGCAGGCACCGCTCGTCGAACTCCAGAGAGCAGAAGTCGAGCAACTCTCTGGTCACCTCCTCGAATTCGCCGGTCATTCGCTCGTAGGGGACCGTCAGGATCGGCAGACGAAGCACGCGCTGGTAGTGGGCCATCAGGCGTTGGTACTCGCGGAAATACAGCCCCGTGTGTTCCAAATCGTTTCCGTACGGGTTGTACGGCCCGAGCTGGGCGAAATAGCAGGACAGACAGCAGTCCAGCGCATCTCGTGTGCAGTGAATGATCCGCGCTTGCGGGAAGACCAACGCAATCAAACCCAGGTGCAGAAAATTGAACGTCATTTTGTCGGTCACCCGGACGGCTCCGTCTCTTCGGGCGTCGATTCCATCAAGATACGACTTGGCCAGGCTGTCTGCAGCTTGCTGAGTGAACGAGGTCATGCAGTCTGGATAGGGCGCATCGACGGAAAGCCGCTGCGGCATCGAGTCGGCCATCCGCTGGATCCAAAGCAATTCGCCCGCCCCGTAAACGGCCGGATGGCTGGCAAGAATCTGCTCCACAAGCGTCGTCCCGGACCGGGGCATCCCCACGATGAAGATCATCCGTTCGGAATTCACCGTGGCGCGAGGCATGTTTGGCAAACCGTCGCCGTAAACGGCGATCAGCGAATCGATTTTTCGCCGATGCTCCTGCGGGTCGAACCGCTTGGAGCGGTCCAACCGCTTGGAGCGGTCCAACCGCTTCGCTTCCAGCGCGTTCCCTTGACGGTACTCCCCGAAAGCCTCATCGTACTGCTCCAAGCGGTCCAGCAGAGCGCCACGCGCAAAATGCAGGGAGGATCTGCTCGCTATCGACAGCCGACCTGCCTCGAGCGCCTGTTTCGTCACCCAAAGCGCATGTTCCTCGCGAGCAATCCGCTTGCTGAGGTTGGCATAGATGCGCAGCGCCAGCGGATCGTGTGTGCCGGCTTCAATGAACTGTTCGAGGCAGCCCCATGCCTCGTCAAATCGGCCCTGTTTTTCGTAGACCTCGGCAAGAGAGGTGGCGGCCGTCAAATCTCCGGGCATCAGCTCCCGAGCTTGCTTCAAGTGCTCCACTGCCAAATCGAATCTCCATAGCCGGCGCAACACGATTCCCAGCGACCGGTGACTGAGGCCGGCGGTCGGATTGATCTCGGTCGCCCGCCGGAAACTCTCGGCCGCTTGTTCCAGTTGGCCCTGGTCGCGGTAGATCGTTGCCAGGTTGTGATGCGCGGCGGCGTAGTCCGGTTTCACTTGGATCGCCCGCTGATAACAGGCGACGGCTTCCGCGGCACGGCCAAGCTGTTGCATGCAAGTCGCCAGATCGAAATGCCACCGGGCACGTGAGCTGTCGAGCTGAACCGCCTGGCTGAGATGCCGGGCGGTCCCCTCGAGGTTGCCTCGCTTCATTTCCACCAACGAGAGCAGGTGAAACGCTTCCGCGAGCATCAATCGGCCGGTCCGTTCGGCCTCCTCCAACTGACCCGCTTCGAGCTGGGCCCGCGACAGCCTTAGTGCTTCCTGAAGGGCATCCATCGCGGCCAATTCTCGTTAATTCGAAAAATACCGCAATAGCGCCTGCCTGATGAAAACGGCCGAGGCTATTGGCCGCGAACATTCATCCGCAGCGAATAGAACCCGGTGCGGGCCGTGATGAACAACGTCCGCCGGTCCTTGCCGCCGAAACAAAGGTTGGCAGGATGTTCCGGCGTCTCAAAGGTGGCGATCTTCTTTCCGTCGGGCGAATAAACCTGCACCCCGCCGTGCGTCAGGTACAGGTTTCCTTTTTCATCGAGCGTCATCCCGTCGGAGCCTTCCGGGGCGATCAACCTTCGATCGGTCAACGAACCGTCCGGCTTGACGGCGTAGACATACGTCTTTTGGCCGCCCGGATCGGTGACGTAGAGCCGCTTGCCGTCGGCGGTCCCGATGATGCCATTGGGCTTGACCAGGTCGTCGAGCACCCGGACGAGCGTCTTTCCCTTCGGCGGCAGGTAGTAAACGTGAAAGCCGTCTTGCTCCAATCCATCCTGAGGGCCGTAGCGTGGATCGGTCAGGTACACACCGCCGCGGGGATCGATCCACAGATCGTTGGGACTGTTCAATTTCTTGCCGTCGCAACCCTCGGCCAGCACGGTCACTTCGCCCTGGGGAGAAATCGACGTGAGCCGGCGGTTGCCCCCCTCGCAAGCCAGCAGGTTTCCGCTGCGGTCGAAGTACAGCCCGTTGGCACGGCCGCTGTTCTCGCGGAACGTCGTCAACTTGCCGTCGAGCGACCACTTGTGAATGCGGTTGTTGGGAATGTCCGAGAAAAAGACATTCCCGTCTTTGTCGCAGGCTGGACCTTCCGTGAACTGGAACCCGCCGGCGAGCTTCTCGACCTTTGCGCCGGGGGCCGCCAGTGCGGGCCGATCCGACGCGGCGCCGCCGTTGGGCGCAAGCGCAACCAAACTCACGCAAAGTCCGAAGGCGATTTCGTGCTTGGTCATGGGTGTCTCCTCGAGGGTGATACGGGGCGATCGAGCCATCGTGAGAACCAGATACCGAGCCGCCCATTGTAACCGATCAGTCGACGGCTTGCAGTCAAACCGGCTGCCGGGTAGTGGGGTCATTTGCAAATTCTATTTTCCAAACCATGTTGAAACCCATCGACCAATGGTTTCCAGCATTTGGGTCACCTCGTGCCGAAGCACGTTTGCCATCGCGATTCACCTCTTCCCGTCTGTGGCGAACCGCGTTAGGAACGAAGTTGCGCAACAGCATTCTGGCGATTTTCCGGACTGTTGTTGCCCGTCATGGTTACTGCCGTGACGGTTTTTTGTTGATTCTCCTGAAATTACCCTTGCTTCAATACTGTTGATTTTATATGCTACGGTATTGATAATTTCAAGTATCCTGATATGGAAAATGTCAGAACAGGGGTAAATCGTGGATATTCAAGCACTTGTGAGGCCGTATTCGCCGTGGCTTGAGGGTGGCAGTTTGACCACGTGGCGGAAGACGATTCCAAAGTTTCATCGGCCGATTTTCAGCAACCTGGTTGACGATCTCGATAGCATCACCCAGATCATTTCAATCACCGGTCCGCGGAGGGTTGGAAAATCGACGCTGCTCCAGCAGCTTGTGCAACACCTGCTTACGCAGCGAAAAATTGAGCGGCGGCGGATCATTTACTACTCGCTGGACGATCCGGCCCGGTTTCTTGTTGATGCGACGGCTGATGCAAAAGGTGGGGCGGCTGTCATTGAGGAAATGATGCTCCGACTCAATAAACTCGGGCAGAGTGGGCCAGCATACCTGTTTCTTGATGAGATCCAGACGCTGGATCGGTGGGAGCAATATCTGAAGAAGTATTTCGATTTGAAATACCCAGTCAGAGTTGTGATCTCTGGATCGGCCGCAAGTCCAATCTTCAAAAAGAGTCGAGAAAGCCTACTGGGCCGCGTGAAGGACTACCACGTACTTCCGTTCTCGTTTCGAGAGTTTATGCTGTTTCGCAATCGCAACAAGCCGGCATTGGTTTCCGAAATCCATAAAATCAGCAATCTCGGAAAAGCGGCGCGTGGCCTGTTTGCAAAATCGCCGGCTCACCTGGGCACCTCAAAAGTGACCATTCCCGAATTGTCCAATAAGCTCTGGTCGGAAGCTGAAAAGGCATTCGATCAGTACGTCGTCGATGGTGGATTCCCCGAAGTATGGCAATTCCACACGGCCGAAAAGAAGATCGAATATCTCTTTGACAATCAGGTGAAAAAGGTCATTTATGAAGACTTGGTTCTTGCCACAGAGTTTAGGAAGCCAGAACAGCTCAAGGCATTCTACATTTCCCTTTTGGAGCGGCCTGGACAGGAAGTAAACCTGACAAAACTATCAAACCATATTGGCGTGGGTGTTCAGCAAATTGAAAAATACCTTCCCCTCTTGGAAATGACCGACTTGATCAGCCATGCCGGCAAATTCAGGAAATCGGCAATTCGCATCCGCCGTGGTAGTCAGAAATTCTATTTGGTGGATCTGGCCCTAAGAAATGCTGTGCTAAGAATCGGCGACGAATTATTGAGTGACGACGACATCTTGGGTCTCTATGCGGAGAACCTTGTGTTTAACGCCTTGAAAAAATGGGACGGCATTCTGCAGATCGACTACTACCGGGATTCCGCTCAGCGAGAGGTTGATTTCATTGTGCACACGCGGCCCGATCATTATCTTCCCGTCGAAGTGAAATATCGCAACCGATGGTCGAGCCGCGATTTGCGTGGCTTGCGCTATTTCAACGAACACTATCATTGCGGAAAGCCTCTTCTCGTGACGAAAACACGAGAAAGCTTCGGTGATATGGGGGATATTTTTGGAATACCCTTGTTGCAGTTTTTGCTGATGTTCGACTGACATCCAGGGCGTTTCATGCCACTTGTGCCATCCGAAGGAAACATCAGTTCCAATGACCCCACTACCCAGGGCCGATCAGTTCTTCAAGATGGAAAGAGTTTCGAACTCCGTCCCGTGTGGCACGCCCTGACGTAAGCAACGACGTGGTCACGACCGCGACCGCTTGGCGCGGACCATCCGCCCGGGAATCCGATGCAGGGTGTAATGACCGGTGGCCGGCCAAAGTGACCTGTTCGGGTCGCTGCCGATCTTGCCGCAGGTTACCTCGTAAACGTGACCTTCGCGCAGGCGATCAACATGCAGGGTGACCGTCCGGGAATCCGCCGAGACCGTCGCCCGTTCGACCGTCACCTTATGGCGATCCGAATCGGGCGTCGCATACGAGCCTTTCCAGACGCGCGTGTAGCCGGAGATGCTGTAATTGCCCGGCATCGCGGCGGCCTGCGCGTCGATTTGTGCCGTGAACTCGATCTGGAAACCGTCGGCGGTCGCTCGCAGCTCGCGGATGCCGAGGGGCAGTTTGCCGTTCGGTCGCAGCCGCACGATCGACCCGGTGTTCCGCCCCCCCAGCCAACCGCTGTCGTGAATACT
>CAZGYE010000085.1:0-18071 GCA_964530165.1 uncultured Planctomycetaceae bacterium
GTGGTATGCTTGCGGGCTGCACGAGTTGGCCCAGGGACGTCCCGAACGCGCCTGGGCCAGTTGGCGGCATTCGCTGGAACTGTCCGGGAAGTCCCTCCCCGACATCCTCGACCACGCTGCTGAGAGATTCGCTCCAGGCGAGTTTGTCGCGAAGGTGGTGCCCGACAGCCCACACTTGCTTGTGCAAGCCGCGCTCTACGCCACTCCGCGAGATGACACCTCGACCGCCCGATACCACCTCAGCGACGCCCAACGCATCCGGTTGTTCGAGGCGGCGCTCTCACTGCTCAATCGCCGAGAGACGGACTCCTCTGCCGACCGACTCGCCTTGAAGGCGTTCATACTCGACGAGCTGGACCAACCGATCCCAGCGCTTCAGGCGTACCGAGCGGCTCTCGCACGGGAACCACAACAGGCGGAGTGGCGCTATCGGCTGGCCAAACTCTTGTTCGAACAAGGCCGTCTGAACGAATCGCGCCGCGAGTTACTGATTGTGCGCGCACAACGCGCCCGCTACCCCCAGGCCGATCTCCTCTTACGGAGGGTGGCTGCCGCGCTGGCAAAACGTGCGGTTCAGCAGTGACTCGTCGTGGCTGCGGAATCACGGTGCCGTCACCATCGCCGATAGATTGGTGAAGCTGCGACGGATCAGGTCAGAGAACAAGTTGAAGCTGGTCACATCCGCGAAATACCGTGCGAGTGCTTGCCCCGGCGTTTCCTGCAGGACCAACACATCTCCAGCCTGAATCAACAGGCTTTGCCGCGGGTCGCGGAGCGCTTCTCGCAAATCGACGCGGATCGGCATCTGATAGCCGTCCGGTGTCCGCCGCAAGACGGTCAGCAAGCTCGGCGACGGGGGACCGATCCCGCGTTCTATGATCGAGCCAGACAGATTGTTCGAATTCACGCCACCGTTGACCAACGGCCCACCAATCATAGAAATCGCCTCAATCACATCGAGATCCTCGTCGCGCGGCAGGGGATAGGCGCCTGACGGCAACAAACCGGCCGCGTAGAAGACTTCCGCCTCGCGGCTGTCGATGAACACGATGTCGCCCGAATGCAGGACGATGTCTTCCGGTCGAAACGTTGGCGGATCGTGCGGCCGGACCCGCAAAGGAATGCGGATGAGGCGGACATCGTCGTCTGAGCTTATGGGTGGCTCGAAACCAGCCTTCAGGCTCATGAATTGATCGATGGCTGTTTGTTTGTCGCTCTCGTTCTCGAAATACCCGCGAAAAATGACCACTTCGTTCGCTGCGCCGGAGCCTGGAAGTCCGCCGGTTCGCGCCAATGCGCTGAGCACATCGTTTTCCAAAGCGGACAGTTCCACAATCTCCCCCGTGCCTCGACCGCGGCCTCCGAGCACTCGTCCCGCACCGAACTGCGGCCCTCGAATCCCTCCTGTTTGAATCGTCGCGCCTCCACTGGCGGAATCCTGGCGAACGACCAGGATGCGGACGTGTCTCGGCCGGATGAGCGTCACGATCGTGCGTTGGGCCTCAGGTTTCAGAATTTCCTGCTGCGTGTAGGCCTTGATAATCGCCGCTTCAGCCTCTTCCAAGGTTAACCCCTGGACCTTCACGGGTGAAAGCAGCGGTAGGGAAACCGTTCCGTTTTGACGGACAGGAATCGGGTATCCCAGGGCAGTGGGCAAATTGGGAGCGTCGGGAATGTTCACCGGTGGCGCCTGATCCTGCTCGCCCAAGACGCCCTCGATGTATACGCCCAGCACGTCACCCGGTCCTAGTTGATAGGCCTCCGGTGGTTTCCGACGCAACAGATTCAGTGGAATGGGTACCATGTCTTCCTTGGCGTCGGCGAGCAATTCCGGCGGCACCAGGCTTGCCGGGATCCCATTGGCGACCGGGTTCGTGATCGCCGCGCATCCCCCCAGTAATCCACAGTTCATGACCGCGATACACAGAAGGAGCCACCCAGAGCAGTGGGCGCGTTGAGTCGCTCTGTCGTGCGGTTGGATCGGTTCGTTCATGGCCTGTCTTGTGTGCTGGAATTTGGCGAGGATGTCGGTTCGCTGACGATGGGCGGTTGCAGAGGAGCCATTGCCATTGTTCGTGACGACGGCACCTGTTCGCCGCCATGCAGACCCTTTTGTCGTGCTACCTCGGCACCCAAACGAAAGCCGTCGAACCAGTCGCTCACGGCTTGGCGACCATGTCCAGTTCGGTAGCGGTCTTTCCAATACTTCCGGGGCGGGATGGGAGGTGGTCCGATCCGCATGTTGGACTTCAGCTGCGCGATGTAACCGGATTCGAACCCGCTGACGAAATCGTCCGAAAAATACACCAATTGTGAACAGGCGAGCACGTCCCTCCAAGCAGCCTTGGCCCACAAGCGATGACGTTTGTCAGTCGCATGTGCTTCCTTCTCAGTATGGAAGTGAAGTGGTTCAATGAGCATCGTCCGCGCTGCGGTGTCAATCACGCCGCAGCCGGAAGAAAAAGATGCAAAACAGGCAAAATAGATAATCTTGTTCCTCATTCTGTGCCTGCATCTAGACGCATGTCGTGTGATCCCGCGCGGTGAGTTTAACGAATACGGAAACTTTATCGGTTGAAACGGTCGCGCGGGCTTAGCCGTTTTTGTTCAACCAGGTCAATTACCAACGCGCAGTACCAACAGTTTGTGGCTGTCGGCAATCACCGTCCCCAAAACACGATATGTTGGGGCTACTGGAGTCAAGGGGATAGCCATTTTATGCAATGCCTCGTTGGTCGTCGTTTTTAGCAGCTCCGCGACTTCCTCAGGGGGGGCTCCCCATCATGAACGTGCCAGGCGGGATGAGCACGAATTTCATGCCGATCGACTTAGTGAAGCTGGCGGGGGCGTTCAGGCACTCGGCCCAGCGCTGTTGATATTCTTTCGCCTGCTCTGCGGCAAACGGGGCCGTCGCCAATTCCGGGATCCGGCGGAACGCTGGCTGCACGTCTGACGGACTTGGTTTCACGCGTTCGACCGGGCCGCGAGGCCCTAATGCTCCAGCCGTGTTTTGTGGTCTGCTTGAATCCATTACGTCGCATTTCACCCGAAAACCAATCGGGCAGGAACGCTCGGTAGGACTGCCGAATGTGCGGGTAGCAGAGCGGGTGAAGTACCAAACGTTAGTGAACGACCCACCGCGTTTGGCTCGGTCCGTTCCACGAACGCGTGCCTCATCTGCGCACCACTCTTCGACGTTGCCGTGCATGTCATGCAAACCGAAACCGTTCGCCCTCAGCGTGCCGACCGGATGCGTGTTGTGATCCGGATTCTCTCCGAACCAGGCGTAGAGATGCAGCAGCTCCCGGTTATTGCCGAAGGACCACGTCTCCGTGCTGCCTGCGCGGCAAGAAAATTCCCACTCGGCTTCGGTTGGTAACGAGTATTTCTTGCCTTCCTTCGTGCTGAGCCACTTACAGAATGCGAGTGCGTCATTCCACGTCACGTTGACGACTGGGTGCTCATCCGTCTGCTTCAAGCCCGGCACGTTGCGCCAATTGAACTCCGGGCTGTACCAGCTTGGCTTGCCGTAACCCGTTCCACCTTTCCCGTCCCTTTCCGGCTCGGTCTTGTAGCCAGTCGTTGGATTCACAAATTGTCCGACAATCCAACGAAGACACTCAGCCGGTCTGTTTCCCCAATCGCTTCGGTCGGCAGATTTCGATGGAATCAAGCAGCATCTTTGCGGACCTTTGCACCTTTGGCGTTTGTGCGTCAAAACAGACCGCCTTCCGATGATCGGATCCATCTCCGTGTCTCCGTGGTTCAATGCTCAGAGAAACCGGGACTCATCCGGTTAACGCGAAGAGGCAGTTGAGTGTTCACCCACAGCCGAACGGACAAGGAGCGGAACAGGCTGGTCAAGTTCGGTTCGAAACTGGGCAGAGCGTTGGGCGATCTGGTGACGATCAAGGGGTTCCGCGATCTGTTTGTACTCGTGTTTCTGCACGTCGATTCGCGGCGGACCAGACTTGGAGAGAGGTGGCGTTTGTCGACGGAGCTTCACACGACGAATATATCACGTCGTACTCGCGATTGCGTTTTTTTCAGATTCCACTCATATAGGGTCTGGAAGTCATCCGATAACAATTGGACGTGAAAGTTTCACTTCCAATTGCGTTTCGGAAGGAGTCAGTCGCGATGTCAACCTTTGAATACAACTTCCCGGCCATTCGAGGCATTCAAGCTGGTCGTGAGTACTACTCGTCGATGTGCCCGCTCCGACTCATTCCTCGGATTTTCCTCTTTGACGAGGAAGAACTCAACCCAGAGATGCGGGCGCAGCGGGTGCTGAACCGAAGCCGGGTTCCGGAGATCGCCCGCTACATCCTATCGAACCCCAACGGATACACGTTCTCGGCCATCACTGCGTCAATCGACGGCGAAGTCAATTTCCAGCCGATCGGCACCGGCGAAGGCGAACAGAATGTCGGCCAACTGCTGATTCCGATGAACGCCAAGTTCGTGATCAATGACGGTCAGCACCGCCGCGCTGCCATCGAACAAGCGCTACACGAAACCCCAGAACTCGGTGACGAAACGATTGCGGTGGTGTTTTTCATGGATGTCGGGCTGAAGCGTTCGCAGCAGATGTTCGCCGACCTTAACCGGTACGCGATTCGTCCGACAAAATCGTTGGGTCTGTTGTATGACCATCGGGATGATGGGGCGTACATTGCGAAAGGACTTGTACAAAAAGTGACGGTTTTCACGGATTTGACGGAACTCGAACGCAGTAGCATTTCGAACCGGTCCATCAAACTCTTCACACTCAGCGGCATATACAACGCAACGCAAACGCTCTTGGCAGGCTTGGAATTGCAAACCGTTGATGAGAAACTGGATTTGGCGGGTGAGTTTTGGAACGAGGTCGCTACTCACGTTGACGATTGGCAACTGGCGAAGGAACGCAAGGTCAGCGCGGCTGATCTTCGCCGCGATTACATCCACGCCCATACGTTGGCTCTGGCAGCGATTTCCCGCGTCGGGAATGACCTGCTGAAAAACCATCGTCGCATCTGGAAAGCCAAGCTGCGGAAGCTGCGCACCCTCGACTGGTCCCGCAGTAACGCTAGAATGTGGGAAGGTCGGGCCATGAACGCTGGCCGCCTGTCGAAGAAGACCGTCAATGTCGTGCTCACTGGGAACCTGATCAAGAAATACGTTGGCCTGAAGCTGGCAACGGGAGAGCGGGAGCTGGAAGAAGAATTCAGGAGGAACACGGATGGCAGCCACAGGAAAGCCAGCTAAACCGCGATCGGCGTTTGACGAGCTGGGGCTGGCAGAAACGATCAAAGTCCTCTGCGGCGACATCCTTGAACTCTATCTCGGCGACCAGGTTCCTTGGGTCGTGGGCTACAGCGGCGGAAAGGACTCGACGGCCGTTCTTCAATTGGTCTGGATGGCGATCAGCACACTGTCGCCGGACCAGCGTCACAAGCCGATCCATGTTATCTCGACCGACACACTGGTCGAACAGCCTGTCGTCGCGTCGTGGGTGGATGCATCCCACGCCAAAATGCGGAAAGCGGCCGCCCAGCAGGGGTTGCCCGTCACACCGCACAAGCTGACTCCGGAAATCAAGGACAGCTACTGGGTCAACCTGATCGGCAAAGGCTACCCGGCGCCGCGGAAGAAGTTCCGCTGGTGTACGGAGCGGATGAAGATCAACCCGTCGAATAAGTTCATCCGCGAGGTCGTCCGCGAGAACGGTGAAGCGATTCTCGTTCTTGGCACGCGGAAGGCTGAAAGCCAGCGACGTGCTCGCACGATGGAGAAACACGAAAAGTACCGTGTGCGCGACTGCCTCAGTCCCAATGCCAGTCTTCCCAATTCGTTGGTCTACTCGCCGGTCGAGGATTGGACCAACGACGACGTTTGGTTGTTCTTGATGCAGGTCAAGAACCCGTGGGGGCATACGAACAAGTCGCTGCTTGGAATGTACCAGGGAGCATCGCCCGATGGCGAATGCCCGCTAGTGGTCGACACGTCCACGCCGAGTTGTGGCAGCAGCCGATTTGGGTGTTGGGTGTGCACGCTCGTCGACAAAGATCGCTCGATGGAAGCGATGATCAAAAACGACGAAGAAAAAGTCTGGATGACGCCGCTGTTGGAGCTTCGTAACGAAATCGGCAACTTCAAGAACGAACGGGAACGTCGGGACTACCGCCGCATGAACGGCCGCGTCCAGCTCTTCCACGACAGCACAGTTCCTGGACCATACAAGAAGGAATGGCGAGATCACTGGTTGCGGCGCGTTCTGGAAGTACAGAAGGAAATCCGCGAAGTCGGTCCACCGGAAGTCCGCGACATTGAACTCATCTCGATGGATGAACTGCAGGAAATCCGTCGCATTTGGGTTTACGAAAAACGTCAGTTCGACGACAGCCTGCCCACGATCTACGAAGAAGCGCTGGGTAAGCCATTTCCGAAGCCCGACTCGGACGATCACCTGTTGCGGCGCGACGACTGGGACTTGCTGGCCGAAATCTGTGGTGACGACCGTGAATTCTTCCAGCTTCAGGTCAGCCTGTTGGACATCGAACGCGAATTCCGCGGCATGTCGCGTCGAGCCGGAATCTACGAAACGCTTGAAGACCGTATGCGCGTCAGCCAATACGAAAGCGAAGAGCAAGCCATCTCCATTCGTCAGGATCAGGAAAGGCGGCGAGACGATTCGCAGCAACGGGAATTCGAACGAGCAACGCGGGCACCTCACAAGACATTGTTTGATGAAGCCGACTTGGAATCCGTCAGTGATGAAAAGGGTCGGCAATGATTCTGAACGAACTCAAGTTGAACAATTTCTGTCTGTATGGCGGTGAGCAGACGCTGAACCTTGCTCCGATCGGATGCAACGGCAGATCGAAGCCAATCACGCTGTTCGGTGGCATCAACGGCGGCGGCAAGACGACGTTGCTGGACGCGATTGAACTGGCTCTCTACGGCGCACGGGCACGTTGCGCCAAACGTGCGGACGGCAACTACGAACAGTTTTTGCATGAGTGCATTCATCGCGGCGTTGATCCCAGCGACGGTGCGTCTGTCGGTCTGACGTTTCATTATGCTTCCAAAGGTGAAGAACACATCTACGAACTCCGGCGAAGCTGGTCGCTCCGCCGGAAACGGCTGCGAGAAGATGTCGTCCTCTACAAAGATGGCGAAGTTAATCGGGCCTCATCCGATTACTGGAACGAACTCGTCCAGGAACTGATTCCGATTGGCCTTTCACAACTTTTCTTTTTCGACGCCGAGAAGATTCGATTTCTTGCCGAAGACGAGACCGGCGATGCCACACTTGGTGCGTCGATCAAGTCGCTGCTCGGACTGGATCTGGCCGAACGTCTCATCACTGACGCTTCAATTCTGGAAAATCGGCTGGCTGAGCGGTCGGAGCTGTTGGCGGGTGATGCTGAGTTGCAGCAGTTGCAAACTGAGTTTGAACAACGTGACGAAGCCGTCCGAACCAAGAAGGTCGAACGTGCCGCGATTGAGAATGATCGGCTTCGAGCCGCGAATGAACTCGAACAGGTCGAAGAGGAATTCTCCAATGTTGGTGGGAAGTTATGGGAGAAGCGGGAAGGTCATCAGCGACGTAAGACGGAACTGGCTGATCGGAAGAAGGAGTTGCAACAACAGTTGGTGGAGCTAAGCGCATCGGAATTGCCGTTCACTTTGGTTCTTGAATTGCTGGGACGAGTCCAGTCTCAGGACGAACAGGAACAGACCACGCGTGAGGCGGGTGTCGTTGAGAAGCTGCTTTCCAAGCGAGACGCCCAAATCATCCGACAGCTTAAGAGGGACGGAATCGCCGCTAACGCCGTTGAAGCGGTGCGTCAATTGCAGAAAAAAGACCGCGAGTCTCGCAAGTCCGCAGCCAAGACACAGGTCCGTCTAAGGCTCTCCGATGCTGCCAGGACATCACTCCAGCATCTGCAATCTCGTGGTCTTCGAGATTGCTCGAAAGAAGCCAGCCGATTGCTCGATGAACTGGACAAAGTTTGTCGGGCACTCGAAGACGCCGATCACGCACTCGAAGTCACGCCTGCCGATTCTGATGTCACGGAGATCGTTAACCGTCTGAAGGAAGCCACAAAAAGGTCCGCTGTGTTGAATGACCGTGCCGACAAGCTCGACCTCGAACTCAAATCGCTCCAGTTCGCACGGGATGAAGCTGAACGAAAACTGCAAACGCTACGTCGCAAGCAGATCGACCAGCAGATTCGAGGCGAAGAAGGCACCCGGATGGTCAAGCTGGCAATCCGGACTCAATCGACAATGAATGAGTTTCTTCGCCGAGCAACTGCTGCCAAGATCGACCGACTTTCTGGCTTGATTACGGACTCGTTCCGATTCCTGCTCCGGAAACAGACGCTCGTACAAACCGTCCACATCAATCCCGAGACTTTTTCCATTACGCTATTTGACGATCAGGGCCACGCGGTCCAGAAAAAACGGCTGTCCGAGGGTGAAAAGCAAATCTTCGCGATCTCTGTCTTGTGGGGTTTGGCGCAGGCGTCACCACGACCGCTGCCGGCGATCATCGACACGCCTATGGCCCGCCTCGACGCCGAACACCGCAACAATCTGATTCAGCGATACTTTCCCCACGCCAGCCATCAAGTCATCATTCTTTCGACGGACACCGAAGTCGACGAGCACTACTACGCGGACCTCCATCCCCACATTGCGAGAGCGTACCACCTGAACTACGACGAATCAGAGAAAGTCACGCAAGCCGAAGAGGGATATTTCTGGGAACCCAAAGCCGTCGACGCTACCACTGGAGTCTGACCGATGAGCATCAAACAATTCCGATTGTCATCACACGCCAAGGACCAGCTCATCCGGCTGAAGACCAAGACGGGCATCGAGCACTGGAACGTCCTCTGCCGCTGGGGCTTTTGTCTTTCGCTCCGCGAACCAACGCCACCAACACCGATCGACGTTCCGGCGGACAGTAACGTCGAACTGACATGGCACACCTTCGGCGGTGAGCAACACGAACTCTATCTCGCTCTTCTGAAAGAGCGCTGCGTGCGCGACGGATTCGATCTGACAGACAAAGTGTTGAGTCGTCAATTCCGCCTCCACTTGCACCGGGGGATCAGCTACCTTGCGACGCCCAATGCGGTGCGTTCCATTGGAGACTTGGTTAACCTCGAAACTGGTTGAATGGACTCCTCGGAGTAATCCGAGTTTGGCGAGCATCCTGCAAGTCGAGACTGGAGCTTTATCGACGGACCGCGTAATAATGAATAAGATGAGCCGGCCATTGTATTTGGACTACAACGCGACGACGCCGCTCGATCCACGCGTGTTCGAGGCGATGACGCCGTGGTTCCTCGACGAACCCGGCAACGCTGGCAGCAGCACGCACGAGTACGGCAAACGTGCGAAAGACGCCGTTGAGGCGGCCCGCAGTCAGGTCGCCGAGATTCTGGACGCGAAGCCCGAAGAGATCGTTTTCACCAGCGGAGCAACCGAGAGCAACAACCTGGCCTTGCTCGGCTTGGCGAAATACGGTGAAGAGCACAACCGCAAGCACATCGTTTCAACGGCCATCGAACACAAAGCCGTCCTGGAACCGCTCGATGACTTGGCGTCCCGCGGTTTCGAAGTTGATCTCGCTCCGGTGACGTCCGGCGGTTACGTCGAATCGGACGAAATCAAACGCCGACTCCGACCGGACACACTGCTGGTTTCCGTGATGCACGCAAACAACGAAACCGGTGTGATGCAGCCGGTCCTGGAGATCGCAGAACTTCTTGCCGAGTCACCAACCCTGTTTCACGTTGACGCCGCCCAGACGTACGGAAAAGAAGTGGAGGAGCTGAAGCAGCTTCGCTGTGATTTTCTTTCAATCAGCGGTCACAAGGTTTACGCACCAAAGGGAATCGGTGCCTTGTACGTCCGACGTCAAGGCGGGCGCCGGCCACCAGTTTCCGCGATTTCCTTCGGCGGCGGACAGGAACGAGGCCTGCGACCAGGAACGATTCCGGTGCCACT
This sequence comes from uncultured Planctomycetaceae bacterium, assembly GCA_964530165.1. Classification (GTDB taxonomy): domain Bacteria; phylum Planctomycetota; class Planctomycetia; order Planctomycetales; family Planctomycetaceae; genus CAZGYE01. The sequence goes on from CAZGYE010000085.1 coordinate 10,009, forward strand.
AGCAGTTGGTCTTGGAAAGGCCGCGGAATTGGCGTCAACGGAATTCCAAACACGACGCGAGCAAGCCGAGAAGCTCAAGGAACAGCTATTGACCGACTTGCGTGCGGTTGACCATACCATCAACGGCGATCCGACACGATCACAATCGCACGTGCTAAATGTCAGCTTTTCTGGAGTGGACAGCGAGGCTTTGATGATGGCCGTGCGTGACGACTTGGCTTTTTCAAATGGCTCGGCCTGCGCCTCAGCAAGCTACAATCCAAGCCACGTCCTGACTGCGATGGGCCTCGACGAAGACGAAATCAGTGAAGCCGTTCGCATCTCTTGGGGAGCAGGCATCGACGCGATTGCGACCGAGGGAATCATTTCCGCGGTCCGGGAACTTGCTGTGGCCTTTTGATTGGTGCAACGTATCGACCGAATCAGATCGCACCATGCCATCGCAGTTCGAGCTGCGCAACGGCACTGCGGCAATGTAGCCGAGACTTGCCAGATCAGCCAGATACCGCTCCGTTGTCCGTTCGCTTTTCGTTCGCAGTGACGGCAAGTATCGTTGCAACTGAGAAGCGATCACGAACCGCTGCTCGGCGATCAATTTGACAGATGCCAGGTGTTGTTGTTTTTCCTGCGCCGACCTGTTGGCAATCTGTGGAGCTTTCGGCAGCACCGACTCCCCTACCTCCCAGGCGGTGCGCAGCCTGCTTCTCTTCCTCGCCGTTGCAACCGTTTGCCGGTTCGTCATCTCGGTTGAGACAGGACTTTTGCAAAACCAGTTTACGACACAACATATTGTGGTTGAGTGCGGGTGGAACGGCACAACATCTGGTGTCCGCGATCGATTTTGCAAAAGTCCTGCTTGTACTCAAATCATACAGGAATCTGCGGTCATTGACTTTCGGACATTTCCACAGGTGATCGTCTGGGAATTGCAGATTGATGGTCGTTCAGGAATCGAGCGCAGAGCATGTTTAACATTTTGCGACATTGGTGAAGGCGCTGGAGATCGTCTGTGGGGATCGTTCGAAGTGGCCAGTCTTGACAACAACGGAGATCAGGTCAAAGCAGGGGAGTCGCAGTCAAATGAAGAAGACCCGCTGCTGAGAGGAATCAGCAACGGGTCTCGTCTCATGTCCGCCGCTGTTGTTGACGGCGGAGAAGTGCGGCCGGTTGATCCCATCGGTATTTTTCCCACCGTCTGGTGGCTGGCTACCAAGCCATCGATTGAGCCCGATACGGTGTTGTTCCCGGTTGCGGAGCGGAAGACGGCAAAGATGATGCGGTTGGACTTGGAGCGGTGCGGCATTCCATACGTTGACGACAATAGAGACGTCGCCGATTTCCACGCGAATCGTCACACGTTCATCTCGAATCTCGGCCGGGCGGGAGTCCCACCGAAGACGGCTCAGTCGTTGGCACGGCACAGCGACATCAATCTGACGATGGGCGTCTACAGTCACGTGGCGATTCGAGATCAGGCAGCGGCGATTGAGTCGCTGCCGTCTCCACCGGACGTTGGTGTCGAGTCAGGACGCCAACCACGCGAGTTGCAGGCGATTGGCACCGACGATCGGCTTGCACTCAGGCCTGTACTAAAAGGTGACTTTTCGTGTCCGGACGTGTCGTCGGTTGGCACTGGGAAGGGGCAAGAGACGGGCAAGCCGTCGCGACGTAAGTCTCTGAAAAACAAGCCTCTTGGCAACGATTGTCACCAAGAGGCCGCGGTTGTCCAAAGTAGCGGAGGAGGGACTCGAACCCCCGACACGCGGATTATGATTCCGCTGCTCTAACCAACTGAGCTACTCCGCCAAGCCTTACAGAATAATGACTTACAACTCTCGCCCTATTCTCATATTTCTTCGTTAACAACCGTTTTGACAACCGATAGACTGAAAACACACGATGACCGTCAACCGTGGGCTGCCAACCCGGTTGAAATACTCAAAACCAGTTCCGTGACGTTTCAGCCGAGAGCGCATGGCAAGAAAGTCTACCAGAAATCGCCCGCAGGGCAAGATTGCAAAGCCCTACCCGGACTTTCCGCTGACCCCGCACCCCACCGGGAGGTGTGCAAGAAAATCAGGGGTCAGGTCCACTTCTTCGGACGATGGGGACGCAAACAGGGTTCGCTGCGCTGTCTTCTCTCTCTCATGACAAGGACCGAAAAGGATGTAGGGGAATGGACGAAGCAGGGTGGGGGGCCATTCAGTTGGCGATGAACTAGCAAGACCCCGACTTGTTTGCGGCGCGTTTCGATGTGGCGGCCGAATGGCGGTGGCAGAAAACAGAAGCGGCGGAAGCATGGTCGACCTTTGCCGACGCTCAAAGAGGCTATCCAGAATCTACTACTCTGGACGGGTTGCGACAACTGCTAGACGATAGCAGCAGGAAGCGATTAGACCGCCTGGATGTCGCTGTCACGAACGAGCAGGCGGCGGGCAACGGTAATGACGCGACCGCGTATGTGGCGATGAGAGACCTAGCAGCCCGGTGGGTGGAGGCCCCGTTCGGTTCGCTTGTTTCGCGGCGTGCTGTCTAGAGACGCCACGGCTGGCGGTAGGGGGCATGGAGCATGCGGTTCGCCTCGTCGTCGCCGAGAAACCGCTCGACGGCGGGGTCCCACGTGAGTTTGCGGCCGAGGAGGGTGGCGATATTGCCCAGGTGACTCCAACATGTCACGCGGTGACCGATCTCGACGTCCATGACCGGCCGCCGGCGCGTGGCGATACATTCGAGCCAGTTGCCGGAATGGCTGTCGCTTCGGCGGAGATGGAGCTCATCGGTGCGGGTCGGCGAGAGGTCTGCTTGGCCCTTCGTGACCTTGAAGTTCCAGAAACCACTCAACGTGGCATCGCTGCCGACGAATTCCAGGTTCAGGCTGCCGCCGCCCGGCTGCTCCCAGATCATCACGAAGGGTGGATCGGCAAACTCGTAGCGCACGCTCATCTCGACGGGTGCGTCGAAGAGGTTGGCGGGGTCGGCGCGGCCGGCGCCTTCGATGGTCACAGGACCGGTGTGATCCGCGCCCATGGCCCACGAGACGACGCCGAACATGTGCACTCCGTTATCGGCGATGGAGCCGCCGCCGTAGTCCATGAACCAACGGAAGCTGAAATGGCACCGCAACGGATGGTATTCGGCCCACGGCGCCGGCCCCAACCAGAAGTCCCAGTCCAGGTAAGACGGAGGCTGGCGGCCAGGCTCGCACGGGTGTGTGCGGTTGCGGGGGTGAGAGAGCCTCACCGTGTGCACCGTGCCGAATCGCCCGTTACGCACCCATTCGCACGCCTGACGGGTGCGCGCGATCGAGCGGTACTGGGTGCCCATCTGGACGACACGGTCGTAGCGGCGGGCTACCTCGACCATCTTCCTGCCCTCGTAGATGGTGCGGCACAGCGGCTTCTCGCAGTAAACGTCCTTCCCGGCCTGACAGGCCATGATCGTGATGGGGGCGTGCCAGTGATCCGGCGTGGCAATGAGGACCGCGTCAATGTCCTTGCGGTCCAAGATGCGACGGAAGTCCGTGTACGCGTCGCACTTCTCGATCCGTTTCTGCGTGGCGGCCACGCGCTGCTGGTCCACATCGCACACCGCGGCGATGGTGCAGCGCGGGTCTCTGTTGATGCTCAGCAGACTCGTGCCGCGTCCTCCGCAGCCAATCAGCGCCGTCACCACGCGGTCGCTGGCGGGCCGGCGGCCGGTTGCACCCAGCGCGCCCGTCGTGATGACAGCCGGTGCAGCGAGGCCGAAGCCCGTGTTCTTGAGGAAGCGGCGTCGGTCTAGTTGCCTCTGGTTGGCGACCATGCGATTCTCCTTACCCTTGTGTGCGTTGTCGTGTCCTCAAAGCGGTCCCCCATATACGTATGGAGTTATTCAGCCGAGCAGAGAGCTTTCAATTCTGTCGATCTTTGGCCGTGTCAGCGGGAGGTCTGCGTGCTCCAGAACCGACGCCAGCACGAGGAGGTTTTCGTTCGAGACCAGGTTCTCCGTAGACATTTCGATGACCAGTCTCTCGCCGGGGCCGACATCCCTCAGAAGAGAAATCGCACAATCGCTGGTCGCCTCAGGCCCAAGGGCGTACGCAGACCCCGGAAAGCCCACCCAAATCGCCTGATCGGGCCACAGAGTGAGCGCCTCGCCTATCGGCACATCGCCCATGGGAGGGGGATGGAGCGCCTCGATGATGTCGATCGGCGTTTTGGCGATCAAGCCTTTGAGAACGCCCACCCGTCCATCCATGTGCACCGCCATCAGCTTCCCGTGCTCATGCAAAACCTTGCCCTGTTTTGCGTACACGGGCATAAAGTAATTCTGAAAAAGCTTTGGGCTGACGAGGCAGCCGTCAACGTTGTCCCCGCACAGGACGATGGGCGCCGGTGCTCTTGCGGCGATCTCGTACAAAGGTTCGCGGCTCTTGCCCAGGGCGCTGTAAAGGTCCTCGACCAGGTCGGGATAATCTGCGTGGTGGTAGAAGAACCGTCCCCCTTCGCTGCCGACCCAATCGATCATCAACATCTGCATCGGTGAATGGGGCAGGTGACTGATCACCACACCGTCGTCACCCAACCAATCCATTGCTTGTTCGATCGGGAAATAGTCGGCGATGTATTCGGTGTTCTCCACCATGTACTTGACGACGCGGTAGTCATCAGGCCCCTTGATGAGACGCTCTGTCTGCCAAGGCGTCACGTCCTTCCAACTGCGCTGAGCGTGCCATTGCCCAACGCCCGGTTCACGCCTCTGGACCAGAGAAACCTCGCCAACGGGCGTGGAGAACGTGCGGTGCACGATGGTCTGCCCCGCCGAGGAACTCCGTCTCTCGGTGATCTCGACACCATGCATCTTTTCCACATGGCATGGCCTGAGCCAGTTCATGCCCATGCCGCGGTTGCGGCATTCGCGTTCCGCCCAGCCGATCTGGCTGTGTCTCCAGTAATGGAAAAAGGGCAAGCGGTCCGCGAGTTTCTTCCGGCTCGCAGCCATGATCCTTTCACGTCGGTTCATGTCAGCCATTGGTCAAATATGTTCTCCTCCGGCTACGGCCAAATCTGACTTCTATGGGAGAGACACGACCGTTAGGGCGCAGCTCGTTTCTCCGAGGTTTCGCAACCCGCTCGCTCACGCTCGCGGCTCGTATCAGGATTTTCAACACGCTGCTAAGGCCGGATCGCTCGGTAAAAGGTGACCATCTTATCAACTTTCCCTATCTGCTTGCGCAACGATCCCCAGGCGAAGACCATCACGCCGGTGGCCGGAGACCGCGTGCCATGGTCCAGTGTTGTGCGCACTTGATCGACGGGCACTGTCTCGCCCCAATCCGAGAGTTGAACGATGGGCCAAATTTTGAGCCGTTCGCCCGGCTCGCCTTTGACGCCCAGATAATTGCCCAACCACGTCGTCTGTCGGGAGATCCACGCCGGATCGGTATGATGTCCGAATCGAGCGTGATACGGCATGATGCTGAACACATCGACGTATTTGGCTTGCGCCTTCAGATCGATGGCCAGCTTATTACGCAGAGCACCACCGAAATCAGTATCTGTCCAGGGACAGTGGAATGTGCCCAGCAGGGCTTTCGGACGCGTCTCGTCAAGAATCGATCGGAACTCGCGCACCCAATCGGTGAACACATCGCAGCGCCACTGCACCCATTTGCTCTTGTACTTCCCGAGCAACAGTTTGGCAAGCTGCGGTGTGTTTTCGTCAGGCAACTTTGTCTTGGTCTCGCGCGCGAACTGAGCGATGCATCGCTCGCAAAAACATGTATCGGGCATGTCGGGCACGTCCCGCTCCCAACTGGCGTGGCTGTGATGATAGTCAAGCCAGATGCCGTCAATCTCGAAGTCGACCAGCACCTTGCGGAAAGCATCCATGCGAAACTTGCGATAACCCGGATGCGTGGGACAGACGCCCTGCCAACCGTGAGGTGGAGGACAGACCTTGCCGTTCACCCCGACGGGCGCTGCGTCGGGATGGTCTTTCAGGTAACCGGCAACGTGCATCGTATTGAATTCGGCGAACACCCGAGTGCCCTGTTTCTTGAGCAATGCCGTTCGCTCTGCGTTCATGCTGCGGGATCCCATAAAGATCGCGTTGATCCCGTAATCCTTCAGCATTTTCCCCGACTCGAGCAACGCCACAGGCACACCGCCATAAACGCCTCGGATTTCGATGTGCGAACGTTTCTCCTCGGCAGCCGCGCCGCTGACAACCACGCACAAACACACCCAAGCAACTGTCATGGTGTTTCGTCTTGTCGCAAACATTCGATGGTCACAATACGCTTAACAATCACAGCGGATCGGGTCGATGAGCTTCCGTGGAGGCTTGAGGGTGTCATCCGGTGAAGCCGGAGTTTCCCTTGAGTTGCGGCCATTCATGCGGGCGTTGCTTTTCGGAGGCTGTCTGAGCGGCCAGGCACCAGGAACAGACGAGTCCCCAGGCGACAAACTTCAGCGTTGGTGAATGCATCACTCCCTCCCGAACACTCCGTCCGTCTTTGACGGCAACGACTGACATCGTCTAAAATTTTACGCCGTCCGCGCCGGCATCGCAAGTTTTCGCTTTTCTGGAGACGACTCACTTCACAGGACAACACGAAGTGTTGGGAGCATTGACAATGGCATCGAGTTTTCCATTTGGGAATGATCCGGCAAAAGTCGAGAGATACAAGGCGTTCTGGAACAGGGAGAAAGTGGACCGTCCCCTGGTGGGATTCTCATTTGTGGGGTGGTATCCCTTGGAGTATTTTTCCGCTTGTCAGTCATGGAAGGTGAACGATTACATTGAGCCGGAAATGTTAGAACCGGATGATTGGCTGGACGATTATGAAGAGCTGCTCAGGGAAGGCGAAGAAGTTGAAGACGATATGCTCAGAGGGGCATGTCCCATACAAGTGGCGTTTCCATGTTTCATTCCGGCCATCCTCGGATGCAAGATCCGAGTACTGCCTGACAACGTGATGGGCGACGAGCAGAAACTCTCGTGGGAAGAAGCTTTGGAGAAACGACTGGATCACGAGAATCCCTGGTTCAAGAAATACCTGGAGTTTGCCGAGGCGCTGGTCATTCGAGCGGAGGGGCGCTATCCCATCAGCCACGGGGCCGAGCTTGGCCCCACCGATCTGCATGCCCTACTTCGTGGTCACAATGAAAGCATCATTGACTTGATGGACGAGCCGGAGAAATCGTCTGAGCTGCTCAAGCATTTGGGGCGCATGTTTGTGGAGTTCTTCCAGGAAGCCTGGAAACGCATTCCTTTGTATCACGATGGGTATTTCGACGCCCAATATCAGCTTTGGGCCCCTGGACCCATCATTCGAATGCAGGAGGATGCGACGGCCGTTTTCTCGCCGGATTTGTATCGAAAACTGGTGCAACCGGTGGATCGGATGATCGCTGAGCAGTTTGCGTGTAACTTCATCCATCTCCACTCCACATCCATGTTCCTGCTGGATGCCTTTCTCGAGATAGAAGCGCTTCGATGTTTTGAGATCAACATCGAGCCGTTCAACATTCCGGTCAAGGGCATGATGGAATACTTTCAAATGGTGCAGGATGCAGACCGCCCGTTGTTGATCCGGGGTTCATTGACTGAAGACGAGCTACGTCTTGTGGTGGATTCATTGGATCCCCGTGGGCTCTATCTTCACATCATGCCGGGCAGCCGAGAAGAAGTTGACGTCTTGAGACCGATTCTGGGGATGTAACAGGTTGCGCCAACGTGTGAGAACGTGTTGTCTGGCCGGACTGTGTATTCTCAGCGGAGCCCGCCTGTCGCCGCCGGCCGACACCGCGCGGGAGGAATCCGCCGCCCAAGACGCCCACGTCGCTGCCATCCGGTTGGCGATCACCGACCTGCTGCAAACCTTTTGTGCGCGCTCTCCGAAGGGGCCGGAGTATTGGCAGCGGCTGGACGTCTTGGAACAGAAGTTGGATCAGCCTGAACCGAGATCGGCGGAAGAATTGAAGACCGCCCGCGAGACCAGGCCTGGCCCGGCCTCGAGCTTTACCTTAGCCCGTACTTGAACCCGGAGAGGTGGTCTGATGAGGCGGTAAGCGGCTTGA
>CAZGYE010000086.1:0-17973 GCA_964530165.1 uncultured Planctomycetaceae bacterium
CGTGGGCCAGCGCGAGGATCTCCTCGAGGTGGTGATCGATCCCCGCATTGTTCACCCAGACGTCGACGCCGCCGAACGAACTCCACGCCCGATCGACAAACCCGGCCAACTCCTGTTCGTCGCCGAGATCGGCGGAAAGGACCTCGGCGGCACGTCCCAACTGATGGATTTGCTCGGCCAGCGATTCCGCCTCCTTCATCAACCGGCGGCAATGCACGAGCACATCGGCGCCGCCGCGGGCGAATCCCCACGCAATCGCCCGCCCGATTCCACTCGAGGACCCGGTGACGACCGTTCGCAAACCGGTCAGATCGGCAAATCCGGTGCTGGTCACGATGGCACTCCTTCTCGGTTCTTGCTTACGAGTTCTGTCAGTCTGGACGGGCAGGAGGCCGTCGCAACAACAAATTATCATAAAAGTTATTGACGATATGTCACGGCCGTGTCATAATGATTCCAGCGGTCCGCTGAATCAGCACGTCATGGGGCCGTATCACAAGTATAGATGCGTTGCACTAAGATGTCACAGCAAATCTCAACGAGGCTTTCTGCCTTGCGGACGTCCGTTATGTGCTCAACAAAACCAAAGCGTCGAAATGGGGAAATGATTCCAAATACCGCAGAATTGGTGGCTGCCAAGTCGAACTCGACCATTCCAGAGCTTTCCGACCAGTTGGAGAAGGACCTGCTCAAGATATTCAAACTGCTCTCAGATGAAATGCGCCTCCGCATTCTCCTGTACCTGCTGCGGGAGGGAGAACTGCATGTGACGGCATTGTGCGAGCGGCTTGGGCAAAGCCAGCCCGCTGTCAGCCACCACTTGGCATTGCTGCGAGTCGCCAGGCTGATCGAGTCCCGCCGAGACGGCAAATACAATTTCTACTCGGTCCGCAGGCTGCACTTCCATCGCATCATGGAAGAGTTGTTCCAGGGCATCAGCGATCCGGACAACGACGAGTTTCGCTTCGATGACTTCGTCCTGACGCACCAGGAGAGCTGAGAGCAGCGCATCTTCCACAGCGATCCGAACCGGCGACACCCAGCGGGGTCGACGGGCCGGCGAGAGAGATCCAACGGAGATCGAGACCGCCATTCTCGAGTGGTCTCTTCTTTTTTGTGCGGCAGTTTGCTAGAAGGGTGGATCGTCTCTCCGACAAACTCGAACCGACAAACTCCCTCGGCCAGCTTCATGCCACGTCCAGCCAAACTTGCCCTCGTTGACGGAGCCGTGTACGCCGGATCGGCCTTCGGCGCCGAGGGCGAGGTCTTCGGTGAAGTCGTCTTCAACACCAGCATGACCGGCTATCAAGAGATTCTCACCGATCCTTCCTACTGCGGTCAGATTGTGACGATGACGTACCCGCTCATCGGGAATTACGGCACGAACGCCGAGGACGTGGAAAGCGGCGGTTTGTCGCTGCGGGGATTTGTCGTCCGCGAGCTCTGCCGGCAGCCGAGCAACTACCGCTCGACAAAGTCGCTGGAAGAGTATCTGGCCGAAGCCGGCGTCGTCGGTCTGGAAGGCATCGACACCCGCGCCCTGGTGCGGCGGATTCGCATTCACGGCGCGATGACCGGCGTCCTCTCGACGGTCGATCTTGACGACGAATCGCTGATTGCCAAAGCCCGGCAGAGTCCCGAACTGGCGGGACGGGATCTCGTGCGGGAAGTGGTGCCGGATAAGGCGTTCCCGTGGACCCAATGCCTTTCGGAACTGGGTCGGCCGGCCGATTTGGTGGCAACCGGCCAGTGTGAGACGGATGGATCGCCGCACGTTGTCGCCGTCGATTACGGCATCAAGTGGAGCATCCCCCGCCATCTGCGGGAGTGTGGTTGCCGGGTGAGCATCGTTCCCGGAACGGCCACCGCCGACGAAATCCTCGAACTGGAGCCGGACGGTATCTTTCTGTCGAACGGTCCCGGCGACCCGCGGCCGCTTGAGTATGCCGTCGACACGATTCGCCAACTACTCGGCAAAAAACCGATTTTCGGCATCTGCCTGGGAAGCCAATTGCTCGGACTGGCCACCGGCGGCGAGATCTTCAAGCTGAAATTCGGTCACCGCGGCGCCAATCAGCCGGTCCTGAACAAAGACACCAATCACGTGGAGATCACCACACAGAACCACGGCTTCGCGCTGTCGGCCGACTCGCTACCTAGCAATGTCGCGGTCACGCACATCAACCTCAACGACCAGACCATCGAAGGTATCCGCCACCGCGACTATCCCGCCTTCGCCGTGCAGTACCACCCCGAAGCCTCAGCCGGGCCGCACGACAGCTATTACCTCTTCGGCGAGTTCCGGAAGATGTTGCCCCGTTGATCGCGGAACGTTACAGTTCGTCGCTGTTCAGCTTGCCTGTGTGGTCGTCGGCTGTTAGCCGCGGATGGATATCCGCGGGTATTCACCCGCGGCTAACGGCGAGCGATATCACACAATCGAAACTCCGAGAGGAAGGAACCACTCGATGGCCACCGAGCGCAGTTTGATTCTGATCAAGCCCGACGCCGTCCAACGCCGACTGGCCGGCAAGCTGATCGGCCGGCTGGAAGACAAAGGTCTCAAAATTGTCGGCATGAAGATGCTCCGGGTCACGCCCGAGCTTTCCCGCGAGCACTATGCCGAGCACGTCGAAAAACCGTTCTACCCGTTGCTGGAGGAATTTATCACATCCGGCCCGGTCATCGCGCTGGTGGCCGAAGGCCCGGAGGCGATCACCGTCGTCCGGGACATGATGGGCCCCACCAACGGCCGCGAGGCCCAACCGGGCACCATCCGCGGCGACTTCGGCCTCAGTCGCCAGATGAACCTGATGCACGGCAGTGACGGCCCGCAAGCCGCTGTCCGGGAAATCGAGATCTATTTCAAACCGGAAGAACTGCTCGACTACGAAACCACTCTCGGCGGCTGGGTGTGCGCTGACGACGAAAAGTAATCGGCGAACGCCTCCCACTCGGCAACGAGTTCCGAAAAGTGGGCGATGAGGGACTCGAACCCCCGACTTCCACGGTGTAAACGTGGCGCTCTAACCAGCTGAGCTAATCGCCCCTTCGCGCTCAACTTTAGCCCAGAGGACCTCTCGACGCGATCCCAATGTGCCGAACACCAATCGTCCGTGAGGTGACTTAGCGGAAAACCGCTCATGTGAATTGTACCGGCATGTGCTATACTCGACGAGCCGAGTGTGTTCCATGTCGACCCCGTACCGCGATTGTGCCGAGACAGTTGGACGGCTTCACGCAGCCGTCGTCGAGTTGGAGCGCGCCGCCGAGCTGTTGCAGCTCGATCCGCTGGCAGGCCGGGAATGGTTTGAGCTGCTCAGGCAGAAGCTGCTGCCGCAGCTCGACGACGACGCGTTCCTGGTGGTCGCCGTCGTCGGGGGGACGAACATCGGCAAGAGCGTCATCTTCAATCGTCTGGCCGGCTGCCGGGCCAGCGCGACCAGTCCGTTGGCATCGGGAACGAAGCACCCGGTCTGCCTGGTGCCACCCGGTTTTGCCGAGCGTCACGATTTGACGGCGATCTTCGAGGGCTTCGATCTCAAAGAGTGGACGAACTCGGAAGCTGCGCTGGTGGAACGGGCCGAGCATCAACTGTTCTGGCGAACCAGCGAGCAGACTCCCGAGAACCTGCTGGTGCTCGATACGCCCGATATCGACAGCGACGCTCCGGTCAACTGGCAGCGGGCCGATCATATTCGCCGGTCGGCCGACGTGCTGATTGCCGTCTTGACGCAGCAAAAATACAACGATGCGGCCGTCAAACAGTTTTTCCGGCAGGCCGCGGCGGAGGACAAGGCGGTCATCGTGATCTTCAACCAGTGCCTGCTTCCCGAGGACGACGAGTACTGGCCGCTGTGGTTGGAGACTTTCTGCAGCGAGACGGCCATCCACCCGGAGTTCGTTTACGTCGCTCCGAACGATCGGGCGGCCGCCGAGGAGAATCGACTGCCCTTCTACCAACGCAGCCCCAAATCTTCGGGATTTCGGAAATCCGGGGGATTTGTCCCTGAGGACGAAGAACGCAGCTTGTCCGACGATTTGTCTCGGTTGCGCTTCCCAGAAATCAAGATTCGCTCGCTGCGCGGTTCGCTCAATCAACTATTGAGTCGGGAGGCCGGTGTGCCGGCCTATGTGTCCGAGGTGGAGCGTCGCAGCGGTGAATTTCAGGCTGCGGCCGCGCGCTTGTCTGCCGAGAGCATGGCGAAGATCAAGGATTGGCCGGCGGTCGCCAACAAACTGCTTGTGGACGAGATTCGCCGGTGGTGGAAACGCGAGCAGGAAGGCTGGGCCAAGCGGGTTCACAATTTCTACGGTGCGGTGGGTCAGGGAGTGACGTGGCCGGTCCGCTTCGCCCGGCGGAGAATCGCGCGCGATCAGACCCCGCCGTTAGAGGTCTACCGAAACAGTGAGTGGGAAGCGATTCTGAAGACGGTGGAAGAAGTCTTCGATAAACTGACCTGGATGACCGAATCGGGCAGCCATCTGCTGCGGCCACGGTTCGAGACGGTTCTGGCCGGCAAATCCCGCTCGGAACTGTTGCAGCGGCTCAAAAAGGAGCATCAAGCGCTGCAGTTGGACATCGAGGTGGAACAGGTCGTGGCGGCGGAGATGGAGGCGTTTCAGCGCGGAAGTCCAGAACTGTACAAGTTCACTAAGCAGTTGAACAACATCTCAGCGGCCGTGCGGCCGGTGACCAGCATGGTGCTGTTTACGTTGGGCTGGGGACCGGCCGGCGAGGTGGTCGCGCCGTTTGTGGTGGATGCGGCCACCCAGACGATCATTCCCATCGTGGCCGATTTGGCCAGCGGCACGACGGCGGCGATCGCCGGCGAGACGGTGCTGGCCGGTGCCGCGGGTAAGGGGGCCGGCTTCTTGCAGGCAAAGTTTCAGCGATTGCAGGCGGCGTTTACCGCCCGGCGGGCCGGCTGGCTGGCCGGACTGCTCAAGGAGACGCTGCTGGGAACGCTGCCCGAAGACCTGCAAAGGGCCGCCGACGTCCCCCAATCGGAACCGTTTCGCCGCGCGCAGGATGCACTGAAATTGCTCGAAGACCAATTGAAAACCCAACGTCAAGAAACAATGGCGTGACGGTAGGAATCTGGAAAGCAAGCTCAACCATGTCCGCTCCTGAACTGGCACAACTGGAAATGCTCGCCCAGGTCGACGAGTTGGTCGCCCGGCTGACGGCGTGGGTTGACGAGAAATCGTCGTGGGAGCCGATGAACCACTGCCGGGCGTTGCTTCGGCGGTTGCTGGGACGGGTCGAGCGGTTGCGGATTCGCTTGGAGGCCCCGCTGGTGGTCGCGACGTTCGGCGGGACCGGGACGGGGAAAAGCTCGTTAGTCAATGCCCTGGTCGGCCGGGAGTGCACGCCGACCGGCCGGGAGCGGCCCACCACCATGCGGCCCGTGCTCGTCGCGCATCCGAACACCGAACTGGAGGCGCTCGGCCTGCCGACGGACGAATTCGAGATCGTACGGGCCGATGCGCCGATCTTGCGAGACATCGTCATTGTCGACTGTCCCGATCCCGATACCACCGAAGTCGCGCAAATGCCCGGCAGCAACCTCGAGCGGCTGCATCAACTGATGCCGCACCTCGACGTGCTCATTTACACCTCGACGCAGCAGAAATACCGCTCGGCCCGCGTCTGTGAGGAGTTGGGGCAGGCCGCCACCGGATGCCGATTATTGTTCGTCCAGACACATGCCGATCTGGACGAAGACGTCCGTGAAGACTGGCGGCGGCAGATGGCCGGGCAGTACGAAGTGCCCGAGATGTTCTTCGTCGATTCGCTGCGCGCCTTGCAGGAGCAGTCAGCAGACCGGCGACCGTCGGGTGATTTCGCGCGGCTGCAAGATTTGCTGACGACGCAACTGGCCGCGTCCGAGCGGATTCAAATTCGCCGGGCGAATCTCATCGACCTGATCCACGCCGCTCTGGAGCATTGCCGCACTGAGCTTGACCAGCACCGGCCGGCGCTTGCCGAGCTGGAAGCGGCGCTCCAGGAGCAGCGAAACAAACTGACCGCCACGATGGCTGGTGGGCTGCGCGATGAACTGTTGGTCAGCCGCAATCTCTGGGAGCGGCGACTGTTGAGTTCGGTGACCGACATCTGGGGTTTCAGCCCCTTCTCGTCGATGCTGCGGTTCTACAACGGTCTGGGTGGCCTGGTGGCGTCGTTCAGCCTGTTTCGCGCCCGGAACTCGGCACAAATAGCGTTGATCGGCGCGCTGGAGGGCGCCCGCCGACTGCACACTCGGCGACAGGAAAAGGAAACCGAGAGCAGGCTCCAGCGAATTGCCGCGTTCGGCCTCGACGACGCGGTGCTCCGCGAAGCGCAATTCGTGGTTGCCGGCTACGTCACATCCGCCCGGCTCGATCCCGCGTTGGCCGAGCGGGCGTCGCTGGAAACGATGCGGGACGAAGCAGCCCGCGTGGAAGACCAATTTCTGGGCGATGCCAGCCGCCGCATCGACGAAATCATCGACCGCTTGTCCGTGAAGAACTCGGGGTTCTTCACCCGTACGTTCTACGAACTGCTGTTCGGCGCCTTTGTCGCATTCGTTCTGTACCGCATCGGCAAGAACTTCTTTTTCGATTCTTTTCTCCATCAGAGTCCACCGCTGACGATCGACTTCTACGTGTCGGCCGGCGTGGTGTTTCTATTGTGGTCGGGACTGTTGGTGATGGCCTTTACGGGGCGGTTGCGGCGGGGACTCCGCAGGCGAATCGAAAACTTGGCGCGCGAATTGGCCGAATACAGGATGTCGCAGGGGTTGTTTCCGCAACTCGAAGTGACCTGCCGCAAATTGGAGCTCGGGTACGATCGTTTGGGCGCTCTGTTTCAGGCGACTGCCGAGCTGCGGCGGCAGATTGCCACGTCGTCCGATTTGGGTTCTCAGATTGCGCCCAGCGGAGAGCCCATCACTGTGCCCCGAGACGACTGAGGGCCGGCTCAGAATCGAAAGAACATCGCCTGGGATCAGGGGGCTGACGGACGGGCGCTCGCCAATTCACTATTTGCGACCGCCGAAGGCCTTGCTGGTCTGACCGGTCGACGACTCCTGCTTGAGGTTCTTGCGAGGGGTGTAGGCGCGGGAAACCTGCCCGGAGGACGACCGGTCTCCGACCGTCTCGTTGACGGCGGTGCTGTGCGCGCCGGCTTTGAGTGTGAATTTGGCCTGATCACCGGGCCGCCACAACCGGCGCTGCGGTCGGTAGCCGATATACTTCAGGAACTCGCTGAGCTTCACTCGGCGGATGCCTTGCTTACGGGCTTGATTCCGCAGGTCCTTGAACGCGGCGCCGATGTCCAGAGCAATTTTCTTCTCCGAAGGAATGCCGCCGATGACCGGGTCCGGGATTTCGCCGACGACGAGGAACTTAGTTTGCACGCTGATGGGTTCCCCCAGCAGCTTCCCCTTGTCGTCGACTTCGGTGGTGATGGTGGAACCGGTGGTCTTGATGATGTCGTGCAGCAGCTCGCGGTCGCTGCGGCGATCGCCGTCGATATCGATCAGGCCCACCAACGCAAACGTCTCGGCGTGGCCGGGGCTCCACAACGGCGTGTAAATGGGATCGCCTTTCATCATGGGCCGGCGCTTGTCCTCCTGCAAGATGCGTGCTTCAGCCAAATGCGGGCCGATCAGCCGCGTTACTTCGATCGCGCCTTTGATGTCTTCCTCATCCCGGCCGACGCCGCGATGCGTTTTGGTGTAGACGCTGAAGTTTGTCCGTTTGGGCAGCCGATCGGACTCACCGACGTTAATCCACACCCGCTTCTTCACGTTGTCGACCCAGTGGATGACGCCGTCAGCCTTCTCGAAACTGACTTTGGTCGCCTCGTCGATGGTATCCTGACGCTTTTTGTTCGTAGCAATGAGCTTGTCAATCTCCTTGTTCTTTTCATCGACCTTTTTCTTGCGGTCTGCTTTGAGGTCGGAGAGCCGATTCTGCTCTTGCCGCCACTTATCTTTGAGCGCCTGAATTTGCTGCTTCTTTGCATCCTCGGCGGCGGCGTGAAGTTTCTTGAGGTTTGCCCTTTCGGCTTCAGCAAGCTTTTGTGCATCCGTGAATTGATCGACCACCTCGGTATAGCGATCATCCAACGCTTTATACTGAAGTTTGAGTGTCTGCAAATCACCTTCCACTGCCTGTCGAGACTGTGAGACGTTGGCGAGTTCCAGTTGCAGCTTGGCAATCGCGGCGCTAAAGGTTTGCTGGGGGAGGTCCGATCCCCCGAAATTGGCGATGTCTTTGCTCATCTTGCTCAGCATGGAGTTGGCGTCCGGTGGATCGCTGTCGATGCCGACCTCGATGCCGTCGTCGTAGCCAAGTAAAGCCTTCAACTGTATGAGTTGATCGTCCAGCCCAACGCGGCGCAGATGTTCTTCGTCGAGATCCTTTTTCACCTTTACTTGCGCATCCTTGACCAACTGCAGATCGCGAGCGCTCACATACGCCCACGACCCCAAGCCGACGCTCAGCATGACGAAGGGGAGTAACGAAAGGTGAACCGCGGTCAGGTTGTTCTTGCTGGAGGCCATTTTGCTTCCCCCCCACCGGCGTTACTGGGAATTCATCCTCAAGGCGCGACCTTAACTTCCGCGTTTGCCGCCGCGGAAGGTCTTGATGATCCGTCCGTGCGACTTCTGCCGTCCAAATCGTTTGCGGCCACCCGGAGCACTGGAGGATTTTCCGGTCGAGGCGCCCTGACCGTCTGCCTTGTCGGCGCCGCCGTTCTTCGCCCCCGTTTGTCCGCCCGGCGTCCGGGACCGTCGCTTTGGTTTATAGTCGAGGTACGCCAGGAAATCGTTCAAATTCACAATCCTCACACCTCGTTCGCGGGCTTCTTGGGAGATGCGGTTCCACTCGGCGGCATAGGCGCTGGCGACTTGCTTTTCCTCGCCGCCGCCGGCCGCAGTCGGGATTTCTCCGATCACCAGGAACTTCGTGTTCACGTCGATCGGCTCTCCGGTGCGTTTGCCTCGATCGTCAATTTCAGTGGACACACTCGAACCGTTCGCGGCGATCAGGTCATGCACCAGTTTGCGGTCGCTACGGCCGTCGCGGTCGATATCGATTCGGCCGGCCAACGCGAATTTTTCTTTTCGGCCGGGACTCCACAGAGGCGTGTAGACGAAATCGCCGAGAGCGATCGGCCGGTGAAAATCGGCCTCCAAAATGCGCGCTTCAGCCAAATGGCGATCGCGTATTTTCGTCACTTCAATCGATCCCTTGAGGTCCTTTTCACCACGGTCCACACCGGGACTCGCTTTGGCATAGACGAGAAAATTCATCCGCTCGGGCAGTCGGTCCGCCTTTCCAAGATTGATCCACACCAGGCCGGCGCCGCGGTCGATCCAGCGAATGAGTCCATCGGGCTTCACGAAGTTGATGCTCGTCGCCTGCTCGATTTTCCTGTTGAGCTGGGCGTTTGTGGTGCGGAGATTGACGATGCGCTGTTCCTTTTGCTCGATTTCTTTGGCCGAACCTTCCTTTTCCTGCTCGATCTCACCTCGCACCTTGGCGATTTCGTCTTGTGTCTTTTTGATTTCGTCGTTCTGTTTTGTCAACGTCTCATCACTCGTCTTGATCGAATTCTGTAGCGTTTTCTCCGCTGCGATTCGCTTCGTCTCTGCGTCGGCAATCAATTTCTGTTTGTCCGGCGCAATTTTCCGATAGGCCTGCTGTTTCTTGTTGAGTTCAACCTGCAGTTGGTTTCGCTCCTGTCCCAGCCGGTCGATTTCTCTGCGCATTCGTTCGAGCGTGGCACTGAACTGGGCCTCAGGCAGTTGCACGTCTTTCAAGATCCCCTGTTTATCGCGTCGCGCAGTCAACCCACTTCCGTATTTCTTCAAGTCGCTCCTTGTCGCCCGCATGACCGTTTCCGGGCCCTCGTCGTTGGCACTGTCATCGTCGAGCCCGACGTCGTCATACTCGTGACCGATCAACGTCTTGATCGCCGCAACCTCGTCCTCCATATACCTGCGCGCCTTTCGCTCGTCCTCGAATTTTTTTTTCTCGCCGGCCACCTCAGCACGGACCTTCTTCAGATCGTCGTAATTCAGGTAGCCCATGACTCCGCAAATAATGCTCGCCATCACGAAGAACACCAGCGAGAGTTGAACCGCGATCAGGTTGTTCTTGGATGCCATGGCCGTCCCTCCCACACTTCTTATGGGAACATCGCTCTATCTTATGAGTTTATAAGTAGATAGAGCGATGTCAAGCACCATTTTCAGGAACCCGACACGAACACCAAACGACGGTCGCCTGTCAAACGCCCACACGTAAGACTCTCACGACACATCGGCACATTTCGATCGGCTGTGGCGTTTCCCAACGACAGTCCCCATAATGGGGTTTCGTCATTCCAACGCTGAGATTTTCAAGGCATTCGTCATTCGTTCTCAGAAATTCGCGCCAATGCCGACGATCCGTACACTGTACCTCATCGATACCTTTTCCCTGATCTTTCAGGTGTTTCACGCCATCCCGGAAATGACCGGGCCGGGGGGACAGCCGACCAACGCAGTCTTTGGCTTCACCCGCGATCTGTTCACGATCATCACTGACAAGCAGCCAACGCACCTCATCTGCGCGATGGACTCCCGCGGGCCGAGAGTCAGAAACGAGATTTTCGCCGACTACAAAGCCAATCGCAGCGAGATGCCCGAGGACCTGCGACCGCAAATTCCGATGATCGTCGACGTGATCAAGGGGTTTGGCGTCCCGGTCGTGGAACACGCCGGTTGGGAAGCCGACGACGTGATGGCCACGTTGACCCGTCAGGCCGCCCTCGAGGGCGTCGATGTCCGTATTGTGACCAGCGACAAAGATGCCCGGCAACTGCTCGGTCCTCAGGTCGAAATGTACAACGTCCGCAAGGACGTGTTTCAGGATGAAGAATTCCTGATGAAGGAGTGGGGCATTCGGCCTGATCAAGTGGTCGATTTTCAAGGACTGGTGGGCGACGCGAGCGACAACATTCCCGGCGTCCCGTTGGTCGGACCAAAAAAGGCGCGGGCCTTGCTCGAACAGTTTGGCTCGCTCGACGAAGTGCTGGCACACGCCGATGAGGCGCCGGGAGCCAAACTGCGTGAGAACCTCAAAAACTTCGCCGACCAGGCCCGCGTCAGCCGCCAGTTGGCCACGCTGAACACGCAACTCCCTCTGAAGATCGATTGGGATGCGGCCCGTGTTCAGAGTCCCGATCGGGAACGGTTGCTGGAGCTGTTCACCGCGTTCGGCTTCCGCCGGTTCGCCGAGCAAATGCGCGATCCCCAGGCGGCGGAAAAGCCGGCCGCCGGAACCGAACGCTCCTGGGAGCTTGTCGACACCGACGCCAAGTTCGCCGACTTTCTCGCCGCACTGCGCCGGCAACGAAAGTTCTGCCTCGACCTGGAGACCACCAGCCTCAACGCCGTTCGCGCGGACATTGTCGGCTGGGCCTTCAGTTGGCAGGCGGGCAGCGGTTACTACCTGCCGGTCGACGGGCCGCCCGGACAGAACACGCTTGATGCCGAATCTGTGCTCTCTACGCTGCGCCCCCTACTCGAAGACCCGCAGATCGAGATTTCCAACCAGAACATCAAGTACGACATGCTCGTGCTGCGGCGGGCCGGTGTGCGTTTGCAGGGTGTCGGCATCGACCCCATGGTCGGCGATTACCTGCTCTCACCCGGCGCCCGCAGCCACAGCCTCGACACGCTGGCCGACCGCTATCTCAATCACCGCACGATACCGATCAGCGACCTGATCGGCTCGGGCAAGCAGCAGAAGAAAATGTTTGAAGTCGACGTGCTCAAAGCGGCCGAATACGCCGCCGAGGACGCCGACGTCGCCTGGCAGTTGGCCGAGAAGATCGGCGCCGAGCTGCGGCGGGAAGGACTGTGGGACCTGTACTGGAATCTGGAACGTCCGCTGATCCCGGTGCTGGTCGAAATGGAATCCGCCGGTATTCGCGTCGACGTCGAGGAATTACAGCGGCAAAGCGTGGACGTCGGCGGGCGGCTGGAACAACTGGTCGGGGAGATTCACGATCTGGCCGGCCGCGAGTTCAACATCGACTCGCCCAAGCAGCTCAGCCAGATCTTGTTCAACGAGCTGAAACTTCCGGTGCTGAAGAAAACGAAAACCGGCGCGAGCACCAGTCAAGACGTGCTGGAGAAGCTGGCCGCTCTGCATCCGCTGCCGGCCAAAATGATCGACCACCGCCAGCTCTCGAAGCTGAAAAGCACCTATCTCGATGCGTTGCCGGACGTGGTCAACCCCGAAACCGGACGGATTCACGCGTCGTTCAACCAAGTGGTGACGGCCACCGGGCGGCTCAGCTCCAGCAATCCCAACCTGCAGAACATTCCCATCCGTACCGAAGAGGGACGCAAAATCCGCAAGGCGTTCGTGCCGGCCGAGGCGGGCTGGAAACTCGTTTGTGCCGATTACTCGCAAATTGAGCTGCGCGTGCTGGCGCATTTCAGCAACGACGAGGCAATGCGGGCCGCCTTCCTCGACGGGGCCGACATCCACGCCGCCGTCGCCTCCGAGGTCTTCGGCGTCGATGCCGGCGACGTCGATCGCGGTATGCGGCGGGTGGCCAAAGCGGTCAACTTCGGAGTGATCTACGGACAGAGCCCGTTCGGTCTCTCGGCGGCGCTGGGCATCGGCCAGGACAAAGCGGCCGAGTTCATCGACAACTATTTCACCCGTTACGCCGGCGTCGACCGCTTTTTCGAAAAGCTGCTCGCAGAGTGCGTCCGCAGCGGTTATGCCCGCACCATTCTGGGCCGCCGCCGGCCGATCTCCGGCATCAGCAACACAACCGGCCGGCAACGCAACCTGCCGGAGCGAACGGCCATCAACACGGTCATCCAGGGGTCGGCGGCCGACCTGATCAAACGGGCCATGATCAACATCCACGCCGAGCTCGAGCACACTGCTTCACCGGCCCGCATGCTGCTGCAGATCCACGACGAGCTGGTGTTCGAAGTCCCCGCAGAGGAGACTGAAGCGCTGATCGAGCTGGTACGCACCGAGATGACCGGCGCGATGCCGTTAAGCGTCCCCCTGGTCGTCGACATCGCCGTCGGCGACAACTGGCTGGATGTCGAGCGGATCTGAGTGCGCCAAAGGCCGCCGTGCAACAGCCAACTGCGAACTGTTCTAATTCGACTCCAATTTGAAATCGAAAGAGCCGCCGTTCTCGGGAACGGTGGTATTGTTCGTGGGTTTCTCCATTGCCTCTTGCCCGCTCAAGGTGTATTTCTCCGGGATCATCTCAGCGGCCTCGACGTCGGCGGCGGTCTTCCCTTCCGGGATCGGCGAGCCGTCCGGCATCGCCATCTTGGAGAAGGAGACGGTGTACTCGCCGGGCTGAATTCCCGGCTGGTTGCTGCGATGCTTGAGCGTATATTTTCCCTCGGCGTCCGTGGAGCCAAAGGCCCCCGTGCCCGGTGTCTGGCCGCGAGGTGAAAACAACACCGTCGCGCCACTGAGCGGTTTATCATCGAGCGTGACCGTTCCGGAGACCGGCACCAGTTTGGCCAGCTCTGGGTCACTCTCAGTGCATCCAACCAGTGTCAAACACACGAGTGTCAAGCCAATCCGTTTGAGCATGTCACCTCCCCGCAGCAGTGTGTTCACGTAACACGTGACGAAAGAGCTTAGAGCCCCTAACCAAGAAAACGGCGAGCGGCCGGTGTAAGCCGGCTGTTCCGACAACCAGCGGGCTGACGCCCCCCGCTCGCTCATATTGTTAAAGACTCTTAGAACTCTCCGATCACATTTCCGTCGGCAATACGGGCCAGGTTGACACGGAGTGTGGTGCCGATGTTTTCGTTGAGCCATCGCACGGCGCCATCCGCCATCAGCACGTGCATGCCTCCCGGATGGGTGCTGCCCGGCGACCCCCATTCCCCGAGGCGCCCAATCTGGTAATTCGTCCACGGCGGCGTTTGCCAGCCACAGCAATACCAGTTGTTGATCGTGCGGTTCGGCGGGTAGTCGAGCTCGATGCCCAAGCCTACATGTTGCGCACAGGCCCACGATCCGGTCACTCCATCGTACACCTCGAGGGTCGTTTCGCAGACCGCGACCGAGTTGCTTGTTCCGTCTGTGATGTCGCGGATCCTGCAACTGGAATTCAACCCGAACATTTTCCGCGTGCTGAGGTTCTCATTACTCCACAGCGTGCAGCCGTTCCCATTGTCGATGCTGAAGTCATAGCTGGTTCGGGCGCTATTGGCGACGCCGGCTCCGTAAGTGGCATTTGCGCCGGCGTAAAACGGCTGGCCGTCGTCAGTCGGGCAGAGCAAGACCTCCAGGCGGTTCGTCGACAAGGCGGCGTTGCCGCTGGCAACCGCGCCGCCTCCGGCGAGCGTACCTGCGCCAGTGTTCCGCATTCCGGTCGCCGCTTCGAAGTTGAACTGATTGTAAAGTGCTGCCTCGTCAAAATACGGCAGCAGATACAACCAGCCTTTGTGGTTGGTGATGTTGTTGTTGGCCGAGGCCGCGCATTGACCAATATTCGCGGTCGCGTACGGAAAGACAGAGAACGTCTCGTTGTAGTTGTGCAGCGCCAGCCCAATTTGTTTCAAATTGTTCTTGCACGCCGAACGCCGGGCCGCCTCGCGCGCCTGCTGGACCGCCGGCAACAACAACGCAATCAGGATCGCAATGATGCCGATCACGACCAACAGTTCGATCAGAGTAAAACCCACCCGTTTACACAACCGGCTTTCATGACGGAACTCCTTTCAGAAGCTTAATGACACCACCAACACGAAAAACAGTCTCGCAACCGTCACGCTGGACACAGACAGCCGCTGTGAGAAATTGGTGTGACGACCGAGCGACACACGCAGAAACAAGTCAATTGGAATTCAACGCCCCGATTGTAGCGCCTGACGAATGAAAATACAAGAATCATCTCACCGCGGGGAATCAGGAGAATACGTTGCTGATTGAAGCGACTTTACGATCCCCGAGGCAACGCGGCACGCCAGCCGGCGTGTAGTTTTTTCATCAGTTTCTCGACAAGCTCGGCGTTCTCCGACCGGCCGGCGATGTTTTCGTTCTCTCCGGGGTCGGTTTGATGGTCGTACAATTCGACCGCGCGAAAATGCTTCTCCCGGCTGGCCCATTCTGTCAAGCGGTAGCGGTCGGTCCGCATCGAGCGTCCCATCACGCGGCCGACATTGTTGACGCGGCGCGGGTACTGGCTGAACGCGGCGCTCTTCCACGGTCGATTTGGGTCGTCCAACAGCGGCGCGAAGCTCGCCCCCTCCAACGGCGGCGGGCCTTTGCCGGACGACTGCTCCGGATTCGGCAGACCGGCCAGCTCGCACAGGCTCGGGAAAATGTCGACGAACTCCACCAGCGCGTCGGTGGCTCGGCCGGTGGACTTCATGGCCGGCGAGCTGACGATCAGCGGCGCGCGCGCCGACAGCTCAAAGTTCGTCGCCTTGCCCCAGATTCCATTCTCACCCAAATGCCAGCCGTGGTCGCCCCACAGTATCACGACAGTGTTTTCACGCAGCCCCAGCCGATCGAGCTCATCGAGCACCCGCCCGACCTGCGTGTCGATGAAGCTGATGCACGCATAGTAGCCGTGAATGAGCTTATGGGCCAAAAGGTCGCTGAGCGGGCCCTTATTCGGCACGTCGTGGTAATAGCGCAGCTCGCCCCAGTTGTGCAGGGCGACCTGCGGCGCGCCTTGGGGCGCGAACGGGTTGTCCGCCAGGCTGATCTGCGACGCGTCGTACTGCCGCCAATACTTGAGCGGGGCGATAAACGGCAAGTGCGGTTTGATGAAACCGACGGCGAGGAAGAACGGCCGGTCCTTGATCCGTCCCAGCGACTCGATCGCGTGATCGGCGACCTGCCCGTCATAGAGCACGTTGTCCGCGACGTCGGGCGCCTCGGTCGACAGCCCGCGGACAAAATCGTTGACCCAGTTGTCGATCGCTGCGCCGGTCTTCTTCGCGGTTCTGGCGTAAACCTGCCGGGCGATCTCAATGCCCTGCGGCGTGTAGTAATAGCGGGGGCCGGGCATCCAGAACTCCGTGCTCCAGGACTGCGGATCGTGCATCCTGGCGCCGACGTAGGCGCTCTTGAACGCCCCGTGGAAGATCTTGCCCATGCCCTCGGCGTGGTAGCCGTGCCGCTTGAAATGTTCCGGCAACGTGATCGCCTCCGGCACGTACTGACGGAAATGGGTCCGGTTGCCCCAACAGTGTGTCGTGTCGGGCCGCAGGCCGGTCAACAGGCTGGTCCGCGAAGCGCCGCACACCGCCTGCTGGCAATAGGCCCGATTGAACACCAATCCGCGCTTTGCCAGCCGGTCGATGTTGGGCGACCTGACAATCGGATCGCCGTAGCAACCCAAACTCGGCCGCAGGTCATCCACGGCGATGAACAGCACGTTCAAACGCCCATCTGCTTCTGCCGTGGTTCCCATGCCCATGCACAGGAAAAAGAGCCATGCCACGCTGACCACGCCCCGCGTGATGTCGAACATGTTCTCCCCTTTGGCTTTCGTAGGAACGGGTTGCTACACGAATTCGTCCAGTCTCACCGGTTGACCGCATTCGACCGATCGCTGCGCGGCCAGGCACATGGCGACCGCCCACTTGCCGTCCTCGCCCGTGCAGGGCAGCTCTCGGCCTTCCCCGATGGCGGCGACCAGCATGGCCATCTGGTCTTCCAACTCGAACAACTCGCCGGCGGATCGAGTGATCGGCAGTTCCTCGACCTTCTCGCCGTCGAAGGCCTTCAGGAAGAACGTCGGATGCTGCGTGCGATCCATTGCGCCGCTCCAACTCGCCCACACGGCACCTTTGGTGCCGGTGATCTTCACGGTCTGATGGTGTTCGAAAGCGCTGAGCGTCTGAGAAATGACCGCGTACGCCCCGCTCGCGAATCTGACGAGGGCGCTGAAGTTGTCCTGCAGCTCCGGATGGTCCGGCTGGCGGGAGTTGGCGGCGGCGTAGACCGACTCCGGCTCACCGCACGCGGAGAGATACCAGCGGGCCAGATCGAAGAAATGGATCGGCTCTTCCAGGATCCAGTTTCCGACGCGGTTGATGTCGAATCGCCAGCCGTCGGACCCCAGACGATACGGGTTGCGCGACAGCTCGAGGAGCACGTACTGCGGCTCGCCGACGAGGCCGGCGTCAACCAGCTCCTTCACCTTGCCCCACAGCGAGGAAAGACGCAGCTCGTGGTCGATCGCCAGCAGCTTTGACTTCTCCTGCGCCGTTCGCAGCAGATCGTTGCACTCTTCGCCGGTGAGCGCCATGGGTTTTTCCATCAGCAGGTGCTTGCCGCTTTCGAGCACCGCGCAGCCGACCTCGCGGTGCAGGTGGCTCGGCACGACGACGTCAACGACGTCCAGATCGTTTCGCTCCAGCAACTTCCGGTAGTCTGAGTAGACCTCGACCTGCGGGTGCGTTTCTCGCGCCGTTTGACGCGTCTCCTCCAAATAGTCGGAGATGGCGACGAGTTCCGCGCCCTCGGTCTTGCAGATGGCCCCGGCGTGGAACTTGCCCCACGCTCCGAATCCGATCAGGCCGAAACGAACTGACGCGCTGGACATGATTCTCTCCGTTGGTTGTCGATGGGGTTTGTTGTCATTCGAATCATTCATGTTTTGCGAGTGCTCGGACGGCGCCAGCGGCGATGAACGTCCGCCAGCCACTGCTGGGAACGCTGCTCCAGCTCGGCGGCGAGTTTCGGCTTCCGGCCGGCCAGGTCGCTTGTCAGGTCATCGAGCTCCCAGTCCTTCTTCGGATCAGACCGGACCAGCTTGTATTGCCTGCGGCGAATGGCGATGTGCTTTCCCCAGACCCAATGGACGGAGTATGCCAGCCGACCTGGGCGTTTTGACTTTACGTAAGTCCTTATGGGACAAGGTCGGGATGACAGGATTTGAACCTGCGACCTCTGCGTCCCGAACGCAGCGCTCTA
>CAZGYE010000087.1:0-17921 GCA_964530165.1 uncultured Planctomycetaceae bacterium
GGCTGCGATAGGCGCCGAACGGAACGACAATGAAGATGGCAATCGCCAGCACCAAGTAATAGGCAAAGAAAAACTCCGGAGCGGCCGAACCGAACTCGATGGCGTCGCCGGCGGCCAGCATTCCGAACGTGGAGATGACCCACGAACCGGCCAGAAGCAGCATGAACGTGATGATGAACTGCCGGCTCTTGAGCGCTTGCCGCGTCTCTTTGACCAGGATCGGATTCGCCCAATCGCTGGATCGCTCGATCCAACTGTTTGTGAGTTCAATCGTGCTCATCGCATATCACTCGAACCGTGGCGACCGTCGCATTTCAGGCTGATCTCAATTTAAACACGGAGACACGGAGAGGACAGCACTTGCCCGCGCGACCATCTCAAAGATAGATCAGGAATCCAGGAAGGCAGAAACAAGAGATCGGAATGATTGTTCGCATTGGCCAGTCCAGTTTCCGAGAAATCCTGCTTTCCTAACAGATTCATTTTTCATCGCTTCTGCTGCACAGTGGCTTGCCTTGAATTCCACTGAACCTCTCCGTGTCTCCGTGTTTAGCTTTTGCGTCTGGGTGGCTGGGTCAGAGCGAAAGCGATGGCCCAGAGCCACGAATTCCGGGTCTTCCCGTTGGTCAGACCCGGCCACCCCACGGCATTGTGACCGAAATTTGGAACTACTGTCATTAACATTCTCTTGCTGAAAGCTGACAGCTGAACGCCGACAGCTTCTTCACTGCGTAATGCCCTTTGTGAGGGCCATGAAGGCGTCTTCGAGGCTTTCCGCCTTGCCGTGAAACTCGACGACCTCGAAGCCCTCCCCCAGGATGTTCTTCAACAACTGATGCCGCGCCGATTCATTTCCTTCGAACTCGAACGAGACCATTTGCCCCACGACGTTCGCTCGGCTCACAAACGGCTGCTCGAGCAGCCAGCGTTCAAAACCTTCCGCTCCCTTGATGAGCCGAACGGCCAGCGTCGAGGTGGTTGTCGAGGCGCCTCGAGTTTGTCGCTGCAGATCTCGGATTTCTTCCATCGACCCGCTGGCCAGAATATTACCCGCTTCGATGATGGCTGCCGAGTCACAAATCTCGCCCAGTTCGGTGAGAATGTGCGAGCTGATGAGCACGGTCTTGTCCATCTCGAGGGCCAACAGGTGGATTAACTCGCGCAGTTCCACGCGGGCTCGAGGATCGAGGCCGGCGGCCGGCTCATCGAGGACCAGGACCTCCGGATCGTGAATCAAGGTGCGTCCCAGACCGAGCCGCTGCGACATCCCTTTCGACAGAGTGTCGATGGCCTTATCTGCCATGCCGTCCAGTTCGGTAAAGTCCATGACCCGACCGACGGCGTCGCGGCGTTTTGCTCCCTTGAAACCGTATGCACGGGCGAAGAAGTCGAGGTATTCACTCACGCTCATGTTGGCGTATCTGCCGAAACTGTCGGGCATAAAGCCGAGGATGCGGCGGACTTTGTCGGGATCGTCGACGACCGAATAACCGCAGACGAACGCGTCGCCGGCCGTCGGTGTGTCGAGCGTGGCCAGAATGCGCATCGCGGTGGTCTTGCCGGCGCCGTTGGGACCGATGAACCCCAACACCTGGCCGCGATACGCCCGAAACGAGACGTTGTTGACCGCCTTCAGCTTCCCGAAAAAGCGGTGCAGATTCCGCAACTCGATGATCGGCTCGCCGTTGCCGGCGGATGAAGGCTCGCCAGTCGGGCGCAGAGCGGTTGCTGATTCAGATTGTCGAGCAGTTTGTTCGGTCATGTTAATGCAGCTTGCTAACCTGGATTATTCATAGAAACCCAAACCGACGACTTGTCGTCGTTGGGTGTGCCGTGCAACCAGGGAATTGCGACAACAAGTTGTCGGTTTGGGTGCCATAAGGACAACCTATGAATAATCCGGACTAATAGTATCCGACAAGCAGGTGCAGCGAAGCCTGCTCATCGGTGTTCTCGACGCCCAGTTCTACGCCGGGGCTCTCCTTCAAAACGGCCAGATACGATTTTTTCTCCAGAGGGCCGCCGGCTGTTTCGAGATGCGTCAATTGCCGGATGGCGTGTTCCGCCAGACTGCCGCTGAACCGCGTCACCGGCTGCATGCCGGACGCGCCGTATGAGCCATAGTAGCGCCGCGATCGGCGGAGCCCGAACATGCTGAAACGAGAGCTCTGCGAGACGCCCGGCGGCGCTTCGAGCGGGTAACGAGTCACCAGTTTCAGCACCGATTTGAGGTCGTCGTCGGTCGCTTTCCGCAGCCGGGTCGACGCGCCAGCGGAGATGTCTTTGCCGAGGTACAACGTTCCGTCGGCATCGGCGACGAGCAGCGCCTCGATGTCCCATTCCAGCCCGTTGGAAAGACCGATCATCCCCCCGCCCGCAGCGCCCACTTCCAGCCGACCGCGCTCGACCCGGTGCGAGGTGGTCAGAAACTGCGTGCGGGTTCGCGAGCGGAGCCAGCCGGACTCGAGCGCCTGCGTCTCCGTCCAATCGACGTCGCCCGATTCAAACGTCTGGCTCATCGGCCAGATGGTGTAGACGGCTGTTTCCGGCGAGAACCGTAATCCGTGCGACGGCGCCAACCCGGCATACAGCGCGATGCGGGCGGTCGTCACGGCGGTCTTGCTCTTCTGGTCGAGAACCGTGAAGCTCCGCACCCGCGACTTGGTGCCGAATCCGTGGGCGACGGCCGAATAACCGAACAGCGACAAACTGGTGACCAGCGCGATCACGGGAATGGACACAACAAGCAAATAGAGTTGTTTCCGCTTCCAGAGCACAAAGTAGTTCAGCGGCCCAATGACCGCGGTGAACAGTGTGATCAGCACGATGAAAGCGAGCACCGGCACACCTTTGACGCTGGGAATCAAAAAGTGCAGGAACTCACCGCTCTCCCGGCGAGCCGAGATACCGTTGCGGGCCGTCCACTGGTAACGCTCTTGACCCAACGACCGCAAGAACCAATCCCAATCGTGAGCCGAGCCGGGAAACGGATTCTCCTTGAACGCGTAGACGTACCCCTGCATCAGCTTCCGGCGGGCGAACGTATCGGGCCGGCCGGCCCAGACGAATTCCGGTTTGGCGGCCGGCGGTGCTTGGCCCGGTTTGACCATTCCAGGTGCGGTTGCTTCGATCATCCCCGCCGGTGCGACTGCGAGCTGTGGCTCGACGATCACATTCCCCTGCTCATCGGTCTTGATCACGTTCACCGCGCGTCGCTGGCCCGGTTTGGCCGGCTCCCAGGCTGGCGAGATGCAGGCGTGCCGGTCGAACTCCAGCAGCCGCGATAATTTCCGCGACTGTGGGGCCGGTTCGCGGACGTCGTAGACGATCAACGTGCCCCCCTGGTGGACCCAGCCCAGAATGGCCGATCGGTTCTGCCGCGACAACCCAGCCAGGACGTACAGTGGAACGGCGACGATGTCGAGGCCGCTGTAGTCGAGCCAAGAATCGGGCAACATCAACGGCGGAATCACCTGATGATCTGTAGTGCGCGACGAGCCAGAAACGGCACGGCCGTAAGACCGCCCACCGCCGCCGGCGACAGCAGCCCCCATCGAGTTGACCGCGTCTTCGAAACGCTGACAGTCCACGACGTTCGGCGAAATCACCAGCAGTGCCGGCCGATCGAAGCTGCCGCGTTCGAACTCCGGCAATGAAATCTGCCTCGAGCCGAGACTTTTCAGTGGCCCGCGGGCGTCCGAAACGCTGAGGAACCCGTACGTTCCATGACCGGCCATCGGGACCGACAACGTAAACTGTACGGTCGCGTTCTGTTCGGCGCCGATGGTTCGCCTGACTGTGGGCAGTTGCTCGGAAACTCCGGGAGACGCAAAGCGGAATGTGAGGTTGCGGGCCGGTCCCCGGTTGACCAACCGAATGCGGATTGGATAATACCCGCCCTGTGAATTCCCCGCCCAACGCGCATCGACATTGACCACGAGGTCGTCGCCCCGCATTTGGAACTCGGTCCCGGCCCCGCAGGCGGCTCGCGAGCCGAACACCGCGACAACACACAGCACGACGGCAAAGGGCGCAACCTGTTTGGCGCCGTGACGAAGACCGTCCAACAAAAGCAACGGCGAGCGGCCGGTGTCAGCCGGCTGTTCCGACAACCGGGGGGCTAACGCCCTCCGCTCGCCCATGTTGTTAGCAAGAGTAGGGTGTGTGAAACACACCGCGAGATCTGATATCTGCAGATCAATCAACATCCTTCAGATCCTCGGGCAGATCACGGGCGATTTCCGCAACAGCGTCCAACAGCCGATCGACAATTTTTGCGGGCGTCCAGCCTTCCAGCCGGGCGGCGTAATCGAGAATCAAGCGATGCGTGAGCACGCTGTGCGCGACGCGGCGAACTTCGTCGAATCCAACGTTCGGCTTGCCCGAGAGCAATGCCGCGGCGCGTGACGTGCCGGCCAGCGCGATGGCTGCTCGCGGCGAGGCGCCATAACGGACGTACTTGCCGACTTCTTCCGGCGACTGCGAATCGTCTGGATGGGTGGCGCTGACCAGCCGGGCAATGTAATTCGAAACGGCCTGGGGCAGATGAACCTGGTCGACCAAGCCGAACAATCGGATCAGTTCTCGAGAGCTGAGCACCACGTGCAGTTCCGGCGGACGCCCGTCGCGGCGAGACGTGATGATTTGCTCCAGCGTCTCGCAGGAGACTCCTTCGACGTTGATCTTGAACGTGAAGCGGTCCAACTGAGCTTCCGGCAGCGGATAGGTTCCTTCCAGCTCAATCGGGTTCTGGGTCGCCAGCACAAAGAACGGATCGGGCAGGGCGTGCGTCTCACCCAGCACGGTCACGCGGCGTTCCTGCATCGCTTCCAGCAACGCGGACTGTGTCTTGGGCGTCGCGCGGTTGATTTCGTCGGAGAGCACCAGATTGGCGAAGATCGGACCGGGATGAAACACCAGCTTGCGGTTGCCGCGTACTTCTTGCAGAATGGGCGAACCGACGATGTCGCCCGGCAGCAGGTCCGGGGTGAATTGCACACGACGAAACTCCAACCCCAACAGCGCCGAGAGCGACTTCACAAGCTCCGTCTTGCCCAGCCCCGGCAAGCCTTCGAGCAACATGTGTCCGCGAGCCAGCAGGCAGATGACCACCAGCTCTAACAACTCTTGCTGGCCGAGGATCGCCTGGCCCAGTCCGTCGAGGAGCTTTCCGATCGACCGGCGGGCTTCTTCGACCTCTTCCGGCCTCAGCAGCCGGCAGGACGAGTCGGCCGTGAGACCACTGAATGAAGTACTTTGCTCGCTGTCGGTCATGTCTGGGCGGCCCAAATTGTCACTCCCGTTTCGAATGGAAATACTTGCGGACCACGTTTCGATGTCTCGGCCGCAACTTGCGTTTCCAGGTTTCCTGACCGGAAGCCGGATTGACCTGCCTGCGGGCGCTGCGGGGCGCCGACTCGGCCGGTTCTTCGTTCGGCGCGGTTTTCGTGACGCCGAGGATTTCGCCCTTGGGATCTTCGAGGAAGCCGGGCGGCAGCACGACCTCTTTGAACTTCGTATTCGTCTCATCCGACTCGTCGCCCCACGTCAGCGGTGCGTCGCCGCGGCCTCGATTGACGCCGCCTCGGCCTGGCAAGCCGTCTCCGTCCCGACCGGGACAGTTCCCCGAAGACAGTCACGTACCTCCCTGCATGTTGCCACCGCAGTACGGACATGTCCCCTCCTTGCAGTTGCCGGACTTCTTGCGCAGCTTGGCGAGTTTGTCGAATTCCGAGTCGAGAAACTTCTCGAGGTCTTTCAGCAGCTTCCGCCTTTCGGCCGGATCGGTGGGAAGCTTGAACTGACCCTTCTTCAGCAATCGTTTCAACTGGCTGCGCAGAGCGGGCGACGCACCAGCAAATGCACCGTCTTTGGCCATTTTTTTCAGAGCGTCGAATGCATCTTTCTCCAGTTGCAGAGTCCGTTCCAGTGACAACTCTGGTCCGTCGCCGCTGTGAGATTTTGCCAGCGTCACGACGGCGTCGTGCGCTTTCGAAGCCGACAACGCGGCCGTGTCCAGCCGCATCTGCATCCGTTCGCGTAATGCGTCGACGGTTTCCCATTTCTCGTGGGTCAGCGGCGTGTCCTCGGTTTGATCGGCGAGCTTTTCGATTTCTTCGCGCAACTGCCGCTCTTCCTCGTCCGCCAGCACGTCGGCATCTTCCAACCAGTCGAGCATTTCCTCCAATTGCTCCGCAGTCTGCTTGCCGACCATGTTCGGCAGAATAGGCTCTGTGTTCGCTTCTCGCAGCGGCACGAAGCAAGCACCAACCGCGAACAGCAGCGGCAATGTGAAACACTTTGCAAATCGAACCGGACGCACCTTGGGAATGCTCTCTTCCCAAACGCTCTCCGCGCGCGGCAACTGCTCGGTCCACTGTTCGTCGGGCGTCTCGGCTAGCGTCATCAAGAGTCCGCCGGCACGAAGCCTGCGATCGAGCATCGCCGCCGACTCCATCCGCGTGTAGCGATTGCGGCGGGAGGCGAGCCAAGCCGCCAAGCCGACCGGAATCGCGGCCGCTGCCAGCCAGAGCACGTGCGGCCACAACGCCGGCGCCAGCAGCTTGACGAGGAGCACAGCAGTACCGAACACAAACAGAAACACGGCCAACCCATCGGCAGCCCGCTCCAGGAACCGGCCGAACGCCAACCGCTTCAAATGCCGTTCTATCCAGCGATCCATGGGATTCATCGCGGGCCGCTCCTTACACTGCCGATTCATTAGTACGTCAATTCTAACGATCCGGACTAACCCACACATTGATTTTTCAGAAAAAAGCCGTGGTACCCAAACCGACAACTTGTTGTCGCATTCCATGGGTTTCACAACACATCCCGCTTGTCGCATTCCACGGGTTTCACGACACATCCAGCGACGACAAGTCGTCGGTTTGGGTTTCTATGAATAATCCGGGTCATTCGAAATGGCGAGATCAATCTTGGAATATAACGTACACAATCTCAGAAAAGTTCCCGTAATCTTCAGACTGCAGACCATCGTGTCGTGGGGCAGGCTTTCCAGCCTGCCGATTGGCCGTGGCAGGCTGGAAAGCCTGCCCCACACGCGGCTGTACATGTCATTTCAGATTTGACAGGGTTCTAGTCATCGGAAAGGTCAACGGACACGTTTTGCCGTAAGCTCTTATCGACCCATGACTTCCACTGACCGACTGTTTCCGGAACGGTGAAAACCGGTTCCGCGAACAGCTCGGCCCCTTCCGAACGAATGAGACCGTGGTTTCCCACCAGCAGTAGGTCCAGCGTGGCACGCTCGACCGCACCTCGTCCCAGCGTGAGCAAGAGTGTCTGTCCGCCGGTAAAAGTTGCCAACACGTTCAACTGCGGCCCGGTTGAGTCTCCACGGGCCATCAATTTCGACGGCTCTGCTCCAAACAGCGGGCGGGCCATTTGGATTACCGCCAGCAGCGCGGCCATGAGGTCCGCTTGCGGATTCGATAGCTGCAAGTGCAGCCGCAACGAGACGGGCACTCCAATCTTGCCGCCGGCCCGCGCTTCTGTGAGGGTCTGGTTCAATTCGTCGAAAGTCATGGGGTCAACTCGATCGGTCAACGAGGTATCTTGCCACGGCGTCTTGCCACGCCGGCAGTTGGAATCCGATGGTGGCAGTGAGTTGCTGGTTGTCCAGGACGCTGTAACCGGCACGCGGCGCTTTCGCGCCGAATTCCGCCGACGTAATCGGGTTGACCGTGACGTCGATTTCCGCAAGCCGAAAGATCTCGCACGCGAACCCGTACCAGGTCATGTCGCCGGCGTTGGTGGCATGGTACAGCCCGTACGCGCCGGTTTCGAGCAGCGCGGCAATGGCGCGTGCCAGGTCGGTGGTGGCCGTCGGCGTACACCGCTGGTCGTCGACGACCGAAAGCTCATCCCGCTCGTTGCCGAGCCGCAGCATGGTCTCCACGAAATTACCGATGCCGCGCGATCCCAGGTGGCCGTACAGACCACAGGTGCGGACGACGAAATGTCGCCGGCATCGGCTTCGCACAAAATACTCACCGGCCAGCTTGCTCGTGCCGTACGCGCTGAGCGGACCGGGCGCGTCGGTTTCTCGATACGGCGTGGTTCGTTGCCTGTCGAGACCGAACACGTAGTCGGTGCTGACATGCAGCAGCTCGATGTCCCGCTCGCCGCAGTAGACCGCCAAGTTCCGCGGACCGAGTGCGTTGACCGCGTAGGCAACGTCAGGCTCGTCTTCAGCCTGATCGACCAAATTGTAAGCGGCCGCGTTGATTACAAACTCCGGCGCCGCCGCGGCGAGCGCCGTCTCGACACTGCGGGCGTCGGTGATCTCGACGTCTTCCTGTTCCAGGGCGACGACGTCACCCGCGAGGCATGACTGCAACGCCGTTCCAAGCTGTCCGTGTGCACCAATCAGCGCGATTCGCATGTCTTGGATTCACCAATATCCGCCACGAAATGAATCTGCCGCGCCACCTCCCGGAAGCCGAGCGAGCGGTACAAATGATTGCCGACATCGTTCTGCACGAGCGTTTCGATTCTTGCAAGTGTCAGGCCGTTCTTGCGGAAGAGATCGAGTGCGTATTCGATCAACGTGCGTCCGAGCCCTTTTCCGCGGAACTCCGGTACGAAAGCGATGTTGGGAATGTGTCCGATGCCGGCTTCGTGGTCCTGCCAAGTGCTCATGCAGCCGACAATCCGCTCGTCCACCTCCACGACAAAGATGCCCTCTGGGTCTCGCGCGGCGTCGAGATCGAGGTGCCGGGCTTTCCGCCACTTCCAGCCGTGTCCGTTGATCAATCCGAACTCTCGCTCGATCCCTTGATCGATCGATACGCCATCGAACGCATCAGCGGTAATCTGCTTCAGAAGCGGCAAGTCTTCCGGGCGAAACGGGCGGATGTGCATGACGCTGCCTGGTGACACGCGATTCGTTGAGACGAAAACGATGAAGCCGACACACGCGATCGGCGTCTTGTCTGCCGCATTCTATTCACCGCTGCGGAAAAATGCGAACGTTCCGCTCCGGCAAACAAGCCCGGGAATCTTGGAGTGGCCTGCGGGCCACAACCAGAAAAGAAAACGATTCGGAAAGCAGGAAGACAGGAATAGAAATAGAAGACCAAAGAAACCTGTGTCGGACTTCGGAAGTTGGTCGTCGATGGTTCCACTACATCGATCTACCCATCGGGTGCGAGAGTTCTGTTCCTGTTTTCCTGAAATTCCTAATGAAAATCGCTTGTCCGTCACCGCTCCGGCGAGCTACGCTAGGTGGTGTTTTCCTGGCTCGATCATCACAACGACGCACCATGAACGAACCACTCCTGCTGACCGCCGAGCAGTTTGCCCGAGGCAAGACCGATCTGCCTGATGGGGGACGATGGACCGAATTGGTTGCCGGCGAGGTGAATACCCTTGAACCACCAGATGTCGTGCACGGCACCTTCGTGCTGAATGTGTCGAAATCGCTGGCGACGCATCTGCAGCGCACCGGCACTGGCAATGCAGGCTACGCTTATTTCGAGTTGGGCCTGATCGTGGCCCGCAATCCCGACACCGTCCGCTGCCCTCCGGTCAGTGTCTTCCTGGGAGCCGACCGCTTTGCAGAAGCCGACAAGATGGTCACCGAGAGCAGGCCGGCTTGGGTGATCGAAATTGCCTCGACCAACAATCGCCGGCAACAGATGCTCCGTCGCGTCGAAGAATACCTCAATTGGGGTGTCGAATTGGTTTGGATGGCCGATCCGGCAGAACAGCAGGTGCACGTCTTCCAGCCTGGAAACCCGGCCAAACGGCTTGCCCGCTCGGAATCGATCAGCGGCAGCCCGGTGCTGGCCGGGTTCACCATGCGCGTCGACGAGCTTTTCGCCGAGCCTGTCTGGTGGCGGGGATGACGGTCAAACCGCGGTGCCGAGTGTGGGGCAGGCTTTCCAGCCTGCCACGGCCAATCGGCAGGCTGGAAAGCCGGCCACGGCCAATCGGCAGGCTGGAAAGCCTGCCCCACGACACTTGTCAAATCAGCTTTGACAGACCACTAGAAAGGCGCGAACCGATCTTTGCTTACTGCTTCGTTGATGTTATTCTCTACAAAACGCTGTGTCCCCAGGCCCATCCGTTCGTCAGTCAGGAAGAAATGAGAGGAGTAACGCCATGCTTCGAGTTGCACTGCCCTTGTTGCTGGGGGTTGCCGTCCTGACGTTGGTCATCGGTTCCAGCCCGGCATCGAATCCGAAAGAGTTGCGCGAACGCGCAGAAGCCGCCGAGCGAGAGGCCGCCGAGCTGGCCGAGCACGGCCATGCCGACGAGGCCGAGAAGCTGCGCCACAAAGCCCGCGAACTGCTCGAATCGGCCGAGCAGCAAGAGAGACGCGACCGAGACGAAGACGCTGAACGGGCTGAAGAGCGCGAGCGGCAGTTGAACCGTCCGCGAGAAGCTGCCGAGCGCCCGGAGGCGGAATCAATCGAAGCCCGAGAGCGGGCCGAGGACATTGAAAGAGCCCGCGACGGCAATCGGCACGAGATAGACAGGATTGTCGACGGACTCCGCGAGCGACTGGAGCGCCTGCGCGACGAAGCCAGGCGGCTCGAAAAGACCGACGACGCCGAAGCGCGAGAGCGCGTCGCGCGCGAGATCGCCGAGGTCGAAGGCCGTCTTGATGAGATCGCCCGCGAGCGAGAACGTTTCGCGGAGCACGAAGAGAGAGAACGCCCACAGCGGCCGGAGCACGGGGAGCGGGAGAAAGCCGTTTGGCGCATCGAGCACATTCACCGCGCGGCTGAGCTACTCAACGAAGCCGGCATCCACGATTTCGCACGCGAGCTGTTTGCCAAGGCTGAAGAGATGGAACGCGAGCTGCACCAGCGAGAGCGGCGCGCAGACGAGCGGGAACACCACCCGGAACCGCCGCCGTTGCAAGAGGTCCACACAGCGATCGACGAGCTGCGTCAGGCCGTGAAAGAATTGCGGCACGAAGTCCGGGACATCCGTGAACACCTGCAGAGACCGCGCGAGGAATAGCGGCCCGTTGCGACTCACCCCGAAGGTCGTTGCCACGTGGGGTCAGTACTCATCGAGTGGTTGGCCGTCGTTCCGCGTGGCGAGCAGCCGCCAGGTTCCCAAGTCGATGTTCTCGCTGACCGAACGCGTCGATCCGTCCATCAGCAGCACGTGCACGACCGCTTCATGCCAGCTACGGGCCGTCACGGCGGCATAGGTGGAACCCGTACAAGTCTGGGCTTCTCGACACGAGGTGTAGTCGCCCGGTCCGGGCGTCACGGCACCAGGGACGTTGACGTCCGTGTTGGGCGCCAGCGCAGCCGTAAAGCCGGTCTGGTGAACGCGACCGTCGACCCATTCCGTATGTCCACTGTCGGACATGTTCGTGCCCCCTGCTCCGATCAAGGCTTCGACGGCGGAAGCATCAGCAGGAATCGTCGCTGTCCCCGCATCTCCGTCGCGATTGTAGGCGGTGAATGCTTTGACCTCCGCAAAGGCCAAGGTGTTGCTCGTTCCATCCGTGAAGTCCCTCGGTTTCGTGCTGCTGTTGGGCGCGAACGCACCGTTGCCCTGCTGTTTCGTCGTGTTGTCGAACACGAACCAAGTGCCGGCGTTGTAGCCGTAGTTCAACGGATAATGTTCTGGGACCCCCCCGGCGTCGACACGGCTGCGATCGTTGACCTCGCTGGGACACAGGTAAGAGGGAACGCGGGAAATCGTGATCGCGGGACTGGCGCTGTACGACTGGTCGAGGTCGGCCATGTTGTACATCGAGGCTTGGTCGATAAACGGCAGGAGCCGGGCTTGAATCGACCACTGACCGCCGGGCAAGTAGCCGCCGGCCGGATCGCCACTGACGGCAAACGCCGGTGGAAACACCGTGAACTGTTCCAAATAGTTGTGCAACGCCAGACCGATTTGCTTCAGGTTGTTCTTGCATTGAGCACGCCGGGCCGCCTCGCGGGCTTGTTGCACGGCCGGCAACAACAGAGCGATCAGAATGGCGATGATCGCAATCACCACCAGAAGCTCGATGAGGGTGAATCCATGTCGGCGGGGCACGCTTTTCGGACGGCGGGACATCACGAGTCTCCTTGTTGCTTGGGGACGAGGTCAGGGTGGGATGCGATTGCGGTTTCAGATACGGAAATCGCACAGGTGGGTCGAGTGTGGCGGGCGTTTGGCAGGGAGCCGTGGCTGGCGGACTCAACGAGGTAGGCTGCTGATACTGAGTCTCAATTGCAGTAGCCTATGCGATGTGCGAGATTTGTGCAATCCCTAATCGCCGGATTTTCGACCAGTCGACCAAAAAAAGCGAAATGAGCGCAGACGCCTCAACAGCTTTTAGCTCTGCACAAATGAGTGATTTCAGTGCGGTGCGCGCCGTAACCAATTAGCAGAACAAGACTAACGTGAGAACGCCCGTCGCAGCCGCTGGCTCATGTCCTGCTCCAATTGGGGATCGCGGCCCTGCGGAATCCAGCCGGAAGGTGCCGATTGACCGACCACCAGATTGAGGTCTCGCTCGAGTGGTGCGCTCTCTTGGAAGGTGGCCCCCCCGGCCGAGTTGGCGGCCAGACCCACCACATCCTCCAACTCCTTGAAAGCTTCGACGCCCACCAAATATCCGCCTTGGGTGGGAGTAATGCTCACAAATGCCCGCCGGCGAATGGATTGCAGCGAGCTCTCCAAACGATTGTCAAAACCGACCGAATCCCGATGCCACGGCTCCAGCAAGCCCGATCCGGTTTTGTAGTCTGTTTCGATGATGCCGTCGAGTTTGTTTTCCCGGGCGATTTGGAACTGGTAGTCGTGGAGCACATCGACGGCGCGTTCCCACACCGCTTCGTGGTCGTTGGCCGGTACGAAGAACGGATTGCCGGCCGTCGTGTTCTGCAGCGGCTGCTGAGGGGCCAACTGGGCCGGCGGCGTACAACTGCTGCCGGTGAGACAGAGCCATAATGAGAAGCCTGGCAGGAGCTTGTGAAACATCGCCGAGATACCGTTGAAACAAGACGATCTGCCGGTTCGACGAACGAGCGCCGGAAGGGGGCGGTAGTGTGCCAAGAGTTGCCATTTCCCTCAAGATCAACTCGACCACGAAATTCATCTGCCGGCGACGTCATCTCGCCCAAGCCCGATTTCCCATCTCAACCACTGTTTTCCGCGATCCGACTGCGGTAAACTCGGCGGCGTTCGGATCGTGCCAACGTGTCCTGCACGTTCCTCCCCAGAGAATCCGAAGGCAAGAACAGGCGGAAGACACCATGGATCATTTTCCCGACGTAACAAAAGTCACGTATGAAGGCCCCGATAGCCGTAACCCGTTGGCGTTCAAGCACTACGACGCCGACGAAGTCGTCGCGGGCAAGACGATGCAGGAGTGGCTACGCTTTAGCGTCTGTTACTGGCACACGTTTCGGGCGACCGGGGCCGACCCGTTTGGAGCCGCCACGCTCCAGCGTCCTTGGGACGACGGATCGGATTCCATCGCGAACGCAAAGCAACGGGTTGACGCGGCCTTCGAGTTCATCGAGAAGCTGGGCGCTCCGTTTTACTGCTTCCACGACCGCGACGTTGCTCCCGAAGGGGACACACTGGCCGAGTCGAACGCCAATCTCGACGCCGTGGTCGAGTACATGCAGGCTGCTCAGGAACGGACCGGCGTGAAGCTGCTGTGGGGCACGGCCAACTTGTTCTCGCACCCGCGCTACATGCATGGGGCGGCCACCAGCCCGAATGCCGACGTGTTCGCCTTCGCCGCCGCACAGGTGAAAAAGGCGATTGAAGTCACCCATCGCTTGGGCGGTGTAAATTACGTGTTCTGGGGCGGACGCGAAGGGTACATGAACCTCTACAATACCGACATGCAGCGCGAGCTTGACCATCTGGCCCGCTTCATGCACATGGCCGTCGAGCACGCCCAGTCGATCGGCTTCACCGGTCAATTCCTTTTCGAGCCGAAGCCGAAAGAGCCGACCAAGCACCAGTACGACTTCGACGCGGCCGCCTGCCTCAATTTCCTTCGGCAATACGATCTGGCAGACCACGTCAAGCTCAACATCGAGACCAACCACGCCACGCTGGCCGGTCATACCATGATGCACGAACTGACGTATGCTTCCATTCAGAACGCGCTGGGCAGCATCGACGCCAACACGGGCGACTTGCTGCTGGGCTGGGACACCGACCAGTTTCCGACCGACGTTTACCTGACCACGCAGTGCATGCTCGTCATTCTCGGCCAGGGTGGACTGGCGCCGGGGGGCACGAACTTCGACGCCAAGGTCCGCCGGGAAAGTTTCCAGCCGATCGACCTGTTCTATGCGCACATCGGCGGTATGGACACGTTCGCCCGCGGTCTGAAGATCGCCGCTCGGATTCGGGCCGACGGCGTCCTGAGCGATTTCGTCCAGAAACGGTACGCGGGCTATGACGACGGAATCGGCAAGCAGATCGAAGAGGGAACCGCCACGTTTGCCGATCTAGAAGCATACATGCTCGAGCGGGGCAATCCGGCCTCCAACGAAAGCGGCCGGCAGGAACTGCTGGAAAACATCATCAACGAGTACCTGTAGCCGCAAGCGGTTGGATTCCATCGAGGAGGGTCCCCATGCCCCGCCCGTTGGTCCTTGCCTACCACCTTGTTTGGACGGGGTATGGATGGTGGCTGCCCAACGATCCTCGCGGCAGCACGTCCCGCACTGTTTCGCATGATCGCATTGCCGAATTGGGACCATTGCACTTTGGCCGTCGAGAGACGCAACCCTCCGGTCGGGTCGTTCGGCAGTTTTACGAGCGAGCCGCGGGAGTCCTCATGTTCCCGCTGCTGCATTTCGATAACGAACAGATTCAGGCAATTGCCTCGGCCTTTGCTGATGAAATCAGCGGGCAGCGCTACACCTGCTATGCGTGCGCGATTATGCCCGATCACGTCCACATTCTCATCCGGCAACACAAACACAAAGCGGAAGAGATGATCGTAAATTTACAGCGCTCAAGCCGCTTGCGGCTTAGCAGTTCCGCGCGCATCGACCCGAAACATCCAATCTGGACCAACGGAGGCTGGAAAGGTTTCCTCGATAGTCCTGAAGCCATCCGTAGAACCATTCGCTACATCGATGAGAACCCGGTTCAAGCAAGACGGCCCCAGCAACGTTGGCCATTCGTCACGGAATACGACAACTGGCCGCTGCATCTCGGTCACAACCCAAACTCGCCGTATGCGCGACGACTTCGTGCACGGAATGGCTAACTCTTTGCGCTGTTTGATCGTGTCGGCCAATTCGGTCGCGCGAATAGAAACGTTGCGAGAACCGCTAGGCCGAACAGCGTGTAGGCAATCGTAAACGTCCGTGGTGAGAAGTCGTAGAACAGGACGTCATGGACCCAGCGGGCGATAAAATCGCCCTCGTAGGATGTCTGCCCGGTCAGCTCGCGCAGCCGCTTTTCCCATGTGGTCAGCGGGCAAACGACGTTGAGCCAGGACTCGCCCACGACGAACACGATCGCCAGCAGGTGAGCCAACCGAAACCAGAAGTTTCGCACCCAGTTCCACCGTCGGACCGCGCCGAACAGGATCAGGATCAGGCCCGAAACGACGAACGCTACGAAGGCGAAATGCACGACGACGATCACGTCCGCGGCAATTTGACACAGCAGTTTCATATCGGTATGACCCGCGGCAATGCCGTTTTATTCCGGCAAGTTTTGCAGATGCTTCCGCGTGGTCCGGCGGATGCGTCACTTCGCGGCAGAAATGGCCAGTGCCATCTGATTCAAGTGGTGCTCCAGCCGCTCGCCACCGCAGAG
Source organism: uncultured Planctomycetaceae bacterium (assembly GCA_964530165.1). Lineage (GTDB taxonomy): Bacteria > Planctomycetota > Planctomycetia > Planctomycetales > Planctomycetaceae > CAZGYE01. The sequence goes on from CAZGYE010000087.1 coordinate 15,787, forward strand.
GATCTGTGTTTCAATGTCGACCGCCCAGAGCGGCCGGTCTTCGAGATCGTCGCGGTTGATTTTGACCAGGTCTTTGTGAGTGGTCAGAATGGCCTCTGCACCCGCAGCGCGGGCCTGCTCGGCGATTTCAGCCAGATCTCGGTGAGTGTAGTGATGGTGATCGGCAAACGAGCGGAACAACCGAACGGTCAAACCAAGACGGTCGAGCGTCTGCCGAAAGTTTTCGGGATTGCCGATGCCGCAAAAGGCGGCAATTGTCTGACCGGCCAGTGAGCCAAACTCGGCAACCTCTCCGCTGGAGTTTCGCAGCCGCCGGGCGGCAAAAACCACCTGCACACAGTTGTCGCCGCCGACCAGGGTCCTCAGGCAATTGAGAATCTTCTGCCGGCCTTCGTCGGTGCACTGGTCAGCCCGTGTGAGCACGACGAGATCGGCCCGCCGGAGTGCAGCCGGCGGTTCCCGCAACAGGCCGCGGGGCAGCAGATGCCCGTATCCCCAAGGGTTCAGCGCGTCGATGAGGACGACGTCGAGGTCTCGCGCCAGCCGGCGGTGTTGAAAGCCATCGTCGAGGATCAGCAGTTCGGCGCCGTGTTCGCTCACGGCAATGTGCGCCGATTGAAGGCGGTCCTTGTGTTGGAAATGCGGCACGCCGGGACAGAGCCGATCCAGAACGAGTTTCTCGTCATTGACTTCGCCCGGCAGTGCGCGGTAACCGCGGCTGAGAATGCCGACGCGAACACCTCGATCACGAAACCAATGCACCAGGTGGGCCACAAATGGCGTCTTGCCGGTGCCACCGGCGGTGAGATTGCCGACGCTAATGACCGGTACGGGCGGCTGTGCGATTCGCAGAAGAAAAGCCGCGACCAGGGCGGACATGATGCGCAACATGCCCTCCACCCTGTTCTGCTTTATACATTTTCTTCCGTTGCTGAAAGCATTGATCATGCAACGGATGCCTTTCATATGTCATGCTCCCTTTATGTTCCTGAACTGGCAACTCAGAACCAGAGCGCGGAGGATGCGGATAAATATTTCCGAATCCGTGATGCGGATCACAGGCGCGGCATGATTATAGCGGAACACCCAACCTGCTTGCCACTTCACGATAGGTATCGGGAAGACTGCCAAGATCGCGGCGGAACACATCCTTGTCCAGCTTGCGGGAGCTTTCGGCATCCCACAGGCGGCAGCCATCCGGCGTGATTTCATCACCCACCATGATTTCCCCGCCGGCCCTGCCGAATTCCAGCTTGAAATCAATCAGGCGTATACCCGCCTTTGCCAGCAGCGGAGACAGCACATCATTCACGCGCAGCGCCGTATCCCGCATCTGTTCGATATCTTCGCGCGCGGCCCAGCCGAACAGTTCGGCGTGGTCCACGGTAATCATCGGATCATGCAGTTCATCAGACTTGTAAAACAGCTCGGTCAGCGTCCGGGCAAGCGCCGCCCCTTCCTCAATACCGAGCCGTTTGCTGATCGAACCGGCTGCCACATTGCGTACCACTACCTCGACCGGAATCATGGCAAGCCTTTTCACGCGCATTTCGCATTGGCCTTCGCGGCGGATAAAATGCGTTGTGATGCCTGCTTCGCGCAGCCGTTCGAAAAAGAAGGTGGACATGGCGCAATTCAGCGCGCCCTTGCCGGCAATGACATCATGCTTGATGCCGTCAAATGCCGTGGCGTCGTCCTTGAACACCTGAATCAGTTCTCCCGCTGCATCGCTGGCAAACAGTTGCTTGCCCTTGCCTTCATAAAGCAGTTTACCGCGCATAATTTCGCTCCGTTTAAATGACAGCGCAATCTACGGAGTCCGAAACGCGTGGACAAGCATTGCGCATTCCTTGCAATCAACAATAGCCACTCGTATAGTGCCGCGCTCCCTGCAGGCAGCCGGTTCGGACTGGCGCCGCATGGACCATAGCTCGCTCCGGATGCGCGATAATAATTCCGGGGCAGATTATACCGTGAGAGGCTCCTAATATTAGGAAACTGTTTATTTAGTCAACCAGGATACTTCCAAAGAAAATACTGACGAGATGACCGATGCTTTAATCCATCGCGTCGAAAAAGCAGGCGGCCGTATTGTGTGACGAGAATATTGGGGTTCCCGTCCGCAGGACTATCAG
>CAZGYE010000088.1:0-17695 GCA_964530165.1 uncultured Planctomycetaceae bacterium
GGTAGCAACCGGCGGGACCCACGGGTTGCCACCCGTGGGCTTTCTACAGTACCGTTTTCTCTCTCACGGATACAATCAGCGTGTCTGTTTTGGCCTCTCAAAGCCCTCTTTCATCGGATCGCCGTCTCCCCTAGAATAGATCCGGCATGAAACGAATCAACACGAGAGGCGGCCGGCCGATATGCTGCTCGATCGCCGGTGTACTGCTGTTGGTTGTCGGCTTGGCGAGACCCGTCGAAGCGCAGAATAGGAACAGAAGCTCGCGAGCTGCGCAAAACATTCTGCAATTGCACCAGCAGAATCATCGTGCGCTGCGCCAGAAGCTGGCCGAATCGTTGGAGAAACTGGCGAAATTCTGCGACGAGAAGCAGTTCACCGAAGCCGCCGCAAATATCCGCCGGCTGGCCGTTCCGGCTGAGACGCAGGAATTGCAGGTCGATCTGCTTCCCAAGAAGATCCAGCCGGACATCCCCCTCGATTCACCCCCGGATGAACGCTATTGGCGGACACAGCTTCGGCAATTGCAGAAGCAGTATGCGAAGGACGTGTATCTGCTGTCGCGACGTGTGTTGAAGGCGGGTTATCCCAGCTACGCCTACCACCTGGTGCAGGAGGTCGCGGTTCACGATCCCGATCACAAGTCGGCGCGACGATTGCTCGGTTACGTGAGGTACCGCAACGAATGGGTGACGCCCTTCGCCGCACAGATGATGAGCAATCGATTTGTGTGGCACGACAAGTTCGGCTGGCTGCGGAAAGCGGACGTCGAAAAATACGAACAGGGGCAACGAAAGTTCAAGCGGCGGTGGATGAGCGCCGCTCAGGAAGCCGTCATCCGCCAGGATTTCGACAAGCACCCCTGGGAAGTCCGCACCGATCATTATCTGATCAAGACAAACCACAGCCTGGAACGAGGCGTCGAGGTGGCCGTGGCACTGGAGAACTTCCACCGCTTTTTCTTCCAGACATTCGCTGGTTTTTTCAACACGCCGGAACAACTGCAGAAGCTGTTCGCAGGCGTTGCCGGCAGGCCGCGCCGACGAGCACAAACCAAACCGTTTGAGGTCCATTACTACCGAAGCCGTGACGAGTACATTCGACGGCTCAAGCCGAAGATTCCCCAAATCGCAATCACCAACGGACTCTACTACACCACGGACCGCACGGCATACTTCTTCGACGATCCCGCCGGCAACAACGACTCGACCTTGTATCACGAAGCAACACACCAGTTGTTTTACGAGAGCGATCCGAAAGACCGGCAGATTGCCATGAACGACAATTTTTGGATCATCGAGGGAATCGCCTGCTACATGGAGTCGTTTCAACGGAAAGACGGACGGTTTTCGCTTGGTGATCCTGGGTATATTCGGTTTCATGCCGGCCGGTTTCGTTATCTGAACGACAAGTACTACGTGCCGCTGGCCAGGTTTGCCGGCATGGGGATGCGAGTCTTTCAGGCCGATCCGAATCTCGAGAAGAATTACAGCCAGGCGTCGTACCTGGCACATTTCTTCATGCACTACGACGACGGCCGATATCGTGACGCCCTGATTGAACACCTTTCGCAGCTTTACCGCGGCGCACGACGCAGACGCGTCGCCGTCCAGTCGCTTGCCGAATTGACCGGCGTCGACTTCGCGGAGCTCGACCGGCAATACGGCGAATACGTGAGACGCACCGAGACCGCTCTCGAACGCCCGCGCGCCGCTGCCGATTGAATCTGCGGCAACGTCGCGCGTAACGGCGAGCGGGGGGCGTCAGCCCCCTGATGAAGTCGCGGAGATAAAAAACTGCAAATCAGGGGGCTGACGCCCCCCGCTCGCCTGTTTGCTGGTCGTTGACCGCACAACGTATCGGCCCGTGAATGTAGACGTCGCCTTTGACGATTTCGATCGATGGGTTGTCGAGCTGCGACACGTCGGGGATGGTCGACAGGCCGATTCCCGCAAGCGGTGTCAGCGCGGATTTGCCGCCCAGCAGCTTCGGCGAGATGAAGACGTGGACCTCGTCGATCAGGGATGCATCGAAAAACGCCCCCAAGAGCACGCCGCCCCCTTCGATGAGAACGTTGGTCATTCGGCGGCGTCCTAATTCATGAAGCAGGCCAGTGAGATCAGTTCGCCGCCGGCCCGATTCACCGCCGGCCTGGGTAACCGGAAGCTGGAGCACCTCGACGCCGGCCTGCTGTAAGCGATTCACGTTTTCCGGTGGAGCGGTTTCACAGCACGCGACCAGCACCGGGGCTTGGTCGAGCGTGCGGACCAACTGCGCGGTCGCCGGCAATTTCGCATCGCTATCAACGACGATTCGCGTGGCAACCCGCGGACCGGCAGGCCGAGCGGTCAACAGCGGGTCGTCGGACAGCGCCGTCGCCGAGCCGACGAGGACGGCGTCCATCCGGCCTCGCAGCCGATGCACGATCTCGCGAGAGGCAAGGTTCGAAATCCACTGTGACTCACCGGTGCGGGACGCGAGTTTTCCGTCAAGGGTCATCGCCCACTTGGCGTGGACGTACGGCGTCTCGGTCGTGACAAGTTTGACAAACGGGGCCGCCAACCGGGCCGCTTCAGATTCCAGCAGTCCGACGTCAACCTCGATGCCTGCGGATTTCAGCCGCGCGATGCCGCCGCCGTCGACGTGGGGGGACGGGTCGTGAATTCCGATGACAACCTTGCGGATACCGGCCCGGATGATCGCGTCCGTACACGGCGGTGTTTGTCCCTGGTGAGGACACGGTTCGAGCGTGACGAACAGGGTTGTCCCGGCAGCTCGCCCGCCCGCCTGCTCCAGCGCATGGACTTCTGCATGGGGACCGCCGAACCGTTGGTGAAAGCCTTCTGCGACCAGCCGGAGATGCGCGTCGACAATGACGGCGCCGACGGTCGGGTTCGGCTCGACCCGTCCCGACCCACGGGCGGCCAACTCAATGGCCCGCCGCATCACGTCTTCGGGATCGGCGAATTGGTGAGTCATGCTATTCCGGAACAGACGGCTTCAGGCAGGGAATGGCGAGCGGCCGGCGTAAGCCGACTGTTCCGACAACCAGGGGGCTGACGCCGCCCCGCTCGCCCATTTCATTAGAGACTGCTAATCTTGGCCGGGCAACCACAATTTCTTCTCGCCGTCCTGCGATTGCTGGGTAGCAGCGGGTGTCCAGATTCCGCCTTCGGTTGTGGAGCCGGCGCCCCCTGGGGCTGTGACGATGGGCGATTCCGGCTGCCAGGGGTCCTGCACGCCAAAAGCGTCCAGCAGTTGATGCAAATGATCCCGTATTTGCGGCAACTTCGTCCCGTAAGTGTCTCCAATATGCTTCAGCAGCGGATTCAGCGCGGGATCGTTGGGATCTTCCAGGCGGAGCGAGAGTTCCCGCATTTCCCACTGCAGTTCGTGCTCAAACGCGTTTTCTTGTGTTCTCGCAAATTGGCGTCCCTTCTCGATCCACTGCAGGGCTTCATCCCGTTTGTACTGATCGTGGCACAGTTCGACTAAAGTGACGTACACGCGGTTCAAATCGACCTGCTCCACGCATGACGGCCGCGAGAGAACTTCCGTGAGTACTTTGTACAAGAATGTGCCATGATGGATTAACAATGACCGATTCAACGTGTGGGAAAGCTGCGCGTCGGACAACCGACCGACGGGCAGCCACTGCAAACGCATGGCCGAGAAGGAATTCAAGGGAGTCGTCTCGGCGACTTCAATTTGTGGGAAGTCATCGAGCTGCAAGCGCTCGCGCAGGAGATCGACGTCGAGAACGTGGCGGCGTCGGTTGCAATAGGCGTCGAGTGCGAACAGTGCCGCCGTCAACGGAACTTTTTGCTCCGGGTCGCCGGCGACTTCGAGCGGCGTTTTACCGCCGAGACCGGTCAGTCTCGTTTCCGGCCAAACCTGCGTGATGACGTTCTGCCACTTCTGCCGTTCGAGATTCCTACGCAGGGCGACCGGCGTTTTCTGAGGGAAGTGCCACCGCCAACAAAAGGGGACCAGCTCTTGCGGAACGGTTTCGACGACCAAGTCTTCCTCGTCTTCGATTTTGTCGGCTTCGACCTGTGTGCCGGCCGCCTCCAGGAGAAGGTCCCGGGCCACATCGAGAGGCTCGCCCACGAAGCCCATTAAATAGGCTTGGGCCGGTTCGTCGTTGTTGGCGTCGAAGATGTTCAACTGGGCCAGCACGTTTGCCACCGAGTCGAGGGTGAGCGGCTCGCTTGGCGGCGGATCAGTCGGCTCGGAACGATCGAGCACCAGGAACAGACCGGCCGGCGACTCCGCCTCCTGTTCGTCGTCCTCAGCTTGTGGACGAGTCTCGATCCGTACCAAGCGGTCGTGCTCCGTGAGCAGTGTGAGCAGTTTCGAGACGGACTGAACTCGAAACGGCAGACTCACGATCTTGACGGAGTCTTCATCCGTTTTTTGATCGAGAAGTTGTGCGACCGTTTCGCACTCGATTGCCGTCGGAAAGTCGCTCTGCAGCCGGGCCGCCAGGTGAAGCGCCTCGGCCGCCGCCGTTTCGTCGCCGTCCCAAGCCCGGCACAAGCCGACGTTCTGCCACAAAGCCGCATTGTCGGGCTCTTGTTCGGCCAATTTGTCGAACAGCCGGGCGGCAGGTTCGAAACAGCCCAGCTCGCTCAAGCGGGCTGCTGTGGTTGCCTCGTTTTCGCTCTCTTCCAATCCCGAGTAGTCAGCCAGCGGATGCACGCTGCGCAGCGGGTAGGCCAGGTCCGTGTTGCTGTCGAACTCCAGCAGGTGCAGGAAGATGTCTTGCCGTTCCCGCTCGGGCATCAGCCGCATGGCCAGCGCCAAGTGTTGCCGGGACGCCATGTGCCGGCCGCTTGCAAGCATGAAGCCCGCGATTCCCATCGCCAGTCCACCGGTCATTTCGGGGTTGGCGTCTGCGCAGCGCTGAAACGCCAAATGAACGGCCTGCTTTGCAAGCTCGAATCCGTCCACCATGAACGACGCCGTGGCGTGCAACGCCAAACCGAAAATGTGATCGGGATTGTTCTCAAGAAACTCTTCGAGAAGGGCCTTTGCCTGCCCGGCCTGCTGGGCGTTGAGCAAAATTGCCGCCCGGCTGGTCACGACCCAGGGGTTTCCCGGCTTGCATGCGGCCAGTTCTTCAAGTAGCCGCAGTGCCACGTGCGGCTGATTGTTCTGCCGAAGCTTGCCGATCTTTTCCATCTCGCCGGCGAGACCGGCGCAGCAAAACTTCAACTTTTTTCCGCTCCCGCACGGACACGGATCGTAGACATTCAGCGGCATCGGAAGTTTCCTTGGAAAGGCAATATAACACTCAAAATAGTAACAAACCCGATCAGTTTTGACAGCGACCGGCTGTTCTCCCGCCGGCTTTTGCGAAAACCGTTACTGTCAGCACCATGATCACCCTCGGCAAATCCATCACAACACGCGGGCCGTTGGACCGGATGTTCCCGCCCGTTTGCAAAAGCCGATACAGCCCGCAGAGACCGTTCGAGTTCAGAGTTGGGAATGCGGAGTTCAGAATGTTCTGGCTGCGTTGCATTCCGCAATCTGCAATCGCAAGGACTGGTAAACATCGATGTGCGGAATCCTTGGAATCGTTGCCAAACCAGGTGCAACGGTCAGGCTCGATCGAGGGCGGATTCTGTCGATGCGCGATGCCATGCAGCCACGCGGTCCCGATGCGGCCGGTTTGTTCCAACATCGAAACGTCGCCTTCGCGCACCGGCGGCTGGCCATCCGTGACATCGCCGGCGGTGCACAGCCCTGGGTCTCCGAGGATCGGCAATGTGTGTTGGTCTATAACGGCGAGGTCTACAACGACCACGCGTTGCGGCAGGAACTGGCCGCGCTCGGTCACCGATTCCGCTCGCGCTGCGACACCGAAGTGGTGATGGCCGCCTACGGGCAATGGGGAACCGAATGTGTCTCGCGTTTACGGGGCATGTTTGCCTTCGGCATTTACGACTTCCGCGACGACAGTCTGTTTCTCGCCCGCGACCGCTTCGGAATCAAACCGTTGTTCCTCACGGAAGCGAACGGCTGCGTGCTCTTCGCCAGCAGCATTGCTGCTCTGCTGAAGCATCCTGAATTCGCCAAAGCACCGAACTTTTCCGTCATCAGCCATTACCTGACGACGTTCCGCATCACGCTGGGCCGTGAGACCGTCTTTCAAGGGATTTGGCAGTTGCAGCCGGGCGAAACGCTCCGCTGGCGCGCCGGAGAGGTGGAGATTAAGAAGTACTGGAACTATCCAACCGAGGAGGATGACTCGCCCGATTACGGCGACGCATCGCGGGAACTCCAGGCGAGCTTACAGGAGTCCGTCGGGGCACGTCTGGCCAGCGACGTTCCGATCGGCATGTTCTTGAGCGGCGGAGTCGACTCGAACACGATTGCCTGCATGGTTCGCGAGTTGACGCCGAAACGTCTCGTCGGTCACTGCGGCGGAGGCACGGACGAGGGATCACACGATTTCACCTACGCTCGCCGCTGCGCCGAGCACGTGCAGTTCGACTTCGACGAAGTCCGAGTTGGGCCGGACGAATATCTCCGGTGCTGGCAGTGGATGCTCGACGAATACGCCACGCCGCTGTCGACTCCGACAGACGTCATCCTGTATCGTCTGGCACACCAGATGAAGAAGTCGGTGGGGGTGGTGCTCGGCGGCGAAGGGGCCGACGAGTTGCTGTGCGGCTATGCCGTCCCGCACTGGGCCGGTCACGACTTCGATCGATGTCAACAACTCGCCGGCGGCCGCTGGGCGGAAAGTTCCCCGGGCGCCCGGCTGTTCCGCAGCAGCCTTGTGAAACAGTATGGACGCGACCGATTCGCATCGGCCGTCGATCACTACTTCGCCTTGAACAGCCTCATCCCCACCACCGCCAAAGGGTTGCTCTTGCAGCCGTGGGTCTGGCAGCAGGCCGACGAAGACCGCCACATGTGGAGCCTGTACACTGCTCTGTTCGACGAACTCGGCGAGCAGGCCACACAGCGGAAGCACACCGTTTTGCTGCACCGTCTGAACCTGGAGGCGCTGCTGGGGCGTCTCGACAGTTCCACGATGCTGGCCTCCTTGGAAGCTCGGGTGCCGTACACTGATCAGCGCTTGGTCGAACAGATGTTTCGCCTGCCGCAGCGATTCAAGATCGACGTGGCCCACACAGAGCATGCGCCCTACCTCACGTCGGGAGAATTGCAGGCGCGCCGCTCGTTGCGATCGAAACGCATACTACGAACGGTCGCGGCCGGGTTGATGCCCGCCTCTCTGGCCTGCCGAAAGAAGGCGAGCTTTCCCACCCCGGTCGGGCGATGGCTGTCGGATGACTGGGCCGGTTGGGTCCGCGACACGCTGCGCAACAGCGAGTTCGGCCGTGCGGTCTTTCAACCGCGGGCCCTGAAGGAGTTGGCCGAGGATCTCTCACAGGCCGGCATGTGGCTGTGGCCGCTGCTGAACGTGATCCTCTGGGGCGACCGGCAGTTCGCCGATTGCTGAAGCAAGATCGATCAATCCCACCACCAAGGATGTTTCTCGGGAACCTGTTTCCCCGCGGCAGCGGAGCGAATGCCGCCCAGGCGTTTCGCTTCGTCGGTTTTGAATTCGATCTTGCGGACCACTTGCATGGGGTTGACGGTCACCCCACCACCGACCACGCCCAGAATCATACCGCGACGCGCCGTCTTGTAGTTGAACGTGCTGGAGACCTGCTTGGGTATCCGTCGCGCGACCATTTTGGCCCGCTCCCGGTCGAGAAACAGCGACATCTCCCAGCCGACCTGATCGGGGAGCTGTTCCTTCTTGAACAACGCCGCCACGATCGCCAGGTCCATCAGGCTCTGCAGCTCCGCAAACACCGGGACCTTTTCGCTCAATTCGGGGAACTTCTTGGTGAACAGCTTCGCGAACCGGCGCGTGCTGACGCGAGTCAACGGCGCATCGCTCACTTGGCCGGTTTTGCTGATGAGTTCCTCCTGCGCGATCAACTGGGCCCGCTGACCGGCCAGTTGAAAGGCGTCGCCGTCTTCACTCTTCTGAAAGGCATCGTACAGCGGCGTGAACCACCAGCGCTGCATACTGTTGCCGCCCGGCTTCAGCATCGCCAGATGGCTCGTCAACCCGCGGATTTTGGGCACCTGCAGCCCGATGGAAATGCGTTTCATCCGCAGATCGGCTTCCACCAGCGTCTGCGCAAAATGCGATTCGGGCGGCACCCCCCAAATCCGCACGTCCTGCATCCCCAGAATCTCGGCCATTCTCCCGAACCGGGCCTTGGCAATCGCTGGTGTCGTCACACCGCTGTTGTGGGCAACGTAGCGGTTCAGTTCGGCCAAACGCTCCTGCACCGGATCGATCGAGCAGCCCAACGTGCCGCCCCGTTCGAGCGATTGCAGCACGATGACCAAATCGTCGATCCGCAGCGGCGGCCGCCCGGTCGTCAGGCCGACGACCCGGCCGACCACATCCGCGGCAAACCCCTCCGCTGGTCCCGCAATGACCAAGTCGTTCGTCTCCGGATACACGAAAATGTAATCGATCCTCTGCAAGCCAGCCAGGAAATGCACGTCCGGCGGGACGTGCTTGTTCTGACGCTCGTACTGCAGGCACTCCTGTTCCAGGCGGACCAGCGAAACCTTCCGCAGCGGGTTAAACTTGTTTAGATCAGCGGCGAGAAACTCGTTGGCGATCGCTTCCATCCGCATCTTGGCGAGCTTGGCCGACTTCTCCTTCATGAACACCGGCGTGACGACACCCTCGGCGTCGATCATAATTCCACCAGCTATGTTGCCGCCGCCCAATCCGCCGCCGCCCTGGCCGCCGCCGCCAAATCCACCGCCGCCCTGGCCGCCGCCGAATCCACCGCCGCCAAATCCACCCCGGCCGCCGCCGCCGAATCCGCCGCCGCCAAATCCACCCCGGCCGCCGCCGCCAAATCCACCGCCGCCAAATCCACCGCCAAACTGCGCCCAGGCCGAGCCCTCTTCGACGCCCACGGACACCGCGAAAACAAGCAGCACCACGCCAATCGAACAGAATTTGCAGCGGAACATCACACAGCCCTCTTCCTGTGATCCGAAGGAGTGGAAAACGAACCACGGCCCGCATCTCACAACCAGTTCCCTAATTACTTATGATAACAGCTTGAACGGCCGAGTCCACCAGATTCACTGATTCTTTTCAGCTCTTGCCACTTGGCTCTTTGACACTTGAGGGATCAAACGGCGGTGCTTCGAGTCGTCCGTCGCGCAGAGCCGCAAACAGGCTGGCAGTGACCAGATCGGCGGTGGTTCCGGGATTTCGACGATTTCCGGTCTCTCGCAACCATCCGTCGAGTTGGCCGAGTTTCCGCCGAGACGACTGCGTGACCGGCCAGCCGTCATCAAGAACCGCTCGCGCCAGTGAGGCGGATCGCTGGGCCTCGTCGACGCCGCATTTGCGGGCGATCAGCGTGTCGGGGCACTCGGCCATCAGTTTCAGGTGCAGGCCAATCAGTGATTCTTCCCAGTGACCGGCAAAGTCGTGACTTTGCTCCAGAAGGGGCATGCCGATCTCAAGCACCAGACGGAAACCGCTCGCATATTGCGCGGCGATGCTGTCTCGGTCGGCTGCCAGTCGCATCACGTCGCGGAGCGTGGCGGTCGGTTCGCCGGAGATGTCCTGTTCCGCCACCTTGCCCATGCCGCCGGGCATCGCCACACGAACGGCGCGATACACCAGCGACGCGTCTTCGGTTGTCAGCCGATCGAGGACCTCTGTGATTCCATCGAGCAGCAAGACGTCCCGTGGCACCGCTGCCAGCGGCGCGATCAGCAGGACGATGCCGAGATTCGTATTCCGTCCGACCCCCTCGGCCGTGCGCGTGACTGCGTCGAGTATCGTCCGCCCGACACCCGTCTGAGGAGCTCGAGCCAGGATCGGCGGCACAATCTCGGCCGAGACGACGAAATCGCGATAACACAGATCGGCGAACGCCGCTTGCGGATGCACGTTGCCCGGTTTCCGGGCGGTCGCCTCCATCAGGCAGGCCAGCCGAATGCACTCTTCCAGGCCGATTGGTGAACGTGACTTAGCAGGGACGGTCATTAATGTCCCGACATCGCAAGGTACCGAACCGAGCAGTCAGCGGTCTGCTCTCAGCAGTCAGCGGTCTGCTCTCAGCAGTCAGTGGTCTGCTCTCAGCAGTCCGCTTCCAAAAGCGTGGCTTTTACCTCCGTGGGCGAGGGAATGCTGACGGCTGAGAGCAGACCGCTTCGCGCATGGATTGTACCCGAACGATTCCGCGTGCAGTAGTTGTGCCGCTTGACACCTCGACCACGCCGCCGTAAAAAGGGAATTCAATTCGTTGGGCGCAGTAAAGAGCGAGCCAAGCACATCATTCCCTTCATAAAACCGAGAGCGTTATCGTGACCGGAGAGATCACCGCGAGTCAGACGTTTCGCACAGCCGGCATCGAACGGCCCGTTTTGACGGCTCACGCCCCCACGCCGGCGTTGCCGAAATTGTCGATGAATGAGATGACGACGTATCGGTGGTCGCTGCTCGAAGACGTCACCGGCTACCGGGATGCGGGAATCGGCGGCATTGGCATCTGGCGGGCGAAGCTTGCAGAATTCGGCGAGGAACTTGGCGTCAATTTGATCCACGAATCGGGCCTGGCGGTTTCCAGCGTCTCCTGGGCCGGTGGGTTCACCGGTGCAAACGGGCATTCGTACCGGGAATCGGTCGCCGACGCCCGCGATGCCATTCGTGTCGCCGCCGACTTGAACGCCCAGTGCCTGGTGATCGTCAGCGGTTCGCGAGCCGGACACACGACACGTCATGCTCAGCGGCTGCTCGTTGATGCGCTCTCAGAACTCGGGGACACCGCGGCCGAGTACGACCTGTGCCTGGCCTTGCAGCCGATGCATCCCATGTTTGAACTGGAATGGACGTTTCTGACCACGCTGGACGAGACGTTCGACATTCTGAACAGATGTAGCGACAGCCCAGTCCAGTTGGCGTTCGACGTGTACCATCTGTGGCAGGAACCGCGGCTGCTGGAACGGATTCCCGAGATCGCGCCGCGGACGGCAACGGTTCAGTTGAGCGATTGGCGAGAGCCGACGCGATCGGAGAACGATCGCTCTCTTCCGGGCGAGGGAAAGATTCCGCTGCCGGAAATTGTGAATGCCTTCCTCTCGGCGGGTTACGGCGGCTACTTCGAGATCGAAGTCTGGTCCGAAGAACTCTGGAATTCCGATTACGTCGATTTGCTGGATCGCTGCCGCTTGCAGTTCGATGCGATCTTTGCTCGCGAGTCCGAATGATTCCTAGGCTGTCCTTGTGGTACCCAAACCGACAACTTGTTGTCGCAATCTATTGGTTGGAGGGCACACCCCACGACGACAAGTCGTCGGTTTGGGTTTGAATAGTTCGGCCTAGCGCAGATTCGACGCTCCAGAGTTGGTACAATTTATCTCCGCTGAACGGTTCCTCCGCTTGATGTCCGCGCTGAGTCTCGCCCCCGTTTCGGACCCGATTGGTATGTCCCACGAATGCTACACACTTGACGAACTGGCCCGGCACCTGGGCCGCGACCGCCGGGAGATCGAAAAGCTCGCCAATCGCGGCCGACTCCCAGGCCGCAAAGTCTCTGGGGAATGGCAATTTCACCAAGTAGAGATCACGCACTGGCTCGAGACCGAGATGCGTGAGTACACCGACCGGGAGCTGGCTGTCGTGGAGGAATCTCAGCGGTCGGAGGATGTGGATGCCGACGTCCCGGTGAGTAGTTTGCTGCGAGCCGAGATGCTTGAGGTTCCGCTTCAAGCCCGCACGAAGCGATCGGTGTTGGAGAGTTTGGTGGAGGTGGGCGGCCGGACGTGGCAGATCTGGGCGCCGGCCGTGGTCCTGAAAGCGGTCCGCGAGCGCGAGGACGTTCTTCCAACCGGTTTTGAGAACGGAGTTGCCATCCCCCACCCCCGCAATCCGCTGCCGGATGCGATTGGGGAATCGATCATCTCTTACGGACGAACACTCTCAGGGATTCCTTTCGGCGCTCCGAAGCGCGCGCTGACAGACATTTTCTTTTTGGTCCTGTGCCGCGACTCGCGGACGCATCTCCAGGTGCTGGCACGTTTGGGGCGGATGATCCAGTCGCCGGGCTTTCTCGACGATCTGCGCGGCTCCGAGACGCCCCAGGCAAGCTACGACGTCATTTGCGCCGCCGACAAGCTCGTGAGTCGTTGAGAGTTGTTAGCATGACACAGTGAAATCAGTTCCTTTCCGTCTTCGAGAATCGACACGACCATGCCGATCGAACTGCCCGAAGCCTTGGATGTGATTGCCGTCGGCGCCCACCCCGACGATGTGGAGATCGCTTGCGGGGGCACGCTGGCGAAACTGGTGAGCCAAGGTTACCGGGTGGGCATTGTGGATCTGACCGACGGGGAACCGACGCCCGGCAGTCCACATCCTGCTGCGAGGCTGGCCGAAGCGAAGGAGGCGGCCCGTATTCTTGGCGTGCACGTTCGCGAAACGTTGGATTTTCCCAACCGGCGGCTGTTCGACAGTTTCGAGGTCCGCGTTGCCATGGCGAAGGTCTTTCGGCGCTACCGTCCGAGCATTGTCTTGGGCATCGCCGGCAAGACCCCCGCCGCGTCGCCCGACCATTGGCAGGCGATGCAGATCACCGACGCCGCCGTGTTCTATTCCCGGCTGACGAAGTGGGACGAAACGTTCGACAACCTGCCCGCGCACGGCATCCGCAAACAAATTTGGTATCCCCTGGGGTTTCAGACGTTGGAACTTCCGCAAGGGGGCAGTCAAATTGTCGTAGATATTTCCGAGACGTTGCCGGTAAAATTGGAAGCGATCCGAGCGTATCAAACGCAATTCCCTCCCGGAAAGGAAGGGGTTTTTCGACTGGTAGACAGCCAAAACAAACTGTTCGGCGCCAGCGCGGGTTTCGCGGCTGGCGAGTTGTTCATTACCGCGACGACATTGGGCGTCGACGATCTGATGCAGATGGTATGCCCGCGGTGAGGATTCGAGAATCGTTGCCGGAAACCCGGTTTCTTTGAGAAAGCGTCGGAAGCGACCGAATGCTACGAATACGAACAGGTTTCCTTTGCATTACTGGAAACTATCGCGAGAACAACGAGGATTGTTGCGTCGTCGATCCCGACGGCCGCTATTACCTCGTCGCCGACGGAATGGGCGGACAGTGTGCAGGTGAAAAAGCCAGCGAACTCGCTACGGAACTGGTGCCGCAACGACTCAAACAGGTGCTTGACTTTCAGAACGATCAGCAAGAGAAGGTTCGCAAGAACATCGATGAAGCCCTCGATTACGCCAATTTGGAGATCATGGCCCTCGGCGAAGTTGATCCGACCTATCACAACATGGGGACCACGATCGTATTTCTGGTGCGTGTCGCGGAAAAATTCTATGTGGGTGGCATCGGCGACAGCCGGGCGTATCTGCTGCGCGGCGGGAAGCTGGAGCAGCTCACGACCGACCATTCGCTCACGCAAGCTCTGCTCGACGCCGAAACGATCACCCACGAGGACGCGAAAAACCACCGCTATCGGAATGTGCTCTACCGCTACCTGGGCACGAAAGACGGCGGAAGCGGGGCCGAGACCAAGCAAATCGATCCCCAAAGCGGCGACCGCTTTCTGCTTTGCTCGGACGGCGTGACCGATGGGCTTGAAGACGCCGCGCTGTTGACGCTGCTTTCAGATCACGCCGATCCGCAATCCGCCGCCGACGCCATTGTCGCCGCTGCACAGAGGGGTGGCTCCAAGGACAACATCACCTGTCTGGTGTTGAACGTCGAGTAGGACAGGACGGTCCAATCCCTATATTTGGCAAACGCGGGGCGATGGGCCTTGATGCCGGCACTTCTGCACTGAAAAACGCAAACTGGGCGTGCATGCCGTTTGCCGGCACTGTACACTGACCGATATCTTTCAAGATCGGAAACATCGGCAAGCTGTGCCGGTTTTGCCGACGTTTCGGCCCACAGGCTTGGAGAACGAAAATGTTCCAACTGCTGCCCATGACGTTAGTGATCGCGATGCTTGCCGGGACGATCAGCTTGTCGCCGGTCGAGGCCCAGTCGACCACCGAGAAGAAGAAGACGACGACTTCGAAGCCGGCCAGCACGACGACCCCGGCCAAGACCCCCTCGAAGTTCGCCGCCTTGACGAAGGACCTGAAGAAGGTCGACGGGATGTGGACGATGTACCACAACGATCAGAAGCTGCTGGTCCATTTGAAGTCGACCCATCTGGGCAAGGACTACATTGTGCTCTCGTCGATTGCGCGGGGCATCAGCAGTGGGATGGTGCTGGGCGGCATGACCTGGGGCGACGACGTAATTTGGAGATTCAAGAAGATCGGCAAGAAGATTCACGTGTTGCGGCGCAATGTGCGTTTCAAGGCCAAATCGGGCACTCCCGAAGCCGACGCCGTCAAGCTTGCCTACAGCGACAGTGTGCTGTATGCCCTGCCGATTCTGACGTCGGAGCAGGGCGGCGACCTGGTCGACATGACGCGCATCTTCATGAGCGATGACGAACAGATCGGCCGCCAGATCGGGTCGGGCTTTCGTTTTGCCGCCGACCGCTCCACTTGGTCGAAAGTCAAAGCGTTTCCCAAGAACGTCGAGCTGCAGGTCGCCGCGGTGTACTCCGGCAGTCGCGAGTTCGACACGGTTTCGGACCCGCGCGGCATCCAGGTCAACGTGCATTACAGCATCAGCCTGCTGCCGTCGACCGGTTACAAGCCGCGGCTAGCGGATGATCGCATCGGGTATTTCCTGACGGTCTTGAAGGACTTTTCCGACAAGGAGGATGACCAACACTTTGTACGGTACATCAACCGCTGGGATCTGCAGAAGAAAGACCCGAAAGCCAAACTGTCGCCCCCCAAAGAGCCGATCAAGTTCTGGCTGGAGAAGACGGTTCCCGTCCATCTGCGGCCGACCGTACAGGAAGCCATCGAGGAATGGAACAAGGCTTTCGAGAAGCTGGGATTCTACAAGGCGATCCAGGTCGAGCAGCAGAAAGAGGACGACACCTGGGACCCGGAGGACGTCCACTACAACACCTTCCGGTGGATCACGGCCGAAGCCGGTTTTGCGATGGGTCCGTCGCGGGTGAATCCGATGACCGGCCAAATCCTCGACGCCGATATCATTTTCGACGCCAGCTTCCTCAGATATTGGAAGGAAGATTACGAAACGTTCACCCCCCAGAGCGCGCGGGCCCTGATGGGCTTTCCGAATCTTCAGAAGGACCTGCCCCATCCCTTCAAAGGTCTGCACAGCCATCAGGAGGGCGAACACTGCATGTACTGCAAAGGCATGCAACATCAGATGGGATTTGCCGCGGCCGTGTTGATGGGCCGCGGTCTGGCCGCCAGCAAAGGCGAACTTCCCGAGGAGTTCATCCATCAGGCCCTCAAGGAAGTGGTGATGCACGAAGTGGGTCACACGCTCGGTTTACGGCACAACTTCAAGGCAAGCTCCTGGAAGAGCCTGGAGGAGATCGATGATCCGGTCAAAGGGGCTGCGGAAGGAACCATCGCCAGCGTAATGGACTACTCGCCGGTCAACATCGCTCCCAAAGGCGTCAAGCAGGGGCTTTACTACAGCCAGACCGTTGGCCCCTACGACCAGTGGGCGATCGAGTACGGTTACAAGCCGATTTCCAGCAACGAAAAGACGGAATTGGCCAAGATTGCCGCACGCTGCACCGAACCGGGACACGACTACGCCACCGACGAGGACACCACGTACAATTCTTCCGATCCGCTGGCGAACCGTTTCGACCTTGGAAAAGACCCCGTCCGGTTCGCCCGCCGGCAGATGAAAATCGCCACTGATTTGCTGCCGTTCGTCGTCAAACGCTCGGTCGGCGAGGGCGAGGGTTATCAGCGGGCGCGGCGGGCGTTCGGCTTGCTGTTCAGCGAGTACTGGCGCACGGCGTTGTTTGCATCGCGGTTTCCCGGCGGTGTCTACGTGCATCGCGATCACAAGGGCGATCCGAAGGGTCGTCCGCCGTTCACGATCGTCGAGGCCGTCAAGCAGCGAGAAGCGATGAAGATGCTCGCCGAGACGGCCTTTGCCGCACCGAAATACGATTACGACGTGTTGAACCATCTGGCCGCCACCCGCTGGACGCACTGGGGGATGCGAAGCTACGACCGGCTCGACTATCCGATTCACGAATTCGTGGGGATGATGCAAGGGATGATCCTCGGGGAATTGACGGATTCGACGACGCTCGCGCGGTTGCAGGACGGCGAGCTGAAAGTCGCCCCCAATGCCGACGCCTACACGTTGGCCGAGCATCTCCGCACGCTGGTTGCCAGCATCTTCACCGAGTGGCAGCCGGCCAAAGCGGGCAAGTACACGAACCGCAAACCGTACATCTCCAGCTTCCGGAGAAATCTGCAGCGGATGGCGTTAAAGAACCTGGCTGACATGGTCTTAAACGGTTTCGGCGCGCCGGAAGATGCGCGAACGCTGTCACGGATGCACTTGGCGGACCTGGACAAGCAGATCTCCGCGCTGTTGGGGAAGAAGGACCTCACGCTGGACGACTATTCACGGGCCCACTTGCTCGATTCGCAGAAGCGCATTCAGCAGGTGCTGAATGCTGAATTGCAGGTCCGCTCGGTTGACTGAGCTCTCGATGATGATGGATTCACGGGTTCGGCTCAGCTTGGTGGTCGGTGCGGTTGCAGGAATCGGGTTTCTGTGGCTGACGGACGTCCCGCTCGGCATTCCCGGAGAGTGGACGTGGAATCGGATTCGCTTCGACGACGATCGCCTCGTCGAGTGTCTGTGGGGGTGCGGCATCGCTTGCGCTGGGGCGGCGGTGTATATCGGTCTGGCGTGGATGGGGGGCAATCGGATCGGCGTCTGTTCCCGCGTGGAGAGGGCCGCGTGGCTCGCCGGTTTGGTGGTTGCCGCGTTCGGATGGTTGTGGATCGTCCAAAGCGTTCCTCCGAAAGAATTTCGCACGCTGAAGCCCCTGTGGGTTCTGTACGACCCCGGGGCGTCCGGCTACTTCTTCGAAGCGTGCCATGAAATGGACGACGTCGGCTCGTTTCTGGCCACGTACGAAGAACGGATGGCTCAGGGAGACGTTCTCCACGTGGGGACACATCCGCCCGGACTTTTTCTTTTGCATCACGGGCTGGTTTCCGTTTGCCGAGCGTCAACGGGCTTGAGCCGATTCGTGCTGGAGACGCAGCCCAACTCGGTTCGGAAATCCTTTGCGGCGATTGAACAAAGCGTCCGCTTGACGCCGGCCCCCCTCTCCCGGCCGGAACAAGCTGGTCTCTGGTTGGCGGTGCTGCTGACTCAATTCATCGCGGCGGCGACAGTCGTTCCGCTTTACGGGTTGTTGCGCCGCGACTACTCTCGGCAGACAAGTTGGATGTGCACGACATTCTGGCCGCTGGTCCCTGCGCTGGCCGTCTTCTTGCCGAAATCCGACGCATTGTATCCCTGTCTGGGAATGCTGTTTCTTTGGGCCTGGCTGGAAGGCTGGCGGCGCGGTTCAGCACTGCTGAGCCTCTCGGCGGGTCTGCTGCTTTGGGCGGGAATGTTTTGCAGTCTGGCCCTGCTGCCCGTCCTTCTCCTGGCAGCGATTCTCACCCTTTGGGAGGTACGAAGCCGTCTGAACGCAGTGTGGGGCAGGCTTTCCTGCCTGCCAGGGC
>CAZGYE010000089.1:0-17586 GCA_964530165.1 uncultured Planctomycetaceae bacterium
ATGATTGCCCTCCTTGGGATTACCCATCGAATTCCTTTGATGTCTCGCCCGCACCGCTATTCTCCCAAATTTCCCACCTACTTTCGAGACGCACACACAATTGCGGTCGATCCAGATTTGCGAGAGGAAAACGGCGAAAAAAATGGTACAGTGGTGGTCGGGCCGTCCATTCCCCTCCGACTTGACGAGCTGGCTGGAACGCTTCGATGCCGGTGAAAGTACGCTGTCCAAGCTGCAAGAAGGTGCTCAACGTTCCCGACGCCGCTCGCGGCAAGGCGATCCAGTGTCCCCAATGCAAGGGCAAAGTACGCGTGCCGGCGGGAAAGGGGGCGGTTCCCGCGGCAAAGGCGAAAAAGAAAGAAAAGACCCCCGCCACGACCGCCGTCGACCACGATGATTTCTTGGCCAACCTCAGTCTCAAGAACATCGAAGACACCAGCGTTCGCGTCTGCCCCAAATGCGGCGCCGAGGCCAAAGAGGAAGAGACCGTCTGCGCGAAATGTGGCATCGATCTTGGCACCGGCCAACTCGGCGAAGCGGCCCGCAAAGAACAAGAGAAACTCCGCCGAAAGGGTCCCGATCCGGACGAGTTTTACGGAAACGCCTGGAAAGACCCTTGGGAGTTTATCCGCCGCAACAAGAAACTGGTGTTGCGGACAGTTCTTTACTGGTTGATTTACACCAGTCTGGCTGGCGGTTGCGGTTACATGGTGCTGTGGTGCCACCGAGGTCCGCCGAAAGCGTTTTGGGGGTTCTGTGGATTCGTCTCGCTGATGGTGGCCCCCGGCTGGACCTGGTTTCTGCACACCACGGTCATCGACGCCGCCCTGGAGAAAAAAGATCAGCTGAAACGGGTCCACTTCGACTTCTTTCTGTGCGCCGCATTAGGAATCAAGTTCTTCGTTTGGCAATCCGTCTACCTGCTGCCGTTTGGTCTGATTGGATGGTTGCTTTTCAAGTTGGCGGGTCTGATTGCTGCACTCGTGATTGTCAGTCTGGGCGAATTGACGGCCTTGGCGACGTTTCCGATCGTCATGGCGCACATGTCGATGCCGGTCACCTATCGCGGATGGATGTTGCCGGTCATGGTGCAGGTGTTCTTCAAGACCACCACACAGTCACTGTATTGGGCCCTGATTTTCCTCGTCACCAACATCCCGGTCATCGCTGGAATCGTCGTCATCGCGGCCGTGTATGGCAACGATCTGGCGGGTTTCGTCGATACGCTCCGCTTCAATGGCACCGTTGCAATGGCAGCCGGCACGGAACCGCCCAAGCCCCAAAAAAATGCGGAAGGAAAAGAAGTCCCCGTCGACGATCCGCTGGCGAAGTTTCGCGGTGTCGAGAAGAAAGAACTCAATGCCAGACCGTTGATCGTTCCGGGCGTCATCTGGCTGTTTGTCTGCGTGTTCTTTGGTTTTTCGTCGGTGTTCAACATGCGGTCGAACGGACAATTCGCCTGGTACTTCAAACGCCACCTCGACCTGATCGGAGAGGCCAAACAGATCGTCTACAAGCCGAAGGAAGTCGACGAAGCCGGAGAACCCATCGTCGACCCGAAGAAGGAACGGCAAAAAAAGATCGCCGCAGGAGTTGCTGTCGTGATTCTTTTGTACGTGGCCGCCAACTTTGTCTTGTATTTCGCAACCGGCGGCGATTATCTGCTGATTCCCAGCTTCCTAGCGCGTCTGTTGGGGATCATCGAGTGAAGCGGCCCCACATGCTTGACAAACTAAAAACGGGGCCGTTCCCTGACGGAACGACCCCGTTGCTCTGTTGTGTCATTGCAGCCCAAGACCTCGCGAACGGAAACCCTGGATGCAACAAATCGTTGTTACGCTTTCTTCTTGGGCGCCGGTGCCGGAGCTTTTTTCTTCGGCGCAGGTGGCGCAGGTGCTGCTTTTTCCGCCGGAGGAGCAGCAGGTGCTTCCTCGACCGCCTTCGGCGCGGCGGCGCCCGCACAACTGGGGCGAGGCGTACAGCACGTCGGTGCCGGCTTGCAGCATGTGGGTGCCGGCCGACAGCACACCGGTGCCGGTCGATGACAAGTGATTTTCGGCCTGTGGCAACTCACTCTGTGGGGCCTGCTGCAGCCACAGCTACCGTGATGACCACCGAACAGCCAACCGGCTTGCGCTGTTCCGCTGCCGGCTAGCATCAGGCCGGCGGCCCCCAAAACAACCAATCCAAACAACTTGCGACTCATTGGTGTCCTCCTCAAGATGGTGAAACTCTACCGCTTGTACCGATTACGGACTTTACCATATCAAACGACGTTGTTTTGTCAAACGAAAACGGAAAAGATTTCGCCGAAAAAATATCTGTGTCGCCCTAACAAACATCAACAGTTCTAAATATGTCTCACAGTCAGCACAGGAACGACCAGTCGCCCAGCACCGGCGCACCCGGCTCGAACGAGTCGACTCGAAAATGGGAATTCCGCTCGCTCGATTTCGAGTTGGGAGGTTTTCCGTTGCTCATGGGCATTGTGAACGTCACGCCCGACAGCTTTTCTGACGGGGGGCGTTTTCTCGATCGCGATGCGGCCGTGCGGCACGCTCTGGACCTCGTCGCGGACGGAGCCGATCTGCTCGACGTCGGTGGCGAGTCGACCCGGCCGGGGGCCGATCCGGTCACTCCCGGCGAAGAGCTGCGACGCGTGATGCCCGTGATCGAGCGGCTGGCACAAGAGACCGCGGTTCCCATCTCCATCGACACGACAAAAGCGGAAGTCGCTCGCCGAGCGCTGGCTGCCGGCGCCGTCATCGTCAACGACGTCTCCGCACTGACGGCGGACGTCGACATGCCCGACATTTGCCGAGAAACCGGTGCCGGCGTCGTCTGCATGCACAGGCAGGGCACGCCGCGAACCATGCAGGACAATCCGCACTACGACGACGTCGTCGCTGAAGTGTGTGCGTTTCTGGCCGAGCGCCTCGACACGCTCCAAAAACAGGGAATCCCACCGGAACGTGTGGTCGTCGATCCGGGAATCGGCTTCGGCAAGACGGCCCAACACAATCTTGAAATCCTGTCGAACGTCAGGCGGTTTCGAGCGCTCGGCCGGCCAGTCTTGATCGGACATTCCCGGAAGCGATTCCTGAGCAAGCTGCTCGGACGACCTGTCGACGAGCGCGCCGACGCCACGCTGGGCATCGCCGTCGCACTGGCCATGCAGTCGACCGACATCATCCGGCTCCACGACGTGCGGGCGACCCGCGACGCCCTGCTGGCCTGGCAGGCCGTTGCAAGCCGGCTGGATTGAAACGGCTGCGGCCGCGACGAGACCACCACCGGCACCAGAAGACCGACTCCAAAGCGCTCGTGCCGCGTTGAGCCCGGATTATTCACGTGTCCTTCCCAAAAACTCCATCCAGCAATCGTACCAGCGGATTGGACGCACATCGAACTGGGTGACAGTCGAGAAGATGGCACGAAGAAGCACGGAATCTCACGCGAAGCCAGCACGATCATGTGATTGAGGCACTCTCGACGTCGCGATGAAAACCGGATAAACTGACTGATATTCCTGACAGCCTGTCAAGAAACCTGGTACGAGCCGCTTGCCGTGAGCGAGCGGAGTGAGCGTTCTCGGAGAAACGATCGCTCCCTGACGGTCGCGGCTCTGAAAAACGGAGACCGGACATGATGACTTCTGCCGCCGTTGTACGGGCTTTTCGGTTTGCCGCCACAGGACGGATTGTTGCCGCCACAGGACGGATTGTTGCCGCCACAGGCGGATTGTTGTTGATCTTGTCAGCCGGGCGTTTCGTCGAGGCCGCTCCCCAAGCGCCGGCGACCAACAGCCCCGCGACGTTGCGGGCGGCCATCGAAGACCTGATGAGCAACTTTGGTGATCGCTACGCGGGGGGCGGTCGGTTTCTGGTCGAACTCGCCGAGATCGAGCAGCGACTGCAAACCGCCCGGGGCAAAGCGGCTCAACAAGTTCAGCGCGAGTTCCTCGCCCTGCAGCGTCAAGCGCTGCTGGCCAACCCGTTGGTCAACGGCCGGCCCATTTTGTTCGTCGTTCGCTCCCAATACGCGGCCGACCACCACAACACGGCCACCATCTTCCAGACCGGAGAAATCAACACCCACAAGTTCCGCGGCCCCGGAGCGATCAAGACCATCGACCTGGCCCACGGCGGCGTGGTCACGAACCTGCTGGACGTTCCTCGCGGCGTGGCTCGGGACCCGGACGTGAGCGAGGACGGCCGACGCATCCTCTTCGCGATGCGAAAAGACATCACCGACGACTATCACCTCTACGAGATGAAGGCCGACGGTGCCGGCTTACGGCAACTGACGTTCGGCTCGGGTGTCTCGGACATCGATCCGGTGTACCTTCCGGACGGACGGATCGTGTTCACTTCGAGCCGCGAGCCGAAATACTGCATGTGTAATCGGCACATCATGGGCAACCTGTTTCGCATGGAGGCCGACGGAAGCAATCTGCTTCAGATCGGCAAGAACACTCTGTTCGAAGGACACAGTTCGCTGCTGCCCGACGGCCGGATCGTTTATGACCGGTGGGAATACGTCGACCGCAATTTCGGCGACGCCCAAGGACTGTGGACCTGCAATCCCGACGGCACGAACCACACGATCTTCTGGGGAAACAACACGAAATCGCCCGGGGCGGTCCTGGAGGCGCGGATTCTTCCGGGCAGCCATCGGGTCATCGCGGTGTTCGGCTCGTGTCACGACAGGCCGTGGGGGGCGCTGGCCATCATCGACCGCCGCGTCGGTCTGGACGGCAAACAACCGGTCGTCCGCATCTGGCCCGCCGCCGCGATGGACCTGGTGATGAAGGGCAACTACGACATGTTCAAGCGGGTCGCGCCCAAGTACGAAGACCCGTATCCATTGAGCGACAAGTATTTTCTGTGTTCGCGGCAAACGGGCCGGGGCGAGCAGATGGGCCTGTACCTGCTCGACGTTTTCGGCAACGAACTGCTGGTGCACAGCGAAGGGGCCGGCTGCTTCGACCCGATGCCGCTCGGTTCCCGGCAGCCGCCGCCGACAATGACCGATCGCGTCCATCTCGATCGCAAGACCGGCAAGTTCTACGTGGTCGACGTCTATCTCGGCACCGGCATGGAACGGGTCAAACGGGGGACCGTAAAATATCTGCGGGTGGTCGAATCGCCGGAGAAAAGGTTCTGGTCCCCAAGAAGTTGGAACGGGGCGGGGACCCAGGCGCCGGGCATGAACTGGCACGACTTCAACAACAAACGGATCCTCGGAACCGTCGAGGTGGAGGCGGACGGCTCAGCCTATTTCGAGATCCCGGCCAACCGGTTCGTGTTCTTCCAACTGTTGGATGAGAAGGGGATGATGGTCCAGTCGATGCGCAGCGGAACGATCATTCGGCCTGGCGAGACGATCGGCTGCGTCGGATGTCACGACAACCGCCACGCGGCCGCGCCCAACCAGCCCAAGATGGCGATACGGCGGACCCCGCGACCACTAAAACCTTGGCGCGGGCCGCAGCGTATTTTCTCTTACACCGCCGAAGTCCAGCCGGTGTTCGACAAGCATTGCGTCTCCTGTCACGATTACGGCCAGCCTGCGGGCAAGAAACTCAACCTGGCCGGCGACGCGGGGCTGATTTTCAACGTCTCGTATGCCGAGCTGTGGCGCAAAAAACAGATCAACGTCGTCGGCGGCGGCCCGGCGGACATTCTGCCGCCTTACACCTGGGGCAGCCACACCAGCAAACTCGTCAAGGTGATTTCCGGCGATCATTATGGTGTCAAGCTGGACGCTGAGAGCTTCGACCGAATCGTCACCTGGATCGACGTGAACGCCCCCTATTATCCCTCCTACGCCAGCGCCTACCCGAACAACTTGTACGGCCGCTCGCCGCTCGCCGACGGGCCGCTTGCCGAGCTCAGCAAGCTGGTGGGCGTCAACCTGAAAGATCAGCGATACGTCGCGCAGATCAGCTTCGATCGCCCGCAGCTCAGCCCCTGCCTCGCACGGTTCAAGAACGAGAACGACCCGCGACGCAACCGCGCCCTGGCGATCATCCGCGACGGTGCTTCGATGCTGGCCAAACAACCCCGCCCGGATAGGCCCAACTTCCAACTCGTCGGAGTGGACGTCGGGCGCAACGCCAAGTACGGCACGTTGGCACGGAATCGCGAGGCGCTGCTCGAACAGGAAAAAGAACAAAACAAGAAAGACAAAACCGCGCCGAATTAACCCGACACGCAGCGAAATGAATTTTCCCGAAACGAAGCAGGAGAACAGACCATGACGAATGAATCTGAAATGACGCAGGACAGGAGTCGTTGGTCGAGGATTGTGTTGGCCGGGTTGTATCTCGCGGCCGGCTTGAGTTCGTTTTCAGTTCTCGGTCCTGCCTGGGGCAAGCCGCCGGTTAAGGATGCGCCGGCTAAGGAGCCGGCCGGGTCGTTCACACTTCCCGCTTATGCGTTCGATCGCGGCAACGCCAAGACGTTCACGAAGCAGTGGGCCGATGCCGAGCCGATGGTGGCTTTCGGCGGTCAAAGCCCGGTGGTGATCGAGTACGACGTCGACTTCCCGGTGGCCGCCGAGTACGCATTGAGCATCTATTACGCTGCCGCGGGCGCCCGGCCGGTCGAGCTGTCCCTGGATGGAAAGAACGTCGGGCGGTGTTGCCGCTCCGCCACGGGAAGCTGGAACACCAGCAAGGCGAAATGGGAAGAGACGTGTCGTCTGAGCATCTCGAAAGGCAAACACACGCTGAAACTGAAGCGCGTCGGGGCGTTTCCGCACGTCGTCAGCCTGCGGTTTGACTCGCCCGCGCCGTTCCCCAAGGGCTGGAAGCTGTACCGTCCCCAGGCGCGCACGCTCAAAAGCCCGCCGCCGGCGCCCATCTACACGCGATACACGCCGGACAACGTCGACGTCGTCGCGCTGCGGCTGGCGATCGGCGACCTGACGAACACCTTCGGCGACGGCTATCCCCGCGGCGCCGTGTATTTGAAACGGCTGGACGAGCTGGAAGCTCAGTTGAAACGGCTGCAGGACAAACCGTCCGATGAGTTAAAAGATACGAAGCAGGCCCTGATCGCTCTGAAGCGAGAGGCGCTGCTGGAGAATCCCTTGCTGGACTTCGACGAGCTGCTGCTGGTCCAACGAGGCGTGAAATCCCCCAACCTCGGCCTGCCGCGGAACTGGCAGAGTAATTCGAGTTTGAGACAAACCGGGTACGACGACCAGATCGCATCGCTCTCGCCGGTGGGTCCCGACGGTAAATTGACCACGATCTTCAAGCCCGATGGCGGTCGGTTCGTCGGCGACGTCGACCTGCATTTCGATGCAGACAGAATGTTGTTCTCCATGCCGGGCGACAACAAGCGCTGGCAGGTGTTCGAAGTGCGCGTCGACGGTTCGGGCGTGAAGCAGCTCACCGGCGAACAACCCGACGTCGACAGCTACGACGCCTGCTACCTACCCGACGGGAAGATCATCTTCACATCCACCGCTTGCTTTGTGGGCGTTCCCTGTGTGTACGGCAACGCGCACGTGGCCAACCTGTACGTGATGGACGCCGATGGGAAGAACATCCGCCAGCTCTGCTTCGATCAAGAGCACGATTGGTGTCCCACCGTGCTGCCAGGCGGACGCGTCCTCTACTCCCGCTGGGAATACACCGACACGCCGCATTCGAACACGCGGCTATTGTTCCACATGAATCCGGACGGCACTGAGCAAACGGCATACTACGGGAGCAATTCGTACTGGCCGAATTCCGTTTTCTACGCGCGACCTGTGCCCGGAGACGCGACGAAGGTTGTGGGCGTCATCGGCGGCCATCACGACAATCCGCGGATGGGCGAATTGATTCTGTTCGACCCGGCCCGCGGCCGCCGTGAAGCGGACGGGGCCGTGCAGCGAATCCCCGGCCGCGGCAAGAAGGTCGAGCCGATCATCCGCGACGGGTTGACCATCAATAGCTGGCCCAAGTTTCTACATCCGTATCCGCTCAGCGAGAAGTACTTCTTGGTCTCGTCGAAGCCGACGCCGACGTCGCTGTGGGGCGTCTTTCTGGTCGACGTGTTCGACAACATGACGCTGATCAAAGAGCTGCCCGGCTACGCCCTGTTGGAGCCGCTGCCGAAGCGCAAAACACCGACCCCGCCCATCATCGCCGACAAGGTGAAGCTGGCCAGCAAGACCGCGACCGTCTACATCTCAGACATCTATGCGGGTGAAGGGCTCAAGGGCATTCCCCGCGGAACGGTCAAACGCTTGCGGGTCTTTACGTATCACTTCGCCTACCAGGGTATGGGGGGGCTGTTGGGCGTGATCGGCATGGACGGCCCCTGGGACATCAAACGGGTGATCGGCACGGTGCCCGTTCACGAGGACGGCTCGGCCAAGTTCGAGATACCGGCTAACACGCCCATTTCCCTGCAGCCTCTGGACGAAGAAGGCAAGGCCCTGCAACTCATGCGGAGCTGGATGACCGCCATGCCGGGCGAGGCCGTTTCCTGCAAGGGATGCCACGGATCGCACAACGCCGCGCCTGTGACCAGACAGACCATGGCCCAGACCCAACCGACGGCGAAGATCGAGCCGTGGTACGGTCCGACGCGCGGGTTCAGCTTCCCGCGGGAAGTGCAACCGGTCCTCGACAAGTATTGCGTCGGTTGCCACAACGGCCAGCCTCAAGCCGACGGCGCGGAAATTCCCGACCTGCGGGGAAGCGTGAAACTCACCGATTGGCGTTCCATCACGCCGGGCAACGGCGGCGGACATGCTGGCAAGTTCTCGGTCGGCTATGCCGAGCTGCAGCGGTTCGTGCGACGGCCCGGCATCGAGAGCGACTACCACATGCTCGAACCCATGGAATATCACGCCGATACCACGCAGCTCGTTCAGATTCTCAAGAAGGGGCATCACAACGTCAAGCTGGACGCCGAGGCGTGGGACCGGCTTATCACTTGGATCGACCTGAACTGCCCGTACCACGGCACCTGGGGCGAAGAGCTGGACAATCCCGGCCGCCAGCGGGGCCGCCGACGTGAGTTGCTCAAGCGATACGGCGGCGTCGACGACGATCCCGAAGCCGTGCCGAAAACCGACAAAGCGGCCGTCGAACCGGTGGTCCCCGAACCGCTGCCCGCGGCCAAGGACCAGGTTGTCGATTGTCCGAATTGGCCCTTCGATGCGGCCGAGGCCCGGCTGCGTCAACAGGCCGCCGGACCTGCCGTCGGGCAGACGATCGATTTGGGTGATGGCGTCACGACGAAGCTGGTCCTCATCCCCGCCGGTGAGTTCGTGATGGGCAGCCGCACCGGCGACGTTGACGAGCGGCCCCTCTCGCGGGTGCGGATCGACAGGCCCTTCTGGATGGCCGCCACCGAAGTGACCAACCAGCAGTTCAACCGGTTCGATCACACCCACGACAGCCGCGTGGAATCGAAGAACACGTACCAGTTCGGCATCCACGGCTATCCGGTCAATCGGCCGTCGCAGCCGGTGGTGCGGGTTTCGTGGACGGAAGCGGCCGCTTTCTGCCGATGGCTGTCGAAGCGGACCGGCCGGAAATTCTCGCTGCCGAGCGAGGCCCAATGGGAATATGCGTGCCGGGCGGGCACCGCCACGTCGACGTCTTACGGCGAGCTGGACGCGGATTTCTCCAAGTTCGCCAACCTGGCCGACGCCAAGCTGACCCAGTTCGCCAGCAATCCCTACACGGTCGACACGCCGCTGAAGAATCCGCCCAAGTACGACGACTGGATTCCCAAAGACGCCCGGTTCAACGACGGGGCCCTGCTTTCGGTCAGTCCCGGCACGTTTCAGGCGAACGCGTGGGGACTGTTCGATATGCACGGCAACGTCAGCGAGTGGACTCGAACCGGCTACAAACCGTATCCCTATCATCCGGCCGACGGCCGCAACGATGCCGCCCAGCCCGGCCGAAAGGTCGTCCGCGGAGGTTCCTGGCGCGACCGACCCCAGCGATGTACGTCGAGCTTCCGGCTCAGCTACCAGCCCTACCAGCGGGTGTACAACGTCGGGTTTCGCGTCGTGTGCGAGCTGAATCCGGACGAGCTGACCCAGCAACGGTAAGCATGACATGCAGATGAACAGAATGATCCTTCCGGCGGTTGTGCTGCTGATGCACGCGACCGTTGGAGACGTCACCATGATCTGCCGGGCGGTCCGCGCCGATGACTCGCAGATTCTCGTCAGTCAGGTGGTTCCCATCGACTGGAAGCGCTTCGCAGGGCGCCCGCGAGAAGGGGACGACACCCGCCGTTGCCGGCAGATGCTGCTCAACAGCGCCCGTCATAACGTGGCTTGGATACCGGAGGCCGCGGAAAACATCGAGCAGAACTGGCGCAAGCTAACCGGCCGGCAGAACCACGACGTCATTCGCCCGGCTTGCTCGGTGGCGTACGCGATGGCTGTGGTGTTGAAAACCGGAATCTTCGACGAGCGGGCCGTCGGCGTTTCGAAGCAGGAAGCTCTGGCCCGAACCGTCAGACTGTTGAAGGCGGCGGCTGTCGCCCACAACCACGCCAGTTGGAAGTATCCCTGGCAATCGGCCCTGTGGGCGGCCACGCTCGGTCACGCCGGCTGGATGCTCTGGGACAACCTCGATGCCCAGACGAAGGGCAGGATCGCTGCCATTGTCGAATTCGAGGCGAACCGCTTTCTGGATCCCGATTACCGCGTCCCGTACTGGAACGGACGGGGCGGCGATACAAAGGCCGAGGAGAACGCCTGGAACTCCATGGTGCTGAACGTCGCCTGCGCCATGCTGCCGGAACATCCGAACGCCCTGAAGTGGAAAACGGTGTGCAGCGAGCTGATGGTTTCCGCGTATGCACTCCAGAAGGACCTGCAAAACGAAACCGTCCTGGACGG
This sequence comes from uncultured Planctomycetaceae bacterium, assembly GCA_964530165.1. GTDB lineage: Bacteria > Planctomycetota > Planctomycetia > Planctomycetales > Planctomycetaceae > CAZGYE01. The sequence goes on from CAZGYE010000089.1 coordinate 10,873, forward strand.
CAAGCCGGTCAAGGACTGGCTGGACGGATACAACGTGCGGGAGGACGGCGTCGTCATCAACCACGGCATTGTGCATCCCGACTACATGTGCTGCGTCTCGTTGAACCTGTGGGCGTTTCCGGTCCAGTCGCTCGCGGGGCGGCCGGTCTCCGAGACGGCCGACTTTCGCGCTGACTTGGTCTACCGCACGCTGGCCACCAAGAACTGGCCGTCGCCGCCGAACAAGAAACCGGGCGGGACCATTTACGTTCCGGGCCGAGCCGAGGTCTACTATCCCAGCGGCACAGACTGGTACACGGGCCGCGTGCCCATCTATTATCTGATGGACGTGTATGCTCACGTGCTCGGCTGGGGCCGCAGGCTGCCTCGCCCGGCCGAGTATTGGATGCGGCTGAGGGCCGAAAGAATTTTGGAGAAGCAGTCCCGGCACGCGGACGGCCGACTGTACGGCAAAAACGAGTTCACCCGGTTTCCTCCCCGCGAACAGATGACCGCCTTCTTGATTGCCGAGGCCTTTTTGCTCCGCTGGCTCGATGCCCATGGCAAGATCAGCCGCAAATCAAACTGGCTCGCCGAGACGGACGCCTCACGGCCGGAGACAAACAAATGAACTCACGCGAGCGGGTCATCACAGCCCTGGAACACAAGCAGCCGGATCGGGTGCCGTTTTTCGAATGCGTCATTGACGAAGGGGTGATGGACGCGCTGTTGCCCGGCTGCGATTACTTCGCGTTCAACGATTGGATCGGGCTGGACATCGCCGGCATGAACCGCAGCAGTTGGCGGCGGGATAACGTGGAGTTCATCGACGAAGAGAAGGGCCTGTTCCGCGACAAGTGGGGCGTCATCCGCGCGTTCGGGGCGGAAAGCACCCCTTACCCCGTCGAAGGGCCGATAAAAACGCCCGAAGACATCAAGACCTACGAGCCGCCCGATCCAGAAGCCGACGACGTGCTCGAACAGGTGACCGAAGTGGTGGCCCGCTACAAAGGCAAGAAAGCCATCTGCGCCATCGGCCGCGACGGCTTCTTCAATCCCGGCTACCTGCGCGGGCAAGAGAACTTTTTGATGGACATGATCGAGCATCCGAAGCTCGTCCACGAACTGATCGACGTTGCGCTCTCCTACGATCTGCGCGCCGCCGAACGGATGATTCAGGCCGGTGTGGACGTCATCGTGCTGGGCGACGACTACGCCGACAAAAACGGGCCCATGATGTCGCCGAAGCACTTCAAGGAGTTCATTCTGCCGGGTCTGAAGCGGGCCGTCGACAATGCGCACAGGGCCGGCGCTTACGTGGTCAAGCACACCGACGGGAACATTATGCCGCTGTTGGACATGATCGTCGGGACCGGCATCGACGCCATCAATCCGCTCGAGCCGCCCGCCGGGATGGACATCGGCTATATCAAAGAGCACTACGGCGACCGCGTGGCGATTGTCGGGAACATTGACTGCGGGGTGCTGCTCTCGGAAGCTCCGGCCGACGAAGTCCGCCGGGTCACCCGCGAAACGATCAAGATCGCGGCCCCCGGCGGCGGGTATTGCCTGTCCAGCTCCAACAGCATCCACTCGTCGGTGAAGCCGGAGAACTTCCTGGCCATGGTCGAGACGCTGCGGGAATGCGGCGAGTATCCGCTACGTGAATGACGAATTCCTAATGACGAATGTGTAACTTCCTGAAGATCCGCAACAAAGGGGACGCCTTTGCCGGCGCGCCCCTTCAATTTGCGGCGGGGTGGCCGGGTCTGACCAGCGGGAAGGCCCGGGACCGGCCACCCGTCGTGGCCTCGCAGTTTCGAGATAATGAGTGCCACTGAGTGTGGGGCAGGCTTTCCAGCCTGCCGATCATCAATGGCAGGGCCGAGTTCCCCAGTGCGCCTTCTACAAAATCACCCGCGACGGTCGTAAGATCACTCGTCAAGAGACCATCGAGAGCGACAGCTTGATTGTCCGGTAGGGCGGCAAAGCAAAAAGGGGCGCCCCCACACGGAGCACCCCTTTGGCTTTCGCGATTCGAAGAGAATCAGAGGCCGAGTCAGTCGGCCCGGTCCTACTACTACTTCGTCTTTTTCTTGGCGATGACTTTGAAGCCGTTCTTGAACTGCTTGTCGTTGAAGACCGCTTCGACGGGATCATCGGCGCCCTCGGCCTTCTTCTTGCACTTCGGGCAACAGAAACAGACTTTGGTTCCGCCAATGTCGGTGATGGTCGCAGGATTGAGCTTCTTGCAGGTGAAGACGCACTTTTCCAGCTTGGCCTGTTTGGTGGCGTAGAGCTGCTGATTGGCCTTGGCGGTGAACTTTCTGTCTTTGGCATCTTTCTTGAGGTCCGCCTTGAAGGCCTTCGCGCACTTGCCGCAGCAGAAGTAAACCTTGCCGCCTTTGTAAGCAACCGAGCATTTCGTGACTGCTTTGCCCGACACCATACACTTGATGCCCTTCAGGTTGTCGTCCTCTTTCTTGTCGGCGAGCAACGGCGCAGAGAGCAAAAGTGCCGTCGCCGTGAGTGCAAACAGTGCTTTCAGCTTCATCGTGGTCTCCTTTTCGTGTGCTAGAAACATGTCGAACAACCGGCGCGCGTCAACTGCTGTGTGACGAACAGCACACCGACATCATGTTGTTTGAACCCCACTACTCTAACGCGAAGAGAAGGGTTTGTCACGCGTCCCGATAGTTTTCCTCAAACTCGCCTCACCCGGAACTTACCCACGTTCTCATCCACTGCTGCTGAGTCAAACAAGCATCGCGAACTCAGAACGGCTTCTCTGTGAAGTATCTCACAATACTGCGAAAAGAAAGACAGGCTATTCGGTCAGGACCAGTTTGACTTCGCGGACGTCGGCCAAAGCGCCGCGAAGTGGAGCCGCCGCCCGCAGCGTGATTGCCTGCCGGCCTGCTTTCAATCGAATCCGTCCCTTTCCGACGTAGAAATAGGTCTCCCAGGTCGCTCCGGTGCCTCCCACCTTGGCCGTCAGGCGATCGTCGGCCGCTTCCAGCAACAGGGTGTTTCCTGCCGAGTCGTTCTGGCAGGCATACTGGATGGCGACCACGTAGGTCCCCGTCCGAGAGACGTCAACCGTCCACACGGCTCGGTCCTCGGTGCTGTGCCAGTGTCCGAGATTACGGTGCGGCGATTCGAAAATCAGCGATTGGCCGTAGATCTCGCACGTCGTGGCCAACAGTCTCAGCGTGCCGTCCGCCGACGCCTTGACCAGCGCAGGCTCGTTGCCGGGAAACTTCCGCAGCTCCGGACCGGTGGCCGCAATGTAGGCCATCACGTCGGCCAGGTCCTGCCGGCTGAGGTCCTTCTCGAACCCTTCGGGCATCAGTGATTTGCCGTTGCTGACCAGCTCTTCCAGATCGTCGCGGAGAATGACGGTTTCTTTTCCTTCTTGCTCTTTGAGGGTAATGCTGCTGCCGGTTTCCGCGGCCAGGATGCCCGAATGTGTGATGCCGCGCACCGTCAGGGCCGTATACGTCATGAACTTGGGTAGGACGGCCTGGTTGGGATCGAGCGTCGCGATCAGCAACGCTTGGGGCGACTTGTCGGTCAAGGCCACCAGATCGGGTCCGACGGCATGGCCTTTTCCGTTCAGAAGATGACAGACCGAACACTTCGCGTCGAAAACTTTCCGTCCCCGCTCACGATCGCCCGCCACCCTCAGAGCCGATTCGTACTCCTTCACGACCTTCAACCGATCGGAATTGACGGAGACGGCCAGCAGCTTGGCGGCTCGGCTTGCGATCGATTTGTTCCGATGCCCGGCAAGCCGTACCCGACGGGCCGCGTCGAATTCACTCGGCGGAATCTCTTTCTCCTCGACGCGATCCAAGAGCATCCCGGTCCACTCATCCCGGCTCATCAGCACGTCGAGGACTTTCGACCGGATCGCCGGCCCCAATCCACGCCATCCATCCAGCAGCAGCGCGGCGACGTGTTTGTCGTTCACTTTACCCAAGCTGGCGACCGCGGCTGTCTGGACCGTCAACGGCGATTGCGGCACAAGCAGATCGCCCAGCACGGCGATGTCTTCAGCCAGCCGGTCGGGGTCGCGTCCCAATAAATTGAGCGCGGCCAACCGGACGGCGACGGCGGCCTTCGGGTCGACGGACGTCTTTCGGGCAAACTGAAACAGAGTGTCGAGACGCTTGCGCGTTTCAACGCCGCGGCTTCCAAGGGTCTCGGCTAATTTTTTCAAAGAGATGCGTTGCCTTTGCAGACTGTCCAGTATGGCTGCGACGACGGCAATCTGACCGGCTGCGTACGTCCCTTTCACGGGGGCGACCGCTCTGTCAAACACCTGAACAAGGACGTCGTGGTTGCCGAACGCACCGGCAAGCGTTGCCAGCTTTTCACACAGATCCGTCGGCAGTTGCCGGGTCGACTCGCTGCCCAAGACAACTGCAGCCGCCGGGCCGAGATTGTCCTTGGTCAGGGAACTCACGACGGCTGCCGTGATGGTGGCGTCGCCGCGGTTGGAAAGGGCGAGCTGACCGAGCGCCTTGCCCGATTGCGGATCGTCCCACTCGCCCAGCGTGCACGCCAGTTGAAACCGAACCTGTGCGTCGGCGTCGTCGATGAGCGTAATGATCTCTGCTCCCCACTCCGGCGCGCCGGCGAGCAACGGCTCGCACAAACGGACCGCGTGCCGGCGGACACCCGCGTGCGGATCGTGAAGCGCCGCTTTCAAGACATCCGGCTCGAGTGCTTTCAGGCCCTCCAGCGTGCAGAGGGCCTGCATGCGGGTTGTCGGCCGTTTGCTCTCGGCGGCGAGTTTCTCCAACAACGGAATCGCATCTTTGTCCTGTCGCCGGACGAGCAGTCGCTGAGCCATGTCCCGCTGCCAGCCGTTCGGATGATCCAGGGCGGCGACCAGACCGGCCGTGTCCAGATTGTCCAAGCGGGCGACCGTGCGGGGCGGTTTGTCCCGCGGCAAGACGCGATAGATGCGGCCCCTGTCGTCACCGGCCCGCACATCCAACTGGGCCAACCGATCCGAGGTGATCCACCGGGGATGCTCGATGACGAACCGGTACATGTCCACCACCCACAAGGCGCCGTCCGGGCCGGTTTTCAAGTCGACCGGGCGGAACCAATTGTCCCGTGAAGCCAAGAACTCTGACCGCTGTTCGCTCGGCGCCCGCTTACCGGTAAAGGTCACGCCGCGGCTCTCCAGAATCCGCCGGCAGACGACGTTGTGCACCGGCTCGCAGACGAACGCGTTCCCATAGTATTCCGGGCCGAGCAGCTCGTCGCGATAAATCAGCGGGCTGCACGCCGAGGTCACCCGGTTGGCGCTCTGCGGGCTGTTGAACCGTTTGAGCGTTCGGCTGATGGGGTACAGGCGGCTGGCTTCGGCGCCTCCCTCCGGGACGAAGACCCTCGAGCTGGGGCCGGGAATGTGTGGGTTTCTGCGGACGTAACGATCCGGCATCGGGTAATGGCTCAACAGTACGCTGTTGGTGTTCCCGAACCAGTTCCCCCAATCGTCACGCACGCGGCCGTATTGAGTCCGCCCGGCAACCAGATCGAACTTCCAGTCCTCCGGGTGGATGCGAAAATCGCGGGCGCCCAGATTCACCTTCAACGTCGGATCCAGCGGGCTGGTGATGGTGCCGCCCAGAAGTCCGTTGGCGCCGTAAATCCAGTTGTCCAACGCGTAACTGAGGCTGTTCACACGGGCCTGGTAGTTGCTCGTGTCAAAACCAGTCAACAGGACCTGCCGACGATCCGCCTTGCCGTCGCCGTTGGTGTCTTCGGCGTAGAAAATGTCCGGCGCAGCGCAGACCAGCGCCCCGTCACGCCAGGCCATGATGCCGGTCGGAAACGGAATGTCCGTGAGGAACAAACTGGCCCGGTCGTATTTCCCGTCGCCGTCGCTGTCGGTTAGAAACTTCACGCGTCCGCCGGGCTTGTAATCCCCTGCCAGACCTTCCGGATAGTCGTGCATTTCCACGACCCACAGCGTGCCGTCCGGCCCGAAATCAATGGCAACCGGATCGATGACCAACGGTTCGGCGGCGACCAGTTCCACCTTCAGTCCCGCCGGGACCCGAATCGCCGACAGCGACGCTTCAGCCGATCTCGGCGGCGGAAATTCTGCTTTGTCAACTCCCGGAACACCTTTGTCAGCTCCCCGAGCATCGGGTTTCGCATGGAACGCATTCGGCACCAGCTTCTTGACCGTCTCGACGACACGGTCCTCAACTTCGGGCGCGAAGCGGGTGGGACGATCGTAGTAGATCATCGACGAGACCGCCTCGTAGCCTCCCTCTGACAGGACGCGCTTCGATGCGATGTAACACGGAACGTCGTTCGAGTAAGCGTTCACCCACAACCGTGCACCGTCGAGCTCCGTCTTCAGCCGTAACGAGTAGTCCACGACCACTTCACCGGCCAGAAAGACCATCGCCAGCGAATCGCCGAAATGCCAGACCCCGACCGGATACTCAAGCTCTTCGGCAAGCTTTTTGCCTTGGTCGAGCCGCCCGAGCTGAACTTTGGCGTGGTAAGCGGTCGCCCGATGTTTGCTCGCGGCGCGCAGGGTCCACTCCTCACGGGTCGGCAGCGTGTCGAACGGCAGTGAAATTCGCTCCAGACGAGTCGTCAATTTGCCTTCGACCGGCTTGAGCTTCTCTTTGAGCAGGCGATTGACCTCCCGGGCGATCTCCTCGCCCTGCTGCCGGGCGTAGGTTAGTTTGCGTCGCAGTC
>CAZGYE010000090.1:0-17581 GCA_964530165.1 uncultured Planctomycetaceae bacterium
GTGCATGCTCCGGGGCCACGTTCGCTTCGCTCTCTTAGGCCCCGCCACCCCGCCGTTCGCTTCGCTCTCTTAGGCCCCGCCACCCCGCCGCTCTCTTAGGCCCCGCCACCCCGCCGCTCACGCTCGCGGCTCGTATCAGGATTTTCAACAGGTTGCAAGGGTTTTGAAACTGCTTCTACCGACAATGTGCGCAGGGCGCCAGGTCTCTCAGCCAGAAATCACGGCAACGTGGGCGGTACCTGGGAGAGTAGTCGGCGCGAACAGGGACCCTGCCGACCTGTTTGTCTTGCACGAGATCTCTGCCATAGTCGACGCGAGAGCACCCCGTCTCTTCGAAGCCGCAGTTGCCGCGCGGGCAGAACCGACGGCAGGCACACAGCCGACTTTCTTTGTCACACTGCACGTAGTGTTCGCGATGGTGCCGGTGCCAAATTCCACCGTCTCGGTCCCAAAGACCGGCGTCCAACGTTCCGGCAAAGCAGACGATGACGGCAAGCAAGGCAGCGAATCGGAACCGGCAACGCATGATCCCCTCCATTGTGAGTGAAGCCTGTTTCTTTCTCGTGAATGGTGAGGCGCCGGGCTGAGGTTTTCTCAGGCGTCTGCGCAAATGCAGCCGATTCTCGATCGCACAAACCGGCAGAATCCCTACAACCGAATCAATCCCCACCAGGGCGCGAAGCCGTTTCAAAACCCGATTTTGGAAGTGTGGCACGCCCAGACTGCAGGGATGGGCGTGGCGAGCGTGGTTCAAGCGATTGTTTCCCCATGTCGGCAATTTTCACCGAAACTCTGCGAAGAGGCTGGTGTTTATTCTTGTGTGAAGGGAAACTCGGGTGTCGGGCGGCACGGCACACTTCAATCGATGACTTGTTTAGGAAAAGAACGATGAAACACTCTCTGTATGCGTGGATCGCCGTTTGCGGCGCGTTGGCTGTCTTCAGCATGCCCGTCGCGGCGCAGGAATCGAAGCCGAAACCCGGTGAGCGAGACGCCCGACGGGGCAAAGTTCCAGCGAAACGCGCCGAGCAATTCTTCAAGCGTCTGGATGCGAACGGCGACGGCAAGATCACCAAAGACGAGGTGCCCGAGCGGTTCAAACCGCGGATGGATGCGCTACTTCAGCAGGCGGGCAAAGGGCAGGATGGTTCGATCAGCAAGGAAGAGTTCGGCAAGCTCATCGCCCAGCGCGGCGGTCCGCACGGCCGGCCTGGTGAGCGACGCGGCGGCCCGCAAGGGGGACATGGCGGGTTTCATCTGCCGTTGTTCTTCCAGAAGCTCGACGCCGACAAAGACGGAGCGCTCAGCAAGGATGAAGTCACAAAAGCTGTCGAGAAGTTCGATGAGTTGGACAAAAACAAAGACGGCAAGCTCGATCCGCGTGAGCTGTTCGGACCCCGCCCCGGCGGGCCTCAGTTCGGCCGCGGGCGGCCCGGCCAGCGTCCCGAAGGCGCCGGCCGCGGCGAGTTCGCTGAGCGGTTCTTCAAGCAGGCCGACAAGAACAACGACGGCAAAATCTCCCAAGACGAAGCGCCCGAGAGACTCAAACAGCACTTCTCGAAGTTCGATGCGAACAGCGACGGCGCCGTCGACCTCGACGAATTCAAGAAGGGATTCGCCGGCCGGCGCGGTGGTCGTCCCGGCGGACAGCGTCCGGAGGGGCGTCGCAAACGAGACAATCGCAAACGAGACAAATAGATTGGCAGCCGAATAAAACACTCTTCACACCGAAGCGCCTTTCTCGGCCTCCTGAGAAAGGCGCTTTCTTCTGTCTGCCGTCATCTCACTGCTTCGCCGGCGCCTTCGACCAGTCGAACTGTGCCGCCGGCCGGCAAATTCCGCCAGGTTTCCACGGCTCCTCCGGGCCACCAAACGCGCACGCTGGAAACGCTTTGCGAATCGCCGGTAGCAATCAACACACGGTCGTCGTTGCTGGCCTGAAAGCTGCCGCCGGCCGGAACGTGAGTTGCCACGGTTCTCCCGGAGACGACCGCCTCGACGCGCGCTCCCAGTGGTTGTCGGGATGAGCGGATGCCGATCAACTTGATTTGCAGGCTTTTGCCGGCCCGCCGGCTGTCGTTGCGCAGCAATGCCGGCGGTTTCATCAGTTGGCTGACAACCAGGTCCGTATCGCCGTCGTTATCGAGGTCGCCAAAGGCCGTCGCTCGCCCCAGCCAGCGCTTTTGGAAGTAATCGCCGGCTGCTTGGGAGACGTCAACGAAACGCTTCCCGCCTTTGTTCCGCAACAGGTGAGGAAACATTTCGTATTCGTATTGTTCGCCTAGGGAAGTCGAGTCCCAGATGTGACCGTTGGCAACATACAAATCGGGCCAGCCGTCGAGGTCGAAATCCGCAAGAACAATTCCGAATCCCAGTGCTGGACGGGAGACGGCGTTGACTCTCAGTTCCGAGTTGGTTGGCAGAAAGCCTTGCTCGCCCTCGTTGGAAAAAACGTCGTTGACTTGGCCGCGAAAGTTGGTCACACACAAATCAAAGCGTCCATCACCATTGTAGTCGCCGCAGGCGATCCCCATACTGCTGCCGGCGTGCCCGTCCTCGCTGACCGCGACCCCCTGGACGACGCCCTCCTCTTCAAAGTGCAAACCGCCCAGATTGCGAAACAGAAAATTGCGGGTCGTGTCGTTGGCGACGTAGATGTCCAAACGCTGATCTTGGTCGAGATCGACGATTTCGACGGCCAATCCTTTGCCGTCGGCGGAGATTTCGATGCCGGCCTGGGATCCCGCGTTTTCGAACCGACCGTCCCCTTGGTTGCGGTAGAGACGATCTGCCTGACCGGGCTGCGTCCAGGGGCTACAGGACGACTGCAATGGCGGGCGTTGGGGGCATTCCAAGTAATTGGTGACGTAAAGTTCGAGGTTGCCGTCTCCGTCCAAATCGGCGAACGCCGCACTGGCGCCCCACTGTTCGTCTCCCAATCCCGCCTGCACCGTCACCTCTTCAAACGTACCGTCGCCGTTGTTGTGCCAAAGGCGATTGGGCCCGTAGTAGGTCACGAACAAATCCGTGAAGCCGTCATTATCGTAGTCGGCGGCGGCACAACCCATACCGAAACCGAATGCCGCCAGACCGGCCGATTCCGTCACGTCTTCGTACTCCAATGCGCCAAGGGCGCGATAGAGCCGATTGGATGCGCCGACTTTTTCGGCGGGACGCTCGAAGTGCGACCCGTTGACAAAAAATAGATCAAGACGGCCGTCACCGTTGTAGTCCAACAGCGCCACACCCCCGCCGTTTTGCTCGGTCATGTAAAGCTGGGGACTTGGACTTCCGTAGTATTCAAAGTCGATCCCCGACCGTTCGGTCACGTGTGCGAAGCGAATAGGAGACTCCGTCGCCGTTTGGCGGCGGCGCATGTCACCGGCGTGTGAGACCGCCGGCAACATCACGTTGCGGTGCAAAGCGTGTGACGCGTCATCCGGTGGCGCGCCGGTGCATGGCCATAGCGTGCGGCGGTAGGTGGACACGGCCGCGACGGCAACCACCGACAGGACCAAAATGGTGAACAGTGCAGTTCGAAAGGACTTGTTCACACTCATTGTGCCGGTCTCGTCTGCAACTTCTCAACACCAGAACGAAGACTCAGTCCCAGCGGCGGCTCGAGAATCGGGTCTCGCGCCATTTTTTTCAGGTTCTGGAGGACGATCCTCCAGCCGGCCGCCTGATCCCACTTGCCCAACCGTTCGCACAGCTTGACGATCTTCTCACATTGCGCTGCCGTGATTTTGGGGAACGTGTAGTCCTGCACCACGACGAGTTCGGTGTGTGCTCGGTCGAGTTGAACGACCAGCTCGAGCATTTTCCCGGCTTCCTGTTTTCTCCCCAACCGCTGCAGCAGCCGCGCTTTCCGAGCGACATACTCAGGCTCCAATGGTCGAAGGGCCAGCGCGCGGTTCAACTGTTGGAGTGCTTCATCGAGTTGGCCCCGTCTTTTGGCAATCTGAGAACGGAGCGACCAATACCGATCGTCGTTCGCGTAGGAAGAGCCCCCCGTTCCCTCCCCCGAGGATGCCCGTGGTCGTTCGAGGACCTGCTCGGCCAGGTCGATGTCACCTTGGTCGACGAAGAAACCGGCTGCCAGGAACCGAGTGCGGGGATCGTCCGGTTTCTGCGCCAGAGCCGAGCGCAGCAATTTGTCGGCTCGGCGGATGTGACCCATCAGCCAGTGGCAATATCCCAACGACAGCCGTACCGACGCCTGGCCGGGACGACGCTGTTCGATCTCTTCCAGATAACCAAAAAATTCGTGCGGATTCGGATCAAACACTTCCGCGTTCAGCAGGTCCGGCAGCACCTTCAAATCGTTTGGCAGCAACCGCAGCCTGTCTTTCAGAAGTTCGACCACGTCACGGGGCCGCAGCTCGGTCTCGTACAACCACTTGAGCTTGTAGCGGGCTTTGTCCGCCCGCGGGTACAATTCCAAATGACGCAGCAGCACCTCTTCGGCCCGATCGAATTGGGCGTCCCGCAACAGAGTTGCGGAGAGTGCGAAGCTGGCTTCTTCGTGCGCCGCAGCTTTCTCCGGGATGCGTTCGAACGTGTCAATCGAGCTCTGAAGTTCGCCCGCGACATGCAAGCTCAGCCCGCGCAGCAGGAGCGCCTCGGGATTGGCCGGCTCAAACCAAAGGAGCCATGCGAGCGTCTTCTGTGCCGATGCGGGGTCCTTTTTCAGCACGAACCGTTCGGCTTCTTTGAGAGTCTCTGCCGAGGAACTTCGGACGTACCAGCCAACCGCTGCGTACCCGCAACCGGCCAGAACGACCAATGAACCAGCCGCCAACACCCATTTTCGAATCCCCGGGAATCGTGGGCTGCGATCCCACGGCTTTCGTGACTCATCACCCATGGTCCAAGACTCTTCCCACTTTCTTACGGTAACCGACGTTCGCCGGGCCTTCAAAGGGCAATTTGAGATTTTTCTCAATTTGGCATGCCTCGGGTTGAAATTGCTTGACATTTTCAACTCAGATGTGCAAAATCAATTCTAAACATCGATCTGAGCGATCGGCGCCATTCTTTGTCGGTCGTGACAAGTCGCTAATTTTCGTAGCAAATTCTGTTTCGCAAAATCTTTCCGAATCGACTTTCTTGGGAAAGGGGTCCTGCCATGGTATCTTGCAAGTTTCGAAAAGCCTTTACGTTGATTGAGTTGCTGGTGGTGATTGCGATCATCGCCATCCTGATTGCGCTGTTGTTGCCGGCCGTCCAGCAGGCGCGGGAAGCCGCACGCCGTAGCCAGTGCAAGAACAACATGAAGCAAATTGGCCTGGCGATGCACAACTACCTCGATGTCTTCGGCCAGTTGCCGCCAGGGGTCGTCAATCCCGGCGCGAATGCGAATGGGGTCTACAATACTCCTGGAGCCGACCCCGGATTGAATCACACAGGCTGGGTCTATTTGCTTCCCTATCTCGATCAAGCCGGCCTTTACAATCAATTCGACTTGAACTGCGCCACCGGTGGAGTGCAACGCAACCGGACGCCTCGGTGCGGCTGGGGCGGCGGCGTCAATCCCAACGAAGCTCTAATCAGCACCAAGCTCACCGTGTTGCTCTGTCCCTCCGATCCAGGGACGGCCACGAACTCCAGCCATGGATCGGCCGCCAGTACTTGGTGGAAAAACCACTACTGGACCACCAATCACGGACGGACCAGTTACCTGTTCTGTGCCGGCGGCCACGGCGTCGGTTGGGCGAATGGTGCACTCTGGAGTGCTTACGCGAGTTCAAAAAGCAATCTTTCCAATGGGATGACAGGCATCAGGTACCGCGGCGCCTTTGGCTACAACGGCGCCGCGAGAATGCGGGACTTCACAGACGGAACCAGCATGACGATCACCGCGACGGAGACGGTCGTGAACAGGGCGAGTAGCGCGTATGATCCAGTCTGGGCTGCATACACTTGGGTGGCGGGACCATTTGCAATTAACCACCCCAACATCAACCCGAACCACATCAACAACTTCCGCTATCACATCAACGGAATGAATTGCATGGATAGTGCCACTTCGGGGTGTCCCGTTACCGGGGCCCCCAACACAGTACTTCCCACAACGGGGGTCGCGTCGAGCGTGCATGAGGGCGGGGCGCACTTCCTGTTTGGCGACGGGAGCGTGAAGTTCTTGAGCGAGAATATGGATCAATCGACGTATGCGCTGTTGACCCGACTGGCCGATGGCGTGCCCCTCGGTGACGAGTTCTAGTACCGATGGGTGGCTGGGTCAAAGTCTTCGATGCCCCAGGGAGTCGATCACCGTAAGATCTGGGGTTTCGCGGACTCAGCCCCAGCCACACCGTTCCCTTAGCTTCACGAAAGCTAATGAGTGCATTGGAGTTATGCTTCGTTAAACGGGATTGGCACTAGCCGGGATTATTTATCAACCGCCTAGCAGAGGACGAAGAGACAAGGGTGTAAAGGAACTGGTTATGCGACGCATCGGTCGAATGGCTCTGAGTGTGTTGGTTGTTTGTGTCCCACTCGTTCTGCAACCAGGCTGTGGCGGGAGCGGCACCCGCGAACATCTTGAAGCGCCCCCTCCCGCAGAAGGAGAGGAACCAGACCCCACCGACATCCTGAACTTGACGGACCCCAAGGCCACTCCGGACTCAGCCACCACTCCGGATAAAGGCAAAGACTCCTCGAGTGACGCGCCCTGACGGCCGCAGTCGGTGAGAGTGAGATTTTGGACGACTCACTGGTCCGCCAGTGCGCGGCGTAGTCGTTTCTTGGCTTCGGTGAAGTCCGGTTTCAACCGGATGGCCTCGCGAAAGCTGTCGATCGCGTCATCGAAGCGGCCCCGGGCGGCCAGCACATTGCCGAGATTGAAGTGTGCCAACGGGTCGTCCGGTTTGATCAGGACGGCGTTTTGAAAGTGCTGTGTCGCTTCCCGCAGTTTGCCCCGCATGTGCAACAGCAGGCCCAGCTTGTTTTCCGACCGGAAATCCTGCGGATCGATCCGGATCATTTCACGGTAATGGTCGGCAGCCTCGTCGAGCAAACCCCGGCTTCGCAAGATCTCGGCCAGCTTGGAGTGCGCGGGCGCCATGTTCCGATTGATGCGGACCGCTTGACGAAAATGGTCGACCGCGTCGTCGATCCGGCCCTGCTCTTCAAGCAGCGCCCCAAAGTTATAGTGAGTTTCGGGGAATTCGGGATGGATCTCGATGGCCCGCAAGAAATGAGCCGTGGCTTCATCGAACCGGCCGCGGACCCACAGAAGATTGCCCAGGTCGTTGTGAGCCAGCCAGCAGTTCGGGTTTTTTCGCAGCGTGTCGCGCCAGAGAGTTTCGGCGTCGTGATACACGTGGCACCGCTGCCAAGTCAGCATCCCCAGTGCAATCACCACCGAGACAGCCACTGCTTTCATCATCAGCGCTGTTGGACGTCCGTCGCGTTGAGCGATTTGCCAGCCACCCGCCACCGCGAGAGCAATCATCCCGATGAGTGCGTGGTACACGTAATGATCGGCCACATACGAATACCTCATGAAGAAGATGGTGAAGAAGCCGAGGAACGGACCCAGCGTGATCATGAAATAACCGAGGCCGAACAGCACGGGCCGCCCCCAACTGCGGCGAAACCACCAACACAGCGCTAACAGAACAACCAACAACCCGTCGGGAACGTAAGAGGCAGGATTCATCGCCCCGATCTGCCAACGTGGATACACAAAGCTCAACGTGACGGGCCACGCTGTCTTGTAGAGATAGAACCAAACGGCCCAGCCGGCCCCGGCCAGGCGAGCGAAGAATCCGTCGTCGCGAATGGCGATCTCGCCGATCGCGCGCACGTACTGAAACCAAATCTCGACGACGCTGAAAAGGAAAGCGATCACAAAAAAGGGAAGACACCGCACGAGGTCTCGGCGGCTGAGCGTCCCACGCGTCCACAATGCGCACATCAGCAACACCACCGGCAGGCCGACGGCTGAACCTTTACTGAGCATCGCCAGCACAAAACACGCGACGGCCAATCCGTACCATTTCTTAGCGTGCCCCGACGCATCAACGTGCAGGTAACAGAGCAGGGCGGCCAAATAGAAGAACAGTGAAAGCACGTTTCTCCGCTGGCTGATCCAGGCCACGGACTCAACGTTCACAGGATGAATTGCAAACACCAGCGCTGCGAATGACGCAGCGGGGACATTCAAACGCGCTAGAATTCTGAAAACAAGCAATGCTGAGGCAATGTGAATCAGGACGTTGACGATGTGATAGCCGGCAGGTTCCAGCCCCCAAAGCTGGTATTCCAGCCAGTAACTTGTCCACGAGATTGGCCAATAGTTGGCCATTTCGGTGGTACACCAGATCCGGTAGAGGGCGTTGTCCTTGACGATCACGCTTTCGGTGAGGTGATAGTCGTCATCCCAGACGTAACCGGCCGACATCGCCGGTCGGTATGCCAGCAGCGTGCAGAGGACGATTGCAGCCACCATAAAGGACGCGGACCGAGTCGCGGTCACTGGGGCCAAACTCGCCATTTGCCACTCAATCCTTGTTGAAAAAGCGTTCGCGCAGGAACGTTTCGATGGCTTTGGCAGCCATTGCGTGCGCGATTTCGTTGGGATGGTGGTCGGAAGGATGCACCCACAGGTCGCGGTCCCGGCGTCCGCGAAAAGTGTCGAGCAAATCAAGCACCGGCAGGCCCATCGATTCGCAAGCCGTACGCACGAGGTCGTGGACCGCCTCGAACGGATAGACGCCGTCGAGATCTTGAAATTCAGGAAAAATCACCAGGACAAGTTGGAACTTGTGTTGCCCGGAAAGTTTGACGGCGTGCTCCAGCGCGGCCCGCGACATGTGCCAGTCAGCGCGGAGACTGCCGGTTGAACGAAAGAACTGCCGGGGCTTTGCAAAAAAGTGCTGTGAATAGTAGTCCCTCATCGTTTGCCGCACCTCTCGCGCACGATAATTGTACTGCAAGAAGTCAAGCACGCGGCTATAGCGAGCCAGTCCCTGTGGCTCTTTCAGGTAGATTCCCAAGCCCTGTCCATTGTTCAGGAAGGCTTCATCGGCATACGCATCGTTGAGATAGAAAGAAATGAGCACGAGATCCGCATCGAGAGCAAGCCAGCGGTGCTCCAGGTAGAGGATCTCATCGCGTGTGTTATAGCCCTGCGTTCCGGCATTGAGCACCTCGAACTTGTGTTCCGATGGCGGGTTCGCGTTGAGTGACTTCTCCAACCGCCGCAAGAAGGTGTCGGCATCGCGCACGCCCACGCCGAATGTAAACGAGTCTCCCACTCCCAGGAGTCGGAACGTTCCGGGCGGTTTTTTTTCCGAGATTTCCGGCCCGCGCAGCCCCAGCGAATTGATTTTCATCGGTACGCCATTGTCGGCATCAAAGTATCCTCGTGGGTTCGACGCATAAACGACTTTGAATTGCGCGCCCGGGACGTACTCGCCCATCACCACGCCCTGGTCGGCAAAACGACTCGGCCGTTTGATCAGACCATCTCCCCACATGTTGGTCGTGCGATAAACGCCATTTTGCAGGACGCGCCACTGGGCCGGTGGATACCGTTCGGGACGAAGACCGAACGCGCGCATACCAAGTTCGCTGGCTACTAAGCTAACCGTCAAACCCATCAATACGGACAGCAAAACAAAGGCCACCCGTTTTCTGCGTGACATGGTCGCGCGCGGGGGACCGACGACGCCCCGCTGGTCGTCCGCTTGGGTTTGATCTCCGGTGTGCGCAGCCACCCGAATCACTCACTGTGCAATGTTTGCTTCTTCAACGCCCGCCCGCCTGCTGCATTCCAACTTCGCTTGATTTTGCGTTCGGTCTTGACAACATGCAGGCATTCCGCGGCCCCATTGTAATCTGCGCACCGAGCAAGTTCCAGAAATTGGCCGGGGGACGGCTGACCGCCGTCTGAATTCGTTGAGTGCCCATTCAACTTGTGGAACCGGATCGGTGTGCGGGCTACAATGGAGTCACCCGGCAACGCTGGACGACGGATTTGTGGAACTTTCGTCGACGGTTACTTTCTGACCGACCAGTTCTTCCGAGCGTTCCCGTTGCTCGACGCTTGGCCGTGCCCTTGGCAGCCTCTGGAACAATAGAAACCCCGGAGCAGCGGAATGTCCCGTAGTCTCTACGTGCTTGCCGCACTGCTCGCGTTTGCCGGTTGCTCCTGCGAACCCGGACTTCCATCACCCAACCAGCCCAGCCCGGAAAAGGAAGTCCAGACCGATCGTCGTCCTGATGTGACGACCACCGCACACTTTGTCGAGAAAACGTCGCAGGCGGGAGTCCATTTCACCTATCGCAACGGCCAGGAAGCCGGACATCGTTCCATTCTGGAGTCGTTGGGCGGCGGCGTTGCCCTGTTCGATTTCGATGCCGACGGCGACCTGGATTTGTTCTGTCCGGGCGGCGGAGAGTTTGGCGAGAACCAGACCGTTCGCGGACGCACGCCGGCCTTCTTTCGGAACGAAGGCTCCTGGCAATTTACCGAAATCACCAAACAGGCGGGCGTGACCGGCGCGCCGTACTACAGCCACGGAGTCGCTGTGGGCGATTACGACAACGACGGTTTCCGCGACTTGCTGGTGACCGGCTACGGGGGGCTGCTGCTTTGCCGCAACCAGGGGGACGGCACGTTCGAGGCGGTGACCACAACGGCCAACCTGCACGACCGGCTTTGGAGCTCCAGCGCCGCCTGGGGCGACGTCGACGGTGACGGTTACCTCGACCTCTACGTGGTGCACTACGTGAATTGGTCGTTCGAGAACCATCCGTTTTGTCCGGCGAGCAAGCCGGGACAACGCGAGGTCTGCCCCCCACGCCTGTTCGACGCGCTGGCGGATACATTCTATCTGAGCAACGGGGACGGGACGTTCCGGGACGTCTCGCAGGAAATCGGTTTGCGAGAGGATGGAAAGGGTCTTGGCGTTTTGATGGCCGATGTGGACCTCGACGGCGATTTGGACGTTTACGTCGGCAACGACACGGTGCCGAACTTCCTCTATCGGAACGACGGGGAGGGTCGCCTCGAGGAAGTCGCCCTGACGAGCGGAACGGCACAGAGTGATCTGGGCATGTCGGATGGCAGCATGGGGGTGGACTTGGGCGACTTCAACCTGGACGGTTTGCCCGATCTCTGGGTGGCCAATTACGAACACGAGAGCTTTGCCCTGTACCGGAACGAGGGGAACGGCGTTTTTCAACACGTCAGCCGGGCGACCGGAGTGAGCGCTGTCGGCGGGTTGTATGTGGGCTGGGGAACGGCGTTTTTCGATTTCGATCGCGACGGCGACGAGGACATCTTCACGTCAAACGGGCACGTGATCCGCTTCCCAGTCACTGCTCCACTGCGGCAAGAGCCTTTGTTATTCGAGAACCAGGCGGGCAAAGGCTTCCTCAACGTCGCCTCGGCCGCCGGCCCGTACCTGGCCGCGCCTCATATGGGCCGTGGCGTCGCCCTGGGCGACGTGGATGACGACGGCGACCAGGACCTGGCTGTCTCGCATACCAACGAACCGCTGGCCTTGCTCTCCAACGAGTCGGCGAATCAGAACCATTGGCTTTCGCTGCGCTTGATCGGCCGACGCAGCAACCGCGACGCCGTGGGAACCGTCGTCCGCATCCGGACTGCCGGCGGTGAGCAGATGCGGCAGGTCAAAGGCGGGGCCAGCTATGCCTCGTCGAGCGATCTCCGAGTATTTTTCGGCCTGGGCGAGCAGCGGCAAGTGGACCGTATTGAGATTCGCTGGCCGGCGGGGGAGACCCAACTCCTCAGCGGCGTGCCCGCCGATCGAACGTCGATCGTACACGAACCGAGGTAGTCTCGTCGGTCAGCGCTCTATTTCTTGAGGATCTCGATATCCTTGAACAGGACATGCATCACGGTGCCGGAGTGCATCTGCAGGGCGAAGTGTCCTTCCGGCCGGCTGGGATCGTCTTTCAGCTCGGCGGTCTTGACGCCGTTGACGTGCACGACGACGTTCCCGCCGTGTGCGGCAATGGTCATCTCGTTCCAATCGTCCGCCCTGGTGAACTTCTTCTCCAGCTCGGCGGTGGGTTTGTCAATCCAGGCGCGGCCGTAGCTCTCGTAGATTCCGCCGGTCCCACTGCCGACGCGACCAACTTGTACCTGCAGTCCGTGGGCCTTTTCGGGCTTCTTGATGATCGTGCGAATGTAGAACCCGCTGTCGCCGGAAAGACACTTGAACTGAAACTTCACGCTGAAGTCCTTGAACACGTCGTCGCTCACCAAAAGTCCGTACAATTTGGTTTTGTTGGCTCGACCGACGCACGCCCCGTCCTCGATGGTCCAATCGCCCTCGCCGACTTTGTGCCAGCCGGTCAGGGTCTTACCGTCCATGAGTGGTTTCCAAGCCGGTTTTTTCTCTCCCGCCGCCAGAGGGCTGGGGAGCCAGAGTGCAACAGAAACAACCAAGAGAGCGGCGCGAGCGGTTCTGGAACACGGCATGTTTTTCCCTTTTCGTTTTGTGTGGCATGGGTGTGTGGCACGGCGGACAAACGAAGCCGTCCATATCGGCCCTCGGCTGTTCTTTGAGCAGTTCCTGAATCGGGCGGAACACAGCGAGGATCTTTCGGTAATCCGGGTCCTCTTTCGAGGAGAAGATTGGACGCCCGCACGCCTCGGTTCCACCGGCCGACTTGGCCAGCGGCGCCAGCAGGAAGTTGTTCTTTTCCGGCTTGAGCATGCGGGTATAAAATGTTCGCGGAACGCCCGACGTGTGGCAAGCGTTGCATCGCCGGCCGGCCACCTCGTCCAGCACCGGCTTCAACTCGGGCGGGAGCATTCGCCGGCAGCCCATCCGCTCGCGGTGGTTCGACGCCGAGGTGCCGTAGTAGGGTACGTTCAAGTCGATCCACAGGTAAACGCGACGCCGTTCCTCCGGGGGCACACTGACGCGCGGCTTGCCGGCGGCGTCCGGATGGCCGCTCCTGATCAGCTCAGCCAGCTTGCTGGCCGGCGAACCCCACTGCTTGGGCGTGATTTGCAGGATGTTGCGTTCCGTTCCGTTGATCGTCCAGATCCAGCTCGTAAACGGATTGCGTCCTTCGTTTCCACTGTCCAGCAAGACGTTGTGAAGCTGGGGGGAGTTTTCCCCCTGCGTTCCCTTGCGGGCCAGGACGTCGTAGGAGACGTTGAAGAAGTCTGTCTTGTCGGCCGACAGGTCGACACCGCCGTCCTGCTGGGAGGCGTTGTGGCATTCCACACAGTGCTTGTCAAAGACGGGCTGCACCACTTCCGGGTAGCTGAATCCTTTCACGCCCCATTCCGGCGGCCGGAGCTCCTGCGTCTGTTGCAGTGAAACAAAATCGCTGACCGCATGAGGCGACATCTCATTCCGATCCGCATGGCAGCCGACGCAACCCTGCACTTCGCCGGGCATCATGTGTGTGAAGGTCCGCATGCGCTGCACGGCTTGCCCTTCGGCATCGAGCGCCATGAAGTAGATCGGCACCTCGCTGGGCACCTGGAAGCTGGCCGAACCGTCTTCGGCCACGTCGGCGAATCCCCACACCTTCTTCGGCGAGTAGGTCGCGCCGCAAGAAACCAGCGGGAATTGAAAACCGAACGCCGAGTTGGCGGCATAGCCCGTGCCGCTGGGAACTTTGTGGATCAATGGCGTAAACACACTTTTTTCGATCTCCTGAACGACGCAAATCTGCTTGACTTCCCCTCGCTTCACATGCGGCGCGAGTCCGCGATACACGTCCTGCAGGACGACCGTCGCCCATGAACCGGAGACGCTTCCGTCCTCGGGCAGCTTGTCGGACTCGATGGCATGGGCAGGGGTGATTACCGGGGGTGTCGCGGTCGCGCGGATCGGCTGGGCGGAATAAGAGCCGATGCCGTCTTTCGGATAGAGCAGCGAAACGCGATCCCCGTCAAAGGTGCGCAACTGAAGCACTCCCAGTTTGGACACAAAATAGCGTCCGTCGTCGATGGGAAACGCCGTTTCATACGGCCCGTTCAGACCGTTTCCATAGACGCCGCGGACCCGATACATATCCACGTCCGGCGTCACGTTGCGGACGGATTTGCGGGCATTGGCGCCTTGGGATTGATCGATGATGCAAATCGCTCCACGGCAATCGCCGTTGTGATTCGTCGCCAGCGCGAGAATCTTCTGCGTGCCCGGAATCGGCTGCGCCTGCATGAACGTGCCCGGTGCCAAAACGCGGTTGCCGTAAAAGCCCGACAAGCCCGTGCCGTCCGGCTTGATGGCCCACAGACTCTGAATCGGGCAGGCCGGCCGATCGACATACTCCCAGCGCGTGTAGATGATCCGCCCATCGTTGAGCACCGAGGGCGTGAAGTCCATCAGATAGTTTGCCGAAAGCCGCTTTTGGCTCTCGCCGTCACGATCCATACGGTACAGAACGGGCGAGGTCGTCACGAAGCAGTACGCGTAGGCCGGCTTGCGGTCCGAGATGAAGGCAATGCCGCCGTCGGGCAGCCAGCACGCGTTGAGGTTGTTGTAGGGCGCGTCGGTCAACTGCGTCAGCCCGGTCCCGTCGATGTTGACACGGTAGATCTGATAGTTGTCGTCAGGATGGCTGCGGTCGACCTCTTCGGTCAATTGGTTGGGTCGGGCCATTTGCACTCCGCCCCGTTTCCAGGAGAAGACCACCTCGCGTCCGTCGTAGGAGAGATCGCAGTCGATGATCTCCCCTTCCGCCGAATCGATCAACTGCCGCAACGTGCCGCCGCCGGGTCCGGGCGTCCAGACGCACAGACCGCCGCCGGGCAGGTAGCCTTCCACGTGATACGTGTAAACGTGCGAAAGGTCGAGGGGATGCCGCCGGATCAGCAGGACGTCGCGGAAGCCGAACTTCCCGGCATACAAGTCGTTGGCCAACTGCTGGTCGGTCGGCGTCCGCTTTTCTACTGTGAAGGCGGAGATTTCCTCGTCGGAAGGGCTGGAAGAATAGACGGCGATCTCCGAAGCGCCGGGATTGTAACGTGATGTATGGGCCGAAAGGAACTTGAGCGTGACCTTCTTGACAGTCGTCTTGGGAAACCGGATCCGTTGCGGATCGCCGGTCATCTTGAACCTGCCCCGCACGATGGGCTTCGCGGAGTCGTCGAGAGTGACCTCGTAGTCTTTGAAGCATTCTTCCAGGGCCTGCGCGGTCCGTCCGTAGTAGACGATCTCGGCCACGTCGACCGGCTTGTCCCATTCCAGACGAAACCATCCTTGAAATTTCGACTTGATGCCGCGGACCACCCAGGCGGCCCGGTCGTCATGTTTGCTCAACGGACGTGGAATCGCCCCGTCGACGGCAAAGCGGGCGGCGTACAATCCGTTGTACTCGTCGCTGGCCGAGACTTTGGCCCGCCGCGCGAGGTTCTCCGGCTCCTTGTCCGCCGCCCAAGCCCCATGAGACAGGCCGACACTCAATGCCAAGACCACCAAGACCGCAATCGCAACGCCGCGTCTCGCTCTCATGTCTGTGCCCTTTCAAACATTTCGATCGTAACGTGTTGAACCCTCTCTCGCCCATTGTATCCTGCGCTGCTTTGCTGTCCAGAATGCTTTCGGAGCGTCCCATCCGTGTCCTGTTGTTCCACGCGCCGGTTGACTTCGGCGATTGACGGCTTACCATCAACGTTTGCCCTGCAGAAATGTGCACAGTTCCGTCAGCACGCTTCCCGCGACCGAGGTGCCGTCATGTCCCGTAACCGATTCCTCTCAGCATTCGTTCTAGTTTCTGCAGTGTACAGCACGACGCTCCTTGTGTCTCGTGTGCTTGCTGTGGAACCGGGCGCGGAGGCGGCTACTGTCTCGTCGGCCGGTGAAGTCCTCTACAACGGCATCGCACAGCCGAAGTCGTGGCCGCCGCGCATGAAAACGTTGCCCCGTGATCCGGTCACGCCGCCGTACCTCAAGTCGCCGCCGCGGGTGATTCCGATCGACGTCGGGCGGCAGTTGTTCGTCGACGATTTTCTGATCGAGAAAACAACACTGAAGCGCACCTACCATACCGCCCGTTATTTCGAGAACAATCCGGTGCTGAAACCGGATCAGCCGTGGGAAACCAAAACGAAACCGAATCCCTGCGCCATGGTCTTCAGCGACGGTGTCTGGTACGACCCGCAAGACCGGCTGTTCAAGATGTGGTACATGGGCGGGTACGTCGCGGGCACGTGTTATGCCACGTCGAAGGATGGCATCCACTGGGAGAAGCCGACACTCGACGTTTTTCCGGGCACGAATCTCGTGCAAAAGGGTTATCGAGACTCCAACACCGTATGGCTCGACCACAACGCGAAGGACCCAGATGCCCGCTTCAAGATGATGCTTTACGCATCCGGTGCTCTCTCGCTGTCGACCTCACCGGACGGCATTCACTGGAGCAAACCGGTCCGTAGCGGTCCGACCGGCGACCGCACCACGTTTTTCTACAACCCGTTCCGCAAGCGGTGGATTTACGGCATCCGGGCCGGTTTGGGCGGCTTTGGTCGAATCCGCCGGTATTGGGAAGCCGCCGATTTTATCGACAACGCCAACTGGAAATCGGGTGAGCCGGTCCTGTGGGTCGGCGCCGACAACGCCGACCCGAAACGGGACGACCTGAAGACCCAGCCACAACTCTACAACCTCGACTGTGTGGCGTACGAAAGCGTCTTACTGGGGCTGTTCACCATTTGGCGAGGCCAGCCGAGTGATCGCGCCAAACCGAACGAAGTCTGCGTCGGCTTTAGCCGCGACGGTTTCCATTGGCATCGACCCGATCGGCGCGCGTTGATTCCGGTCTCCGAAGAGCACGGCGATTGGAATTGGGGCAACGTGCAATCGGCCGGCGGCTGCTGTTTGGTTGTGGGCGATGCGCTTTACTTCTACGTCAGCGGCCGGGCGGGGATTCCCGGCTCGCGTTCCTCGGGTGTGTGCACCACGGCCCTGGCGACGCTT
Organism: uncultured Planctomycetaceae bacterium; assembly: GCA_964530165.1. Classification (GTDB taxonomy): domain Bacteria; phylum Planctomycetota; class Planctomycetia; order Planctomycetales; family Planctomycetaceae; genus CAZGYE01. The sequence goes on from CAZGYE010000090.1 coordinate 16,923, forward strand.
CGCCGCGACGGATTCGTCTCTCTCGATGCCGGCCAGACTGAGGGAACACTGACCACCCGCCCGGTGCGCTTCAAAGGCGGGCATCTGTTCGTCAACGCCGACGTCGACGGCGGCGAACTGCGTGCCGAAGTCCTCGATGCCGACGGCCGGGTCATCGCCCCGTTTTCTCGCGAGCATTGTCTACCGATCAACAAAGACAGCACACGGGCACTCATCCGCTGGGAAGCGGGTGGCGATCTGTCGAAACTCGCCGGCAAGCCAGTTCAATCCGGCAAGCCAGTTCAATCCGGCAAGCCGGTTCGATCCGGCAAGCCGGTTCGATTTCGTTTCCATCTGACCCGCGGGAGCCTCTACGCGTTTTGGGTCAGTCCGGACGAAACCGGCGCCAGCTACGGCTATGTCGCCGCCGGCGGTCCGGGATTCACGGGTCCCGTCGATACCGTCGGACGCGGGACGAAATGAGAACGCGGTCCGATCGCCGCCGCTTGAGTGACAGTAGTTCCAACTTTGGCGGCCGGGTGGCCCCGGCTGGGGCCACCCGCCCGCGGGGAAAAGGTTCTCCGCGGGCTTTCTGCGTTGCGTTCGAACTCGACGGGTGGCGGGACCTGAGCGACCAACGGGAGCGTGGCCCCGTGCTTGCATGCTGGCAGGAAGCGTTG
>CAZGYE010000091.1:0-17552 GCA_964530165.1 uncultured Planctomycetaceae bacterium
GCATGCTCCGGGGCCACGTTCGCTTCGCTCTCTTAGGCCCCGCCACCCCGCCGGCGTGAAAGTCGAGAAGGTCCCTTGGTGCGACGGCAAAAATCAATTGACGACGACGGACCGCTGGTTCCTGGCCGGCTGGGCCAAGCGGCTTTCGTGGAAAGGAGTCGCCGAGGTGCGCGCGGCAGAAGTGAAACGTCTGAAGGCGGACGGTTACGAACCGGTGCTCTCCGCATTCACGTTGGCGCCTGTTGAAGAAGTGGGAGAACTCATGAAGAAGGTTTGGTTTTCAAGATCAAGCTGCTCGGCGCGAAACGCTTCAGGGGAACCGCGACAGTGCCGTCTTGGACCGGGATGGCGTTGCCCTGCGGCTGACCGCGCAGATTGCAGGGTTGGGCCTTCACCGCGTGCAGACCTTTTGGCAGACGGACCCGGCACGCGCCGTCCCGGCCGGCCTGCTCCCATAGCCGCAGCAAAATGCCGTCGCCGTCCGGATTCTTCCCCAACGCGGTGAGCAGGACCCCTTTTCGCGAGAGCTCGACGCCGGACTGCATCGGCGGCAGCTTGCCGGGCGAGCCGTCACATGCAGCGGCCTGGGCGCGGCTTCGGGTCTGCCAGGAGGGCGTGATCAGATCGGCTTCGGCGTCCTTCCCTTGGGCGGGCCACAAGCGAACTCGCGACGACCACGACCCGCCGATCCACTGCTGAAAATTTGTGCCCCACACGTTGTTGAACAGATGCACGAACACCACCGGCTCCCGCGGCCTGAACTCCTTGGTGTAGCGGTACACGCCGGGCCGACCGAGACTCACCAGCGGCGAGTCAGCCGGGCAAAGTCCGACGCCGGTTCCGTCGGGGCCGGTCACGGTCATGCCGCTGTTGAGACAGAACACTTCGAAGTTGGACGCGCGGACGACGTCTTTCGACGGATCGACGATCGAACCCAATCGCCCCAGGCGGAACGACGGCCGATCGACGGCCAGCGGCAGGCAGAGCCAGCCCGCCTCCGGCCAAGTGTCGGGCGCCTTGTCGGTGATCCGCCACTCAAGGTCCACGAACGCGAGATCGCGATACAAAGTGACGTCCAGCGCCACCGCATGCGGAAAGTCGCCGCCGGCCGCGGCGGTCATGCTGGCCGTTACCGAAACGTCGCCGCGGCGGACATCCAACGTGAAATTCTTCGGCGAGGCGGCCGAATAGGGGACTTCCTTGGCCGGCGGCATGTCGAACCGGCCAAAATGCCCGACCCAACCGGGGATATATTTGCAGTAGGTCTCGAAGAAAGCCTGATTGATGTCCGCGTCGAATCGTTCGTAAAGATATTGACCGAATCCGTACTTCGACTTGGAATCAACCAGTTCCCGGCCTTGCCGCTTGTCGATCAGCGAAGCAATCACGCCGCGCGACGGGTCGAGTTGCACGCGAAATCGCCCATTTTCGATCACCCGGGCATGGGCGTCTGCAGTCGAAAGACCGCTCGCGGATCCGGTCGTGATGGGAACGTAAGTGCGATATCCCAAAGGTGGAAGCTTGCGAGCCAGAAAGTGCAGTGTCGACCCTTGCTGTTGGACAGGAACGACGCCGGCCGCGGCGACGTCTTTCAGGCCGGCCACCTTGCCGAACGGAACGTCAACCGTGACCACATCGTCCCGCGACCAAGGCAAGGGGTTGAAGACGACAATGCGCGGCCCGTCGACATTCACGGCGCGGGCCAGCGCCTTCATGTTGGCAGCCAGTGCCGGGGCTGCAACTTTCTGAGCGCCGCGGATGTAGGCGCCGTGTTCGCGCCAGGACTCTTCCAACTTGGCATACTGACCGGCGCGACGGGCTTTTTGCCATGCCTGGCCGTACAACCGTTCGTCCAACGGCATGCTGCCTCCCCATGTGTGTTCGCCGTACATCAAACTCCCTTCGTACGCGTCTGCGACCGCTGCTGTGGCCGACGGCGCCTTGACGCCCCACGACGCCAACAGCGTGCTGGATGCTTCCAGGGCCGCGATGTCCGGACGAAGGTTGCGTGCCATTTTGGTCTCGATGGGCATCGAGGCAATGCCATGGATCCAGGTGTCCGGCATGTCGGCCCGCACCACGGGCAGGCGGGGTTTCTCGGCCAGCAGGGCGTCGCCGAAGTCGGAGAGCCGCCCCATGTGGATCTTCACCCCGGGCAATTCCTTGCGAGCCTTTTCCAGAAGGGCGCCGACCTCGGCGGCCCTCGGCGGGCCGTGATTGTCGCCGGTGTGGATCAATGCCAACCATGTTTTGTGGGGCCAGCCTTCCGGTGGTTTGAGCTGGCTGCCGTACCCGCTGGCTTCGTACATCGTCAGCAGCCGGGAGCCGTCGGGACCTTCCCACCAGAACAAGCGGGGCACTTCGGGCGACGCGCTGGCCGAATTGCACCCCAGATGCAGGAAGTCGACGCCCGCATGCTTAAGGATCGTGGGCAGCACCCAGACGTGCGAGGGCACGTCGGTCATCTTGGCGTCGCGGACCAGCGGCACGTCGAACGAACGGGAGAGCTCCGAAGAGAACCTCAAGCCCCGAACGACGTCCTCCAGGTCGAGCGATTCGGTGTGCAAACTGCCGGGCAAAGCATGCCAGACCAGCAGCCCGTCGCGGACCGCCCGCTCGACGCGGCGGCGGCGCTCGGGCGTCTGTCCGGACCAGAGGATTTGACGCATCGGCCAGGCTGGCAGCGTCCACACGAACCGGTGTTCCGGCGGCAACCGCCGTGTGTTGTCGCAGACGTCCAACGCCTTGTCGATCATAGTGGTGCGGTAGCGAGTTACCACATTGCGCGCCAGGTCGGTGTAGCCGATGTCGAAATGTGTCTTGAAGACGACGATCACTTGTTTGAGCTGTGATTTCTTGGCGGCAGACGTCTCACCGCCCCAACTGCAGTTGGGACTCACGATGCTTTCTAAAAGCACGGTCAAACAAAGTCCCAGCCACCAGGTAAGAGTTGCGTGCCGCATGATGGTTCTCCCAATCTTTTCGGTCATCGTTGTTTTCCGCCCTCATGGTGACTGCCCGCCGACGTGGATCCCTAATTCCTCGAAAAGCTCCCACAGTTCCCGCAACGGCAAACCGACCACGTTGCTGAGACTCCCCTCGACATGCGAGACAAAGATGCTGCCGGCCCCCTGGATGGCGTATCCGCCCGCCTTGCCCCGTGGCTCGCCGGTGGCGATGTACCAATCGAGCCATCGCTGGCTGTCGGTGTGAAACACGACTTCCGATTCTACCACGCGGTGCGCCTTTTGCCCGTCCAACAGGATACCCGGCGAGCGGCCGGCGTGAGCCGGCTGTTCCGAGCAACGGGGGGTTGACACCCCCCGCTCGCCCATGTCGTTTGAAACGTTTTGCCCCGGAAGCGCGGCCACGCAGAGGGCTGTGGCCGCCACGTGCGTCCGTCCGACATAGTATTCCCGGAACCAATGGCGGACCGTCTCGGGCCACGTCTCGTCAGCCGGCGGTTGACCGAGCACCACCAACCGCCCGGCGGCATCGGTGGCCACGATCGTCGTGTCGGCGGTAATGACAATCAGAACTTCGTCAGCAGCCGGCCGGTTTCCCCGGCTTTCGAGCTGAGAGAGCACGTCGTCGCACTTGGTCCGGGCGATCTCCAGCATGCGTGACCGGATGGCCGGCCAATCGTGCAGATCCCCGAAGTCCGCTTCGTCAGCCGAGAGCGGCGGAACGACCTCGATCCGCTCAGTGGGCACGATCTGTCCCAGCAACTCCAATCGCCGCGGCGATCGGGAACCGAGGATGCACTTGAGAGTCGACATGAGGAACCGTAGAGTTGTCCAGGTCAGGGAATCGCGCGGACGAGCATCAGATTGTGTCCGTCGTCGGACCAGTTGGTTTTGCCGACCAGAACCAATCGGCTGCCGGAGTGCAGCGTCTTTTCTTCCCGGCCCCATTCGACGACGAAATCGAGCATCTGCTGCGGCGTGTCGTGCACGACTTGCGTCTCGAGCGGGGTGACGCCCCAATACAGACACATGCGTCGGGCGGTGTCGGGGCGGTCGGTGAGCGCGAGGATCGGCACCCGGCTGCGCTGCTTCGAGACGGCCATCGCCGTTCGTCCGCTGTGTGTGGCCACGACGATCAGGTCGGCATCCAGATGCTCGGCCGCCGTGCCGGCGCCCAGCGTGACCGCTTCGGTCACCAGCAAGGCCCGAGTGCGCGGACCGCTTTCGGTGTCGCCGGTTCTGCTGGAACGGACCAGCTTCTCGGCTTCGTGGGTGATGCGGCTCATCATGCCGACCGCTTCGATCGGATACCGGCCGACGGCCGTCTCGCCCGAGAGCATCACCGCGTCGCTGCCGTCGAGAACCGCATTGGCAACGTCGCTCGCTTCGGCCCGGGTGGGAAGCTCGTTGGTCTGCATGCTGTCGAGCATCTGGGTGGCCGTGATGACTGGAATGCGATGCTGGTTGCACAATCGCACGATTCGCTTCTGCAATGCCGGGACGCGGGCGACGTCGACTTCGACGCCCAGATCGCCGCGGGCGACCATCACCGCGTCGGTTTCATCCAGAATGGCTTCGATGTCGCCGACCGCCTCCATTTTCTCGATCTTGGCGACAATGTGCGGCGGAGTCGTCGGCCCGTGTTCCTGGATGGTGGAGCGCAGCCGGCGGATGTCGTCGGCGCTGCGGACGAAACTCAGACCGACGTAATCCAACTGGTGTTCGACGGCCCAGGCCAGGTCCCGGAGGTCCTTCTCGGTCAAACTTGGCGTGCTCAGCTTGACGCCCGGCAGGTTCAGCCCTTGTTTGCTGCGGATGACGCCCGGCCGCTCGACCACACACACGACGCGTCCTTCGTCAGTGTGCTTCTCGGTGACCCGCATGCCGACCGTCCCGTCGGCCAGCAGAATGTCGTCGCCGGGATTCAGATCGTCGACAAGTTGGCGGTACGTGCAGGTGAGTGTGGTGCGATCGTCGGGATCGGGTTCGCGCGCGAACTGGTACCGCTCCCCTTCCCGACAGTGAAGGCCCTCATCGGGCAGCGGTCCCAGTCGAATTTTCGGCCCTGCCAGGTCGCCCAGAATGGCAATCGGCCGCTTCAACTCGTCGGAAACCTGCCGAATGGAATTGACGACTCGCCGCATCCAGTCGTGCGCGCCGTGGGCGAAGTTCAACCGAAAAATGTCGACGCCGGCGGTCACCAAATCACGCAAACGGTCGAGCGTCGCGCAGGCCGGACCGACTGTGGCGATGATCTTCGTCTTGACCAACGGCCTTTCAGTGTGATGTCGGTGCTGAAAGTCCATCGGGACTCCAATGCGCGAACTGGGCTCCCACGGCTCGCCGCCCGTGGGCTTTATTTCGGTTTTGGGAACAGGTTCTGGTTGATCTGCTTGACCGGCTCACCGGGACCGGCGACCGGCAAGCGGCCCTGGAGGGTGAGTGTGGTCGGTCGGAGGCACTGCGAGTCGTTACAGGCTTGGTAGTGAAGGTGCAGTTGGATTTCCTCGCTCTTTCCGGCCGCGTTTTGCGGGATGTTGAGGGTGCCGAAGATCGCGACCCGCTTGTCGTAGACGAGCAGCGGTTCGTCGAAGCCCTTGATCGAGAGTTTCTTTCCCGCGGGATATCGCGGCACCGTCATTTTCGTGCCGTGTTTCGACTTCAGGGAAAACGTGGTGGGCTTCAAGAAGTCGGGCTTGGCGGGGTTGGCGTTGATGTGCCAGCCTGCGTTGACGTCCACGAGCAGCACGATTTTGCACGTGCGGCCGGCCGGAAGTTTGTCAACCGAGAGAAACGCCCGGGCGGTGAGCTTTTCGTCCTTTTTCTTCTCTTTGTTCTGTTGGGCAGCCGCGACGAACACAAGGCCGTTTTCACCGGTCGGCGAGGTCTCGCTGCCGGACGTTTCGGTCGGTGCGGCGGCGAGATCGGAACCGTCGAGGAACTCAGCCGTGGCCAGCGCCATGTTCGTCATGCCGCGAGGCACTTGCTCCAACGACGGTGTGAAGACTTCGAGAATCTCTCGGGCGTAGCGACGATATTTTTCCTCGCCGGCGAGCGAAGCCAGGCGAATGAGATTGCGGACGCTGACGCTGTTGCCGGCGGGCAGCACGGCGTCGTAAGCGTTCTTGGTGCGCGCAATGAGCTCCTCGTGATGATGGGACGTGAAGAAGAACGCTTTACCCTTCTTGTCCCAGAAGAGACGGATTTCTTCGTCGGTCAATTGGCGGGCGGTGTCGAGCCAGTAGTCATCCTGCGTGGCCTGATGGACGGAAAGCAGCCCTTCGATCAGGAAGGCATAATCGTCGAGGTAGGCGTTCAGCTTGGCTTGTTTCGCGCGGTAGGTGCGATGCAGCCGTCCCTCGTCGTCCCGCATTTCCTCCAGGATGAACCGGGCCGCCTTCTCGGCCGTTTGGACGTAATCGTCTCGCGAGAGCACAGCTCCGGCGTTGGCGAAAGCGCGGATCATCAGGCCGTTCCAGCTCGTCAGAATTTTGTCGTCGCGAAGCAGCGGCTGCCGTTTGCTGCGGGCGTCGAGAATTTTCTTCCGCAGGCCGTCCAGACGTCCTTTCAGCTCCGCGGGCGAAACCTTCATCTCCTCAGCCACAAGGTCGAGCGGCTTGGGCAGGTGCAGCACGTAGCCATGTTCGAACACTTGCGGCTCTTCCATGCCGTAGACTTTCTTGAACAGCTTCGCATCCTCGGCGTCGAGCAGCTCGTCGATCTGTTGTTTCGACCACACGTAGTATTCGCCTTCCACGCCGTCGGTCTCGGCATCCAGGGCCGAGTAGAAGCCGCCGCGCGGGTCGGTCATCTCGCGTAACACGAACGTGAAGATGCCCTCGACCACGTCGCGGTACAACGGCTTGCCGGTGCGGCGAAACGCCTCGACGTAGACGTCGGCCAACTGGGCCTGATCGTAGAGCATCTTCTCGAAATGGGGCACGTGCCAGTAACGATCGGTGCTGTAACGGTGAAACCCGTCGCCCACATGATCGTAGATCCCGCCGGCAGCCAGGTGGTCCAGCGTGTGGTACAAGACTTCCGCCGCCTGGCGGTCGTCGTGCCGGCGAATTTCATACTGCAGCAAAGCCAGCTTGGCCGGGACGGGGAACTTCGGTGAGTTCGGGTTGCCGGGGTTGAAATCGATGCCGCCGTACTGCGGGTCGTGCGATTCCTTGAGCGCCGTCGTTGCCAGGGCCACAAGCGCGCGATCGATCTTCACCGGGGTTGCGACCGGTTTGGGCTGCATGGCGCCGCGGAGATGCTTCGTCAAGGCGTCGGCAAATTCTTCGATGTCCTTTTGCCGTTCTTTCCACGATCTGCTGACGTTTTTTGTGACCGTCGCAAAGCCGGGCCGCCCATGGTCGTCCTTGGGTGGGAAATACGTGCCTCCGGCAAACGGTTTGCCCCCGGGCGTGAGGAACATCGACAGCGGCCAGCCGCCCCCCTGTGGAGAGCCGATCATCTGAAAGTAAACCTGCAGGGCGGTCATGTAGATGTCGTCGACGTCGGGCCGTTCCTCGCGGTCGACCTTGATGTTGACGAAGTGCTCGTTCATGTAACGGGCAATCTCCTCGTTCTCGAAGACCAGCCGCGCCATCACGTGACACCAGTAGCAACTGCTGTAGCCGATGGAGAGAAAGATCGGCTTCCCTTCGCGCCGAGCCTTCTCAAACGCCTCCGGCCCCCAAGGATACCAATCGACCGGATTGTGCGCGTGCAACAGCAGGTACGGGCTGGTTTCGCGCGCCAACCGGTTCGTGTGTTTGTTTTTCATTTCCGCGACCGCCTTGTGCTGATGCGTCGGCTGTCCGGTCACTGGTTCGGTCTTCTCGACGGCAGTTGGCTTCGAGAGGGACTGTCCGTCTGCTTCCGCAGTGACGTCGCCCTCCTGGTCGTTGCAGGCTGAGAGGAACAAGCCGCCTAAAGCAAAAGGCAAAAGGCAAAAGGCGAAAGTATGGGAGAGGCACAAAGGCAGTGAGGCACAAAGGCACTGACGAAAACGACCGTTTTTCTCCCTTCCTTTGCCCCTTTGCCCCTTTGCCCCTTTGCCCCTTTGTCCCTTTGCCCCTTTGCCCCTTTGCCCCTTTGCCCCTTTGCCCCTCTTCATCTCTTGCCTTCTCCTTATCATGCGGGCACCAGCGTTTGGTCGAGAATTTGTTTGATGATGTTCTGAACCCGTTGGCGCTGGCCTTCGCGAATCAATCCGCTACAGACCACCCGATGCGCCAGCACCGGCACGGCCAGCCGCTTGACGTCGTCGGGAATCACAAACGTGCGGTTCTCGACCAGGGCCAAACTCTGCACGGCCCGATAGAGCGTCAACGCCCCCCGCGTGCTCACCCCCAACTGCAACTCCTCGTGCGAGCGCGTGGCCGTCACAATGTCGAGCAGGTAGTCGTTGATTGAATCGTCGACTTTCACCTCGCGCACGGCGGCCTGCAGTTGTTGCAACTCCTGGACGGTCAAGACCGGCCGGAGACGTTCGACCGGCTCGCCGTCGCGACGGCTGATGAGCACCTCTTTCTCGATGTCGCGCTCGGGATAGCCGACCTCGATACACAGCATGAAACGATCGAGCTGATTCTCCGGCAAAGGGTAGGTTCCCTCGTACTCGAACGGGTTCTGCGTGGCCAGCACAAAAAACGGCCGGTTCAGCAAATAGGTGTGTCCCTCAATCGAGACCTGGCTTTCATTCATCGCCTCCAGCAGGGCGCTTTGGGTTCGCGGCGTGGTGCGGTTGATCTCGTCGGCCAGCAGCACGTTGGTGAAGATCGGCCCCTTGCGAAACTCGAACTCGCCCAGGTTGGGCAAATAGACGCTGGAACCGAGAATGTCGCTGGGGAGCATGTCGGGCGTGAATTGCAGGCGGGTGAAGTCGCAGTCGAGACTCCGCGCAATCGCCTTGGCCAATGACGTCTTGCCCACGCCGGGGGCGTCCTCGATCAGCATGTGACCGCCGGCCAGCAACGCGACCACCGCCAGGCGAATCGGTTCCGGCTTGCCCAACAAGACGCCGCCGATGTTTTTCTCCAGCGCGCCAATCAATCGGCTGACATCGGCCGTCATCCGTCCACCGGAGTCTGTCGATGTGCGCTCACCGCCCGTGCGGGTCACCACGTGATGACGATCTGGCGAGTCCATGTTGACTCCTGCTCGGGGAAATTCGGCTCAACGAAAACTGCAATCGCCGGAATCAGACGTGTGCAGCATGCTGTTGTCAATGCTGTTCCTATTATACGCCGCCGACTCGTAATCGTGCAGTCATTCTTCGGACACACCGCGTCACTCTCATCGAGCCCCCGGCCGTGGAGAGAACAGCACCGGTGTCTGCGACGCGTTCCCGTCGACGGAAACGCTCGACATCCCGGTTTTCAGATGGTTGAAGATCTCACCGGCGGTGATGTGCAAATCGTGATCGCGGTCGGCACGCCCGCTGAAACCGTCCGCCAGAAAGTGTGCGAACAATCCATGCCCTTTTTCCGTCCAGTTCAGCCCGCGCTCTGTCTTGCTGCAACTGGCGATTGCCGCGGTCGACTTCAACGGCGTTTTCAGCTTGCGAAGCATGGCGGCCGTTGACGGCTGGCGCCCGGAGTCCTCGCCGGTTTCCGCATGGGAGCAATCGAGAAACAGAATTTTGTCGTCCGACTCGCAGGCCTCCAGCTCTTGCGCGAGCCAATCCAGTGGGACGCCCGTTTCGGACATCTGATCAAGCTTGAAGTCCCTGCCCGCCAAATAGACGCGATCATTATCGGCAACATACGCGTGGCCCGATATGTAGACCAACACCTGCGTTGGACTCCGCGCGGCCTCCAAGACGGCGGACATTTCTTCTTGCATCGTTTTGCGCGTCGGGTCGAGCAGCATCCGCAAGCGGTCGGCGGAGAAGGCATAGCGTTTTCGCAGCGTCTCCACAAACAGTTTCGCGTTGCAGTGCGCATACGCGAGCGGTGAGACGGACTTGTCGTCGTAGGCGCCCGTGCCGATCACGACCGCCCAGCGGTCTTTCCGGACGGGGCGCCTCGCATCGAGGGTGCTCGCTTTTAAGCCTTTCGGGGATTTGTCGTAGGTGACGTCGACCGCGTCATTTTTTCTCAGATCGGTCAGGCCGGCCGGCTCGCGGTTCAGCATGACGTCGCCAGACCGCTCGACGGCAAACGTCAATCGCTGACCCTCTGAGGTCGAAACCACCACTTGCCCGGTTGAAGCGGGCGCGTGCTGCAACACTCCAGAAACTTGCAGCTTACTGGGGCTGACGACGATCTCCCGGATCTCGATGTCGTAAAAGAGCTTGACGCGGTCGTTCTTTTGCAGATCGTTCAGCCCGATCTGCTTGGAATCCTGACCCTGCACCCTAATCCTGCACTCTTCGGCAATCGGCAGCTCGAACGAGCTCGACGTGCTTCCCAGTCCGAACTGAACCCTCAGCCGGCCCTGTTTCAGATCGACAGCGGACACAAAACCAGCCGAGGTCATCCGTCGCCGGGCATCGAGCTTGTCGACCACCCGACCCCCGTTCCCGCCGATTTCCTCCAAATGGCTGACCGTCACCTGGTCTTCGGCTCTCAGATCGCGCAGTTTTTTTCGCTCGCCGTTGAGCCGAAGCTCGGCGCGCTCGGGCACGTACAGCGGCAAATCTTCGCGGGTGGCGCCCTCGTCGACGGCAATCACAATCCGCTTCGCGTTGAGGTTGATGGTCTTGACGCGCCCCCGACTCGACACCGGCCGGGACACGGTGATGTCCCTCACCAACTGGTCCGCGCCTTCGGAGATGGTCTTGAATCGAAGGCGATCGCCCGGCCTCAACTCGCGCAGCAGGATGTTCCTTTCGGTGTTGCGCAGAAATATCTTCGGCCGCTTGCCGACCTCGATTTCTTCCGGGATGCCGTCTTCGAGCCCTTCGATCTTGATCTTGTTCTCGTCAAGATAGATCTCGGCTACGATGCCGTACTTGACCGTCGCGTTGTCTGTGTCGCCGGGCCCGCCTCCCGAGGGAAAAAACAGAATCAGCAGCGAAAGCAGCAGCGACGCCGCAAAGGCGCCGATGGCCAGCATGCGTCTCTTGCGCTGGGCGTCTTCGGCCGGCTGCTCTGGGGTCTCGTCACCGGCTGTTTCTTCCGGCTTGACGACCTTGACGTCGATGTTCAGATCCTCAAAGGCGTCTTCGGTCGAATGGTATCGCCGTGACTGATCCTTCTCGCACAGTTTCTGAATGACCGTCGCGAGGTCGTCGGGAACCCCCTCCAACACGCGGTGGATCTCCGGCAGCCGGCGGTCCGAAGCCGCGTGCCACATCATCCAGGCGACCTGTTTGTTGCGGCCGAAGGCGCTCAATCCCGGGAAAAGGTCTTCGAAGTTCGGCCCGCACATCAGCTCGTAGGCCGAGAATCCAAGCGAGTACAAATCGCTGGCCGGACCCACCTCGCCGAACTCGTCCGAGACGACTTCCGGCGCCATGTACTTCGTGGTCCCCTTGAGCAGGCTGCCCTCTTCATCGCTGACGCGGCGTGCCAGGCCGAAATCACCGATCTTGATCCGCCGCCGGTGATCGATCATCAGGTTGCTGGGCTTGATGTCGCCGTGCACGATCCCGCGGGCGTGCAGATACTTCAAGGCCCTCAGCGCGTGGGCGATTGTCGTCCGCAGTCCCCGCAGATCCATCTGCCGATTCGCCATCCGTTCGCCCAGATTGGACTGCATCAATTCCAGAATCAGCCAGCCGCGCTCCCGAAATACGTCAAAGATCGTCACGATGTTGGGATGCTGCAGTGAGGCCAAAAGCTGCGCTTCCTGCCAGTAGCGTTCCAGTTGGTTGGGATCGTCGAGGTATTGCTGGTGGATCTGCTTGACGGCGACTTCTCGGCCCAGTTCCGTGTCGCGCGCACGATACACCGTGGCATAGCTGCCCGTGCCGATCTTCTCGAGTAGTTCGTAACGCGCCTCGATGTCCACCTATTGCCTCCCGGAACGGCGTCGTGGTACCCACACCGACAACTTGTTGTCGCATTCCATGGGTTTCACTGCACATCCAGCGACGACAAGTCGTCGGTTTGGGTTTCTATGAACAATCTGGACTAAGGCCAATACCGTTTAACGAAGCCTATGTGGAAACGTGTAAACGATTTGTGATGGGTGGCTGGGGCAGAGTCTTCGATGCCCCAGGGAGTCGATCACCGTAAGATCTGGGGCTTCGCGGACTCAGCCCCAGCCACACCTTTCCCTCAGCTTCACGAAAGCGAATGAGTGCATTGGAGTTATGCTTCGTTAAACGGTATTGAGGCTAATCGATTATTGCGTCTGAGCGGTCCGCGCGAAAGGCTTGATGAGGAATAGGGCGGGGCCGGTTCAATTGCTGAGGAGAATGGCAATCAGCTTTCTCAACCGTTCATCGCGCTCCGGGCCGCCCGTCAATCCGGTGAACCGATTATTGTCCTCGGAATTCAGGAGAACCAGCACTCGGCGGTAGGCCCGCCGCTCGGCAATACTGTCGTTGCGCGAATGGGCGAGTTGGGCGTCCCGCAGAGACCGCTGGTACTCTTGGGGCTCGCTCTCGCCGGTTTCGTAGAATCCGGCAATCGCACGCCGGGCCTGAGCCTTCTGACTGGCCGACGAACCGGAGGGCTCGGCATCGAGAAACAGCATGGCGACGGAAGCGCAAACGCTGAACGCCACGGCCGCGTACAACAGGGTAGGATTCGATTGTTTGCCCCGTTTCTGCAGGGTCTTTTTGTTCGGCCCCTCGGTCAGCGCGAGCTCCGGCAGGTGACCGTCCTCGCCCAGCTTGACCAGCGGGTCGCCCGATTGGTCGGTAATGAAACGGGCGACGTTTCGCTTTCTTTTTTCCGGACGCTTGGCCGCGACTTTTGCACCGCCCTGATAGCTGAACTGGAACGCCGTCCGGTCGCTGACGCGCACCCGGGCCGACTTCGGCAACCACACCCAACGGTCGGCGGGGATGACGTTGCCGTCCACTTCGACAACCCGCTCCAGCGGCGTGTAGATGGCGTAGCGGCCGCCTCTGCTGGTAATGCTCGCCTGATGGTCCGACACCAACGGATCGGACAATGCCACATCGTTCTCGGACGCGCGGCCGATGTTCACGAGCTGGTCGTTCAGCTCGAACACCTTCCCGCGATCGGGACCGCTGGTGATCGTGATCCTCGCCGTGATGCTCATTCATTCATTCTACGACATGAAGTCCGCGTAGATAAAGGCGAGAACGAAGGGCCCCAGAATGATCAACACGGTGGCCGCCATCACCAGCACGGCCGGCAGCAGCATCTTCACGCCCGCTTCGCCGGCGATGGTCTCAGCCCGCTGGCTGCGCTTGATCCGCAGCACGTCGGCCTGCGTGCGAAACAAAAGTGCCAGCGGCGTCCCCAAATTCTCACCCTGGATGATCGAGCCGACAATGCTGGTGATTTCGTGATCGCTCAGTCGATCGCGCAACGATTCCAGCGCGTCGGTGCGGCTTTTGCCCATACTCAGCTCCGCCAGCACCCGGCCGAACTCGACACCCACCGGATGGCCGCGAAACTCGTCCACGGCCTCGGCCAACGCCTGCAGAAACGTCGACCCGGCTTCCATCAGCAGCGTCAACAAATCGAGCAGGAACGGCAACCGTCGCTTGATCCGCAGCAACCGATAACGCGCCCGAGACGCCAGCCGGCGACGCAATCCGTAGCCGGTCAGCACCGCAAGGGCAAACGCCGTGACAACGCCGGCCGGTCCCATCCAGTCCATACAGAAATAAACGTAGACCGGCGCCAACAGCAGCGAGATCAGCTCGATCCGGCCCAGATACTCCTCGGCCGTCCAGAACCGCGGCAAACCGGAGGCCTGAATTTGCCGCCTCACTTCCGGCAATTGGTCGCGGAACAGACGCCGGTTGACGCGGGCGAACAGTTGAATCAACGGCTGAAAAAACCGATACAATGGGCTGACACGCCGCAACTCGTTCATGCGGTTGATGTCGTACCGCCAGTCGTCGTCCTGCTCCAGGTCTTCCGAATAGAGCGACAGCAACACCGTCCGCACCAGCACGGCCACCGCCGACCCGACGACAATGCTGGCCAGCAACGGGACTAGCAATCGCCCGGCAGACGTTGCGGCAAATAGGGGAATAGTCATCATCACATCTGCCATCAGGATGTCCGTCGCTTTCGTTCCGGTCGAAGTATTACTTCAATCTACCAACAGGGGGCTGACGCCCCCCGCTCGCCTGACTCAATCAACATTCTCTCGGGACTCCGCATTCCGCATTCCCTAAATGTCTGGGTTCAAAATGGCCCGCGCCCACAGGTACGCGACGACGTTCAGAATGAGCGACGTGCAGAGGATCACTTGTCCCGGCACCGTGGTGAAGAGCCGTTCGGTGTTCTCCGGATCGAGAACGAAATAATAGATCGCCAACACGGCAAACGGCGCCAGCGCCATGTAGAAGGCCGAGGCGCGGGCTTGAGCCGTCTCGGCGATCACTTTCCTTTCCAGCCGCTGCAATTCGCGGACCGAATGCGCGATGCGGTCGACGGTTTCGTTCAGCCGCCCGCCACTCTCGCGGCTGGCTTCCATGGCGGCGGCAAACAGGGCGAAGTTCTCGCTGCGCAGGCGCTCTTTGGTCTCCAGCAGACAGCGGTCGAGCGGTTTGCCGAGCTGGTACTCGCCCACGATCTGTTGAAACTCCTGACAAATGGGGGCCGGCGTTTGCTGGGCCAATATCTCCAGCGACTGCGCCAGCGACAGGCCGGCCTTGATCGCGCTGGAGAGGGCGACCATGGCGTCGGCCAGTTGATCTTCGATCTGTTCCTTTCGCTTCTCGGCCATCCGCCGCAAGATGTACCAGGGCAAACAGACCAAAATCGCCACAACCGTGACCCCGATCACCAGCATGCCCAAACTCAGCCACAGAGCCAAAAACGTGACGAGCAAGACCGCCGACCAAGCTGCCAGGAACTGACGCAGCCGGCGCGTGCTAAGCCGCAAGCGGCGAAGTTTGTCGCGGAAATCGGCTTCGACAAAATCGAGCCCCCGCCCGTACGTATCGGCACCGGCGTAGGCCGACACAGCCGTGGCCAGTCCGATGAACAGAGTTCCCAACATCAACTCGAGCATTCAAACTCCCACACGATCCGCCCCACAACACCCTCCTTACTCATTCCTAACCCCTAACCCCTTTCGACTTGCTCCCGTTGCTTTTCGCGCCGCCGCCGGCTGGTTGCTTCTTGTCTTTCTCGCCGTAGAGGAATTCGAGTTTCAGCAGATCGCGCTGGATCAATGAATCGACGAACGTCGGCATGTAGCCGGTGGGAAGCAGCGTCTGGCCGTTGCGGTAGTTGTAGATGTCGGTGATGACCAATCCGTCGCGTTGAGGATCGAAGCCGGCGACTTCCGAGATCTGTGTGATGCCCCGTTTGCCCCCCGGCAGACGCGTGATCTGTACGACCACGTTGATCGCCGAGGCGATTTGCCGTTGGATCGAAACGACGGGCAAATCGACGGCCATCAGCACCAGCACTTCCAGCCGTTTGAGCACGTCGTCGGTGCTGTTGGCGTGCACGGTGGTCATCGAGCCGTCGTGTCCGGTGTTCATGGCCTGCAGCATATCGAGCGCCTCGGAGCCGCGGCACTCGCCGACGATGATGCGGTCGGGCCGCATCCGCAGCGAGTTTTTCACCAAATCGCGAATCGTGTACTCGCCGGTCCCTTCGACGTTGGGCGGCTTCGACTCCAGCGTGACGACATGATCTTGGTGCAATTGCAGCTCGGTGGTGTCCTCGATGGTGACGATGCGGTCCTTGTGCGGAATGAAGCTGGAGAGCACATTCAAGAGCGTCGTCTTGCCGGTTCCTGTCCCGCCGCTGACCAGGATATTCCGGCGATCGATGACACACGCCCGCAGGAACATGGCCGCGGAGGAGGTGATGCTGCCCAATTCAATGAGGTCGTCCATGGTGAAGCGATGCGAGGGGAACTTGCGGATGGTCAGACACGGCCCGCGCACCGCCAGCGGCGGAATGATGGCGTTCACGCGAGAGCCGTCCTGCAGCCGGGCGTCGACCAGAGGCTGGCTCTTGTCGATCCGCCGGCCGACCTGCGCGACGATCCGCTCGATAATCGATTCGGTCACCTTGTCCGAGATGAATCGCCGTCCGGAAAGCTCGACGACGCCGTCGCGTTCCACGAAGATCTGGTCGCTCTTGACGACCATAATCTCCGTGATCGTCGGCGCTCGCAGCAGGTCCTGCAGCGGTCCGAAACCGAAGACCGTGTCCTTCAGGTCCTTCTTGAGCGTTCTTTGGACCAGATACCGCTTCAGTTCCTGGTGCAGGTGCGGCCGGACCAGTGGGAAGACGTCGGTGAACTTGGTCTCGACGCGGTTGATGCGACTGCTCAGGTCGGGCTGGTCTTCCAGCCCGAGCCGCTCGCGGGTGAACACGAGCAGGTTCTCCAATTCCGTCTCCCGCTCGGGGACCAGCGTGGCCGGGACGTCGAATTCGTTGTAGGTCAGCTTCGCCAGACTGTCGAGCTCGTCCCGATCGCTCTCGAGAATCAGTTGATTGACCAGTAGATCGCGGAGCGTCAGACCGATCACCTCTTCCAGTAACGGATCGTTTTCCGGACCGAAGAGGTTCAGCTCGCGGCACACGTCTTCGATGTTCTTTTCCAACAGCAGGATGCTCTCGGTATCGCCGATACGGTTGTTTTCGAGTTCGTAGAGGTCGAAGCGTTCCAACAGCTTGCGGTGTACGCGGAGTTCGAGATCGGCCATGATGGAGCGCAGATGGGCCTCCATTTCCACCCGGCTGATGGGGGCCGCTTCTTCGGCCTCGAACGTCAAGGTGTACGGCCAGATGCGGACGGTCTCGCCGGCGGCAAACTCGATTGCCTCGCCGCCGATCAGCTCCGCATCGCCGATCATACAGCTATTGATGCCGATGTTTTCCAGCCGCAGTCTGCCGTTCTCGCGGCGGATGATCGCCTGCCGCTTCGAGACCAGCGGACTCTCCAGCACCACGGTGTTCGAGGGATCGCGGCCGATGTGAATGACGTTGTCGTCCGTTTCGACCAGCAATCGCCGGCTTTCGTGGACTTTGTTGTACCAGACCTTCATGGGAACTCCTTAGCACTCATTCTTTCGCCTTCGACGAATGCAGCATGACTTGGACGCCTTTGTTTCCGATCAGACGCAGGACGTTGAAGAGCCGTTCGGCTCGCGGTTCCATCCTGCCGCCCTCGACGCGGACGGCGATCGTGATGATGTGTTCCGGCCCCGACGAACGTCCCGCGGCCCGGCGGACCTCCGGCTTACCGGTTCGCGTTCCGAGCGCCAGGATGGGGAATGGTCCGATCACCTCGGTCGGTTGCGCCAGCAGCGCTTTGGAACTGCTCGCCTTGACGGGCTGGCCGTCGGGCAACCGGGGCACAATGAATGAGACCAGATTTCCCGGATTCACCATCTCCGGAACGAAGTCCCCCGCGCTGACGGGCACCCAGCGGGCGACCTCGTTTTCGGCCAGCATCTCGCTGAGGTCTTTCCGGCCGGGCGTCGTCAGATCGTGCCTCAGTAGAATCTCTCCACCCCGGTAG
>CAZGYE010000092.1:0-16263 GCA_964530165.1 uncultured Planctomycetaceae bacterium
GCGATCTAGGCTTTCCAGCCTGCCACGACCAAGCGGCAGGCTGGAAAGCCTGCCCCACAGGGTGCGCGCACGATGGACACATCATGACAGTTCAAGACTCTCAACTCTAGACTCTCGACTCTCAACTCCCAGGAGATCGACCGTTGACAGACCGACTGGAACTGAACGGCGTGCAAGTCGCCGACACGTTTGCCGAGGCGTTTCCGATAACCGGCACGCGGCTGATTCTCACGGCCGGCAGCGAACATTGGGCGCACGTGGCCGCAGCCGAGATGTGCGGTTACGCCACCAGCGTGATCGCGTGTGACGCCGAAGCCGGCATCGAAGGGCCGTTGTCGGCAGAGACAACTCCCGACGGGCGGCCCGGCGTGAGCGTTCTGGTGTTTGCCTTCAGCAGGGACGGGCTTTCCCGGGCGGTCGTCAACCGCGTCGGCCAATGCGTGCTCACATGCCCCACCACCGCGTGTTACAACGGGGTCGACGGCTCGCCGAAGGAGAAACAGATTTCCGTCGGCGGTCAGTTGCGGTATTTCGGCGACGGATTTCAGACGTCCAAGAAGCTCCTGGATCGGCGCTTGTGGCGGATTCCGGTCATGGACGGCGAGTTTGTGTGTGAGGACCGCTTCGGGACCGTTCAGAGCGTCGCGGGGGGCAATCTGTTGATCTGTGGTTGCGATCAAAGGGCGGCGCTCTCGGCGACCGAAGCGGCCGTCACCGCGATTAGGGACGTGCCGGAAACGATTCTGCCGTTCCCCGGTGGCATTGTCCGCAGCGGCAGCAAGGTCGGCTCGCGGTACAAGCAGCTCAAAGCCAGCACCAACGACGCCTACTGCCCCACGCTGCGGGCCTTGACCGACTCGGCATTACCCGATGGAACCGGTGCGGTGTACGAAATCGTCATCGACGGTTTCTCGTTCGACAGCGTGCAGGCGGCGATGCACACAGGTCTGCACGCAGCGTGCGGCTGTGAAGGAGTCACGTTGGTTGCCGCCGGCAATTACGGAGGAAAGCTGGGACCGCATCACTTTCATCTGCGCGACCTCGTTGCAGTTGAGAGTTGAGAGCTAGAAGTGCCCAATGCGGAATGCGGAGTGCGGAATGCGGAAAGATAAAAGTCACATCATTCTCAACCCCCAACCCCCAACCCTCAACCCTCAACCCTCAACCCTCCGGACTCTCGACCCTCCACTCTCCACTCTCCACTTCTTCGTCTACCTGCTGACGATCTGTGTCGCCGCCGGCATCGGTGCGGCAGGCATTCTGAACGCCAAACCGCTGCTGAGCGCCAATGATCGTTCGCGGTGGTGCACGGTCGTCTCGCTGGTTGAACGGGGGACTTACCGGATCGACGACATCGCCCGGGTGCCGGGCTGGGACACCATCGACAAGGTCCGGCACGAAGGACATTTTTATTCCACCAAACCGGCGTTGTTTCCCACACTGGTGGCCGGCGTCTACTGGTGCGTGCGGAACACCACCGGCTGGAATCTGCTCGATCACACGTCGAAGGTCACGCGGGTCATTCTGTTGTGTGTCAATCTGCTGCCGATGATCGTCGCGTGGGTGCTCATCGCCCGGCTTGCCCATCGGTATGCACGCAGCGATGCGGCGAAGATTTTCGTCGTCGTCGCGGCCTCGGTCGGGACACTGCTGACGACCTTTCTGGTCACGCTGAACAACCACACGGTTGCTGCGGTCAGCGTGCTTCTGGCGATGTATGCGGCCATGCGAATCGTCGTCGACGATTCCCGGTGTCCGGGCCACTTTGCCCTGGCCGGTTTCTTCGCGGCGTTCACATGCACGAACGAACTTCCGGCGGCGCTGTTCGGGGTGGCCCTGTTCGGCCTGCTCTTCTGGAAAGCCCCCAAACGGACGCTCCTGTGCTTTGTTCCGTTCGCGTTGATTCCGCTGGCCGCGTTCTTCTACACGACGTATCTCCAGACCGGAAGCTGGAAACCTTTCTATTTGTACTACGGCACGGAAAAGTATCTTTACGTGCACGAAGGCGTCCCCAGCTACTGGACCGAGCCGAGAGGACTCGACAACAACCACGAATCGCCGTTGATCTACCTGCTGCACTGCACCATCGGGCATCACGGGATTTTCTCGCTCTCGCCAATCTTCCTGCTCTCGCTGACCGGCTGGTTGACCATCCGCAAATGGAGGGCGTTTCCTCTGCGACCGTTCTTGTGGCTCGGGCTGGGCCTGACAGTGGCCGTTCTCGGCTTTTATGTGTCGCGCACGCAGAACTACAACTACGGCGGCAATTCATGCGGTCTGCGGTGGGCGTTCTGGCTGATTCCGTTTTGGCTGGTGGCGATGATTCCCGTGTTGGACGAGTGGGGCGACCGCCGCTGGTTCCAGATCACCGCTGCCGGGTTGTTGGGTGTCTCGATCTTCTCTGCCATTTATCCGCTCTCCAACCCCTGGCAGCACCCGTGGCTGTTGACGCTCATGCAGGATGAGTGGGGCTGGGTCGACTACACCGACAAACCGCCCCAATTCGATCGCCCGCTGACCACCTGGTTCCCGACGCTTCCCGATGCCGACCCTAACGGCAACCGGCAGTGGATTGAATTCGCCGGTCCCGACACCGACGGCGCAACGATTCGCCTGAGACTCATCGACGCCGGCAGCGATCGCGTTGACGGACGCGTGCTGCGCCGCATCGAAGTCCGCTGGAACCCGAGAAGAGTTGAGAGTTCAGAGTCTAGGGTTGAGAGCTCAAGGGGAGGATCTCTCGACTCTCAACCCTCGACACTCAACCGTCGAGTGGCCCATTATCTGATTGACGAAGAATTGTTCCGCGCCGGCGAGCCGCCCGAGAAGTTTCTCCGCTGGCCCCAAGCCGAGCCGAGCCCCGACAGGCAAAACGCAGCGTGCCGCTTTCTGCGCGGATTGCCGCGGCCGCGGCCCTATCGTGAAGGCTTGACTCGTTATCTCAAGACGCCGTTGCGAGAGGATGCGTTCCGCTGTCAGCGAGCGGCGTCGCGAGTGCTGTTTCAGCCGCCCGGAGGCAAGAGCAAGCTCTGGTATCGCTGCGATCTGTGGCTCTCCGATGAGGTGCCCTTCGGCGTCGTCCGTGTGGAAACGACGGTCTCTGAATCGCGCACAAACGCCTTCATCGCCCGCCGGCAACTGACGGCCGTCCGCGCCGGTTCCGCTCGCTGAGCTTCCTACGAATGCCTTTCTCTCTCACAAGTTGTATGCTAGACAGAGCCAGCCGCACGCTGCGGGCCCTGACCGCTTCGAGCCGATGTTCTTCGATGAGTCCAGCTTGCAATAAGACCGATCGTAATTCTTTGCCGCACCCGACACGGCGCAACTGGCTTTGGTTTTCCATTCAAGTCCTTGTGCGGACGATCTTTACCGTGTGGTTCCGCTACCGCGCTCTGGGCGCCGAGAAAGTCCCTGCCGACGGCGGCGCCCTGTTCCTGATCAATCATCAGAGTTTTCTCGATCCGCTGCTGGTCGGTTTGCCCTTGTCGCGACCGGTCAGCTATCTCGCGCGGGATTCGCTGTTTCGCGTTCCGCTCGTCGGCTGGATGCTGCGAAGCACGTACGTGATGTCAATCAACCGCGAAGCGGCCGGCACATCGAGCATTAAGGAAGCCGTCCAGCGCATGCAGCATGGTTTTCTGGTCGGCATCTTTCCTGAGGGAACACGCACCGCTGACGGCTCGATCGGGCCGCTCAAACCGGGTTTCGTGGCCCTGATCCGTCGTGTGAAGCTGCCCGTCTATCCGATCGGCATCGCCGGCGCGCACGACGCCTTCCCTCGAGACACCTGGTTGATGAGACCACGACGAATCTGCGTCGTGTTCGGGGATCCGTTGACGCCCGAGGATGTCGAACGCTTCAGTCAGCGCGGCCGCGAAAAAGAGATGGTCGCGCTGGTGCGGGAGCAAATTCTTCGCTGTCAGCAAGAGGCCGAGGCGTGGCGCTGCGGTGCAGTCGGCAGTCGGCCATAGGCAGTCGGCAGTGGGTGTGTGGCTGGGTCAGAGCGAACGCGCTGGCCCAGACCCGCGAATTCCCGGCCTCATGAACACGTTGGTTCGAGTGGAAACGCCTGAGAAAATCAGAAAAATTGTCCGCCTCCCTCTGATTGATGAGCTACACTGTTATTGGCGACGTTCGTTGCCGTTGGTTTCATCTCCCTCGACCGTTAAAGAGTCACAATCCGTCTTCCATCGGAGAGGCTTCGCCTGTCCGATTTCGGAGAATGGGGCACTCCTCCTGGAGTGACCACGACAAAAGCAAACCTGTCGCGAGGCGGGGGCGCAAAGCCATGGGTCTCACCGTGAGATTGCCAGGCTCCCGAATGGTTTTCACCATTGAGGAGGATTGCTGATGTTCACCTTCCGTGTGTACTCGCAAGAGCGTTCCGTTGCGCGCTGGGCCAGCGGCTGGTCAAGCTGCGCACGCCGGTTTCGCTTTCCATTGCGGATTTTGTTGGCGGCACTCGTCGCGGCATACTGCCTTGCCGAGGGGGCGGCCGCCGAACCCGGGCCCGTCGTCAGGATTGAAGAGGATTGGAGCATCGAGATCGGGGTGCCCGACCCCAGTGAAAACGCTCCCCAGATCATCACGGTCCTCTCACCGACGGACTCTCTGAACGGAGTGCATGTGGTCTTCGAACTCAATCACGCAACCTTGCCGGAGTACCAAGCCGGCGGGATGCAGCTACAAAGATGGCATGGCGACCAGAGTCTCGACGTTCACAACTTCCCGAACCTGAAGGCGCTCGGCATCGAGAACGAAACGATTACCTATACGATGACGATGTCTTTGGAAGGCAACCAACTCAAATTTGAGGTGCTCAACGGGAACTCGAGCACCTGGGGAAATTTCGGCGGACAAGGATACCTGAAATCCATTCTTCCCACCGACCTGACTCATTTGGGCTCTTATAGTCTCAACACGTCCGTGGAGCACTCGCGAGTCGGTTTCGCTTCGCATCGTGTGAAGAAGTTCGTTCGCACGCAGGTTCGGTACTACTCCATAGATGGTCTAGTAGCCACTGACACCACCGAACGCGTCGTGCACTCCTACAACGGGGGAGTTTAGGCGTCATGCAAAGCTCACTGTTTTCTCGATGTCGGAGAGTCATGCGAATCGAACGCAGACGCCGGGGCAGTATTATTGTCCTGTCTGCCGGGTTGCTGGTGCTAGTGATCGCGTTCACAGCTTTTACGGTCGACATCGGTTACATCGCTTTGACGAAGGCCCAATTGCAGAGCGCCGCCGACGCGGCATCGCTGGCGTCGGCCATAGAATTGCCCGCCGGATTGGGCCCGGGCGCCACGCTGCCGACGAACTTGGTCGACGCTCTCGCCCGGCAATCGGGCGTGGATGTCGCGGCACAGAACCAGGCCGGAGATGTGGATTCCGTTTACGCCGACCCCCAGCGGGACATCCGGCTCGGGCGATACGAATGGAACACGCTCGCCGGGGGCTGGCAGAGATCGTGGGGCGTCGGGCCGTACAACATGGTGGAAGTCAGCTTGCTGCGCGGGGAGGAACTCAACGGCGCGGGCCAGCCCAACACCGGCGGCGACAGACCGTTACCGCTCTTTTTTGCGCCGGTCATCGGCCATGAGACGGCAAACGTAACGGTCCGCGCGACCGCGGCCTTGCTGCCCGGCGTCGGTTTTCGCATCAATTCCGGCAGCTCGCAGACGGCCGGCGTCTTGCCGATCACTCTTGACGCAGGGGCCTGGAACGATCTGCTCGCAGGCACCGGCGCGGACGACTATTCCTACGACCCCGATACCGGGCAGATTACTCCGGGCGCAGATGGTATCTTGGAGGCCAACCTTTATTCGACCGGCAGCAGTTTGTTGCCGCCCGGCAACCGGGGCACCGTCGATTTCGGCAATCCCAACAACAGCACCGCTGACTTGAAGCGGCAGATTGTTGACGGCCTCAACGCCGACGACTTGTCCTATTTCGGTGGTGAATTGCGCACCGATCAAGGGCCGCTGTTGGTCAACGGCGACACCGGGCTGAGTGCGGGAATCAAAACGCAATTGGAGGCGATCAAGGGTCAGCCGCGCGCGATTCCCATCTTCACCGAGGTTTCCGGACCCGGCAACAATGCGACCTACACCATCGTCAAGTTTGTCGGCATTCGCATCTTGGACGTGAAATTGACCGGGGGTCAGAAGCATGTCATCGTTCAGCCGGCGCCGTTCGTCGATTCAACAGTCATCCCGGCCGAAGTGGACTTTGCCACCGACGCAATTTTTTCCAAACCAAAACTGATTCGAACCGAGGGATAGCGCCATGACAGCACACAAACCCAGCCACAAGCGGCGGGGCGCGGTGGTGGTGGAGATGGCCATCGTCCTTCCGCTGTTCGCCCTGATTGTACTCGGCATCGTCGAATTCGGCCGGGCCTTGATGGTCGGTCAGCTCTTGACGACGGCCGCCCGCGACGGAACGCGTCTGGCTGTAGTCGACGGCTCATCAAATGCCGAAGTCATCCAGGTGGTCAAGGACTTTGTCGGCTCGGCGGTCAACGTCGGTCCGACTGAAATCGCCGTCACCGTGGCCGTGACTCCAGCCGCCGGCAATCCGCCCGTTACCGACGTCGCAAACGCACTGCCGCGAGACTTGTGCCAGGTGACCGTCCAGGTGCCGTTTGACAGCGTGAGCCTGACCGTCTCCAAGTACCTTGCCGGCAGACAACTCCTCGGCTACTGCGCCATGCGACACGAGTAGGTGCCAACATGCTGATAGTGACGGGTTTCGTCCGCACTGAGACGGGATACCGGTCCGTCTTCGGATCACCCGTGCATGACCGACGTGACTAGTCAATGACCACGAGCACATCGGCCAATTCGTTGACGTCATCCTCGGCCCGGGGCAAGGGTCCGGCAAGGTGCTCGCCGAGGGACTTTGCCGTCTCGCACAGGGCCTCGGTCGGAGTCCCCGCATGAAGACGTTCGGTGAACTCGCCGCAGAGCTTCTCAATCTTCTCTTGGCCCAACTTCTCGAGAACGCTCTGGTCGGTGATGATCGCCGCCATGTGCTCGAACAACGAAACGTACAGAAGTACGCCGGAGCCGCCGGCCGTGTGGTGCACTCGGTTGTCGAAGAAGACCGCACGGGCCCGGGAAAGCACCTCGTTGCGCATCTCCTCGCGCGGGGTGAAAAGGCGACACAACCAGTCGACCTTGCTGGCCGTGAAGGCCCCGAGCACAAACCCGGCCACGACTACGGCCACCATCACGATAAGCTGCCATACAGGGGCGGAACTGCTCCAACTGCCGAGGTTGGATTCCGGCAGCGGATAGGCCGCCCAGACAATGATCATGCCGATGACGACAAACCACAGTCCGACGATGTCTTCAGGCCGGTCGTAGCGCCCCGAGCTTCGCGCAACGACCGGTACGATCTCGGCACTCGTTTTCGACTCGGCCTCTTGAATCGCTTGCTTGATGCGTTGGTGGTCCGCATTGGTAAAAAGCTTGGCTGTAACCGGCATGGCTGAACCTCATTGACCGTATCATGGACGGCGCAACTACCAAGAACCGCTAGCACCACCTCCGCCTGAAAAACCCCCGCCGAAGGAACCGCCGCCAAAGCCGCCCGACCCCCTGGAACTGGTCGCCATGTGGTAGAGGATGGCGCCGACAACGGCGAAAACGACCCCCCAAAGCAACCACGCCCAGCCGCTCGAGCCTCGGCGAATCAGCGAGACGACGGTAAAGACCAAGAGTCCGACGACGATGGCCCCGATGATGTAGTGAGACGCCGGCCGGGGTTTCGTCGGCAGCTTCAGATCGCGGGCCATTTTGTCCAGCGCTTCCACTCCCGCCACAATCCCCCCGGAAAAGTCACCCTGTTTGAACCGGGAAATGATCAAGTCGTCCATGATCTTCTGCGCAGCCGCGTCCTTGTCCCGACGCCAGCCGGCCCCCAGCTCGATCCGCGCCGCGCGATCCCCCTTGGAGACCAAGAGCAAGATGCCGTGGTTCCAAGCCGTGTCACCCAGCTTCGCCGGTCCGATGCCCCATTGATCAAACAGCAATCGTGCAAAGGTTTCAATCCGCAGCCCGGCCCCGCCGTGCGCGGCCATCGACTCGATCGTGACCACAATGATCGGGGCGGCCTTGTCCGTAAGCAGCTTGTCGGCGAGCTGTTTGATCTTCTGCTCGTCGTTCTCGGCAATCATGTCCGCCTGGTCGACGACGAACTCCCGGTCGCCGGGGCGCTCCAAGTCGATCGTGCCCGGCGGTTGTGCCTGCGCGCTGTTCGGCCCCGGCAGGCCCGCGCCGATTGCAACAAGCAAACAAACCAACATCAGACGAAGCAGCCTCGCACGCCCGGATACGTTCATCCGTTGTCGCTCCTGAATCGAGTCTGTGTGCAGAAAGTCATGGGTACTTCAGGCTGGCGAGTATAACGCAAAACACGCCCCGGCGGATCTCCGTTTTGACGGAGATGCATGCCGGAGGCGATTCTGTGTGTTCTTCAATTCGTTTTGCCGCTTGGCGAACGCGGTTGCCTTCGTGCTCCCAGTAGATAGCTTCCCGCTCGATCTTGCGGCCCTCGAACGCCGGGCCGAGGCTGCGGCCTTCCATCGGCTTGATCGCGTGGCCCTTGTAGCGCCGGGGATAGTCCGCGCCCGAAACGTCGACGCAGGTGGCCATCAGGTCGACCAGATGACCCGCCTGGTGTTCCAGCCGGCCGGTACGTTTGATCCGCGCAGAAAGTAGGCCAGGCCTTGGCCTGACACAATCCAATTCGTGGTGGCTTGACAATTCGTTTCGTCAGGGCAAGCCCTGACCTACCCCCACTTACGGGTGAGCGACTGTGATTCCAACAGTCCAAGCACTAGTAAGCACGAGGCCGCTGCCGAGCAGACACCCAGCCATTTTGCCACAGGCGGAGCCCAGCGCGGTGCGGCTTTCTTGGATGCCGTGCTCGCGAAGCCACTCAGCAATCGAACCCTCGAAGAAACCCGCGATGGCATCGGTGATGGCGTCTCCGACAACCCCACCGACAATCGCTCCCATGATTCCGAAGCTCGCTGCCCCCATCAGGGCGGCGAAGGTGAGTAGACCTGTGTCGATTACTCCGAAAATGATGTCCGGCAGAAGTCGTTTGAGGTCCAACCGGGCAAGAATTGCGCCGGCAAGCGGGACAAAAGTCATCCCCAGAACCAACGGCCCGTAGAGCTGTCCGCTGCGAAGAACTCCATAGGTTGCCACAATCACGACGATTGACAGAACGACCACGAAGCAAAGTGCTTTCATCATGCAACATCCCAGAACAAACCTATGACTTGGGACCATTCGCCCGGTATTTGATGACCTCGACCTTTTCGAGCGTGACCAGACCATCTTGCACCATTTCGTCGATGTACGGCATGAGTTCGTCGATTTTGGTTCTGCTGTCCACGATCTCGATGATGATGGGGAGGTCTTCCGACAACCGAAGAATTTTGGCGGTATGCAATCGGCTTTTCGCTCCGAATCCCATGGGGCCACGGAGCACCGTGGCTCCGGCGAGATGCAGCTCGCGGGCCTTCATGACGATGGCCTCGTAGAGGGGCACCTTCTGCCACTTGTCACTTTCACCGATGAAGATTCGCAGCAGACAGCCATCCTGAGGTATTTTCATCGTGTTACACTCCCAGCCACTTCTCGGACAGCCGGTAGCCGAACCAGACGGCGATGAAACCGAGTCCATTGCTGAGGACTACGTTAACCGCAGCGAGCGATAGCTGTCCACCTTTGACAAGCGTGATTGTCTCCCAGCCGAAGGTGGAAAAGGTGGTAAACGCACCCAGGACACCGACGAGCAAGCCGACGCGGTACTCCTCGCGAATGAGCTGCGGACTAGTGAACACGCCGCCCAGAAACCCGATGATGAAACAGCCGGCAAGATTGACAACGAGTGTCCCCAATGGAAACGAACCATTGGCCAGTTTCTGTCCCCAGCCCGCCAGCACATAGCGAAGTAACGTCCCGCATCCACCGCCTGCCACAATGAACAGTAATTTCGCCATCCCGGTCCCTTCTGCAAATGGCCCGGCACGTCAACAAAAAAACCCCAACCAAGCAGCCGCCCTGGTGGGGTGTCGTTCTCGTGCCGGGCTCGGACAGACCCCTACCGAAAGTGGCTGAGGTAGGAGTCATCGGGCCCGTGTGACCGGTTGACGGCGAACTCCATCGCCGAGCGGGGATGGTAGCAGAGAGCAGACCGCAGAGCAAGCGGGAATCTGCGTCCTATGCCGTCGATCTCGTCCACATCAAGAACTACCTGGTCGAGGAGATGCCGCGCCTGATTTTCCCCTTGAGCTTGAAGCGTTTCTATTTGGATGAGGAAGCTTTCGCACGTCTGCTGCGACGCGGGTTCAGCGGAAGCACATTGGCCCGCTCGGCATACGCTTGCCAGGTTGCGGCCATTTTCTCGACGCGGTCCGGCTGGGCTGCGGCCAGGTTGTGCATTTCGGTCCGGTCGGCTTGCATGTCATAAAGCTCCCAAGGTCCTTTGGCGCCCTTGGCGACGAGCTTCCACTTGCCGACTCGGACGGCTCGGTTGCCTTCGTGCTCCCAGTAGATAGCTTCCCGCTCGATCTTGCGGCCCTCGAACGCCGGGCCGAGGCTGCGGCCTTCCATCGGCTTGATCGCGTGGCCCTTGTAGCGCCGGGGATAGTCCGCGCCCGAAACGTCGACGCAGGTGGCCATCAGGTCGACCAGATGACCCGCCTGGTGTTCCAGCCGGCCCGTTTGTTTGATCCGCGCAGGCCAGTGCGCAATGAGCGGCGTGGAGATGCCGCCTTCGTGCACCCAGTGCTTGTATTCGCGGAACGGCGTGTTGGAGACGTTCGCCCAACCTTGACCGTAAGCGATGTACGTGTCGCGCGGCCCCGGCATGACGCCCGGCCCTTGGACGACCGGGTAACCGTCTCGGGTCTGCCGCGGAACCCCACGAAGTTGGAGCTCCCCTTCGGCCATCGGCGGAAACGGCGGTTTGTCGGGGCGAGTGGCGTATTTTCCTTTGGCCGTTCGGCCCATGCTCTCGGCACAGCCGCCGTTGTCCTGCAGGAAAAGGATCAGGGTGTTCTCGAGCTGTTTGTCTTTCTTCAGCGCCGCTACGATGCGGCCGATTCCCTGGTCCATGTTGTCGATCATCGCGGCGTAGACCTCCATGCAACGCGCTTCCCACGCCTTGTGCTCGACCTTCTCCCAATCGCGGGCCTGGGGCGAAAGTTCCCAGCCGTCGGTGATCAGGCCGAGTTGCTTCATCCGTGCAAAGCGCGCTTGGCGAATCGGCGTGTAACCGCCGTCGTACTTGCCCTTGTACTTGGCGACGTCTGTTTCCAGCGCGTGCATGGGCCAATGGGCCGCCGTGTAGGCGACGTACATGAAGAACGGTTTGCCGGGACGCTTCCGCTGATGCTCGACGATGAAGCTCACGGCGTTGTCACTGATGGCGTCGGTGTAGTAGTAGCGCTTCGGCCGGTATTCGTTATCCGTTAAATAGGTGATCATGGTGTTGTCACGGACTAAGGTGGCCGGATCGTAGAAGCTGCCGGCGCCGGTGATGGTCCCGTAAAACCTGTCGAACCCGCGCTGCAAGGGCCAATTGTGTTTCGGACCGTCGGGCGCCATCCCCTTCGTGACGTGCCACTTGCCGGACATGTAGGTTGAATAATCGGCGGTTCTCAGCACCTCGGCGATGGTGACGCATTGGTTATTGAGGTCTCCACGGTAGCCGTCGTAACCGCGGTCGTTGGTCATGTGGCCGACGCCGGCCTGGTGTGGATAAAGCCCCGTCAGCAGGCTGGCACGCGTCGGACAACAGCGGGCCGTGTTGTAGAAGTGCGTGAACTGCACACCGCCGTCAGCAAGCTCATCGAGGTTTGGCGTGTGGATCTCGCCGCCGTAACAACCGATGTCCGAATACCCCATGTCGTCCGACATGATGAGGAGGATGTTCGGTCTACGCTTGCTTCGGCCGGAATCCGCCGACGCGGAATGAGCAGAGGCGGCCAGGATCGCAGCCAAGGTAGTCAACCCGACGAGTGTGTGCCGTATCATGTGTCTCGCTCCACTTAGGTGCAACGTTGTCGCGGATTCTCGCTGGGTCATTCAGATCTTGTGGTCCGCCGGTTTGAGGCCCTTTTTGTGTTTGCCGAGGCCGATTGGATTGGGATGGTACTCGCCGACAAGATCGACCTTGCTTCTGGCTGGGATCTTGTCTTCCAGGCCCATGCCCCAATAGCAGGCGTTGACCAGCAAACGGCGGAAGCCCTCGCTCTTCAGATCGCCGCCGTGTCCCATGGTCGTGGTGAACACGCGAGAAATTTTTCCTTGTGTTCCCTTGTAGGTCTTGATCCACGCGACGGGCACGAGCTTCTTGTCCGGATTGGGTTCGTCCTTGGGGTCCATGCCCGCGAGCACCTGCCCCATGATCAAGGGCTCGCAGTCACCGTGCAGCGTGGTCAGGCCGTAAACGTCCGACGGTCCCCAGATGTCCTCGCAGCCTCGGACAATGGGATGGTCCTGCATACCTTTGGCAATCAGTCCGCGCGTGCTCTCTTTTTTGTGGTGGCCGTAGTGCCTGACCCAGGTCTCACCTAAAACCTGACGTCCGAAACCGCCTTCGAATTCCTTACTCCGAAAGCTGTATTTGGCATAGGGACTGTCTTTGTGCTGTGTGTAATTGAACGCGTGCGTCGCCGTTCGCAGCCCCATGATCGGTTTGCCCGAGTTGGTGTAATCGACAATGTATTTCATTTGCTCGTCTGGCAGCTCGCGGAAGCGGGTGAAAATCACCATCATGTCGGCCGTCCGCAGAGCTTCGAGACCGGGGATGTTGTCGCGGGTGCCGGGGTCGATTTCGCCGGTTTGCTTGTTGATGGTGAACAGCACCGTCGAGCGAAAGCCGTGGTGCACCGCCAGAATCTTGGCGAGCTGCGGAATGAGCTCTTCGGAGCGGTATTCATCGTCGCCGGCAATGAGCACGATGTGCTTGCCCCTGCCGGGTCCCTGTTTCCCTTCCAACACAATCCCGGCGTCGTCAGCTTTCACCAGGTTGCCGAGCGAGCAGATCACACACACGAGCGTCAACATCTGAAGTTTCGATGCACTGTTTGTCTTCGGCATGGTTTTCCTCTCGTCATCTGAAGTGGATGCGGCCATTGTTGCGTCGACGCCAATCGTACGCCTTTTCGATCCGTTGGGCAACGACATGGTTCGGTCACGACTCTCCGTCCAGCCGGACTCCGAGCTGCTGTAGGCGTTCCAGCAGCGATGCCGCATCGGTAAAGACGTCGGCCTGCAGACCGAAGCCGCGGCCTCGTGCGACGTAATCGGGAATGTCGTCGGTGTAGAAGCACTCGGCCGGTTCGCACTGGATGGCTGCCAATGCCGCCTCGAAAATGGCCGTTTCCGGTTTCAGCGCACCGACGCGGTACGAGACGACGTAATCGTCAAACCGCCCGAGCAGGTCGAAATTGTCGCGGATGAACTCGAAATGGGTGATGCTCGTGTTCGACAGCAACACCAGCCGATTCCCGCGGGCCTTCAGCGCATCGAGGATGGGAACCATCGGTGTGTTGAGCTGGAAGATGTCGGCCGCCGCGTCGCGGAGTGCAGTGAAGTCAACTTTCTGGTTCAACAGTTGCTGGAACGTTTGGTGAAATTCTCGCTCGGAGAGCAGGCCCCGTTCAAAATCCCCTTGCAGGCCCGAGTCAAACAACAGCTCACGAATCTCCCGTCCCGATCGGCCGCAAACCGCCCCCACCTGCGCGCACATTTGCTCTTGAGAAAAATGGACGAGAACGTTTCCCAAGTCGAACAGGCACGTGTGGATCACGACGGTCGGTCTCCGTCCAACAAGCGGCACCGGTCTTGAAACACCCAAAGCATCTGCGGAACATGAGCGGCGAGCGGCCGGCGTAAGCCGGCTGGTTCGGTAACCGGGGGGCTAACGCCACCCCGCTCGCCCATCTCATTGGAGACTCTTAATTTACACGGAATACTTTTGCATACCAGTCTGGGCGGCATGTGCTGTCTTTCGTCTTGTCCCGTTGTAAGATGGGTGTCGTCATTCGGTCCTGTGGGAATCCATTTCACAAATCGTGATCGGTTGGCAGAGGCGCATTGAGCCGTCCCGCTTGCGGGGCGCGGCGGGCAAGCCCGCCGGCTAAATGAACTTGAGCATCGGTGACACCGATCTATGAGGGCGAACAACTCGACTGAACGGAATCCGCAGCCCGGAGACGTCTTGGTCGTCGTCGACGTGCAACGGGACTTTCTGGCCGGCGGCTCGCTTCCGGTTCCCGATGCGGACCACGTTGTGCCCGCCTTGAACC
Organism: uncultured Planctomycetaceae bacterium; assembly: GCA_964530165.1. GTDB lineage: Bacteria > Planctomycetota > Planctomycetia > Planctomycetales > Planctomycetaceae > CAZGYE01. The sequence continues at coordinate 14,336 of CAZGYE010000092.1, forward strand.
GTTATCTGGGGCTGTTTGCATCGCGACTGCTTCCGGTGTTTGCGACGCGGGACTGGCATCCGGCGAATCACTGTTCGTTCCGTGAACAGGGCGGTTCCTGGCCGCCGCACTGTGTGGCTGGGTCGGAAGGCGCCCGGTTCGCGGCGGAACTGGCGCTTCCCGAAACGGTCGAGGTCGTTTCCAAGGCCGTCGAGCCTGACGTCGACTGCTATTCCGGATTTGAGGGAACCACACTCGCGCAGCGACTCCGTGACATCCAAGCGCGGCGACTGTTCGTGGGCGGCCTGGCAACCGATTACTGTGTGCTGGCAACGGTCAAGGACGCCATCCGTTGTGAATTCTCCGTTGTGCTGCTCACCGATGCCATTCGAGGCGTGAATCTGCGACCGGGTGACAGCGATCGCGCGCAGCAAGAAATGGTGCGCCTCGGCGCGATTTCACTCTGTTGGGAAGAGGTTTCATGAGCGACCCCCCTGAGAGCGCGCTGCTGACCGACCTGTATCAGCTCACCATGCTTCAGGGCTATTTTCAGCAGCGGATGGAAGAAACTGCGGTTTTCGAGTTCTTCGTTCGCCGGCTGCCGCCGGATCGCAATTTTCTCATGGCGGCCGGTCTGGAGCAGGCCGTCTCCTATTTGGAGAACGTGCGGTTTACGCCGAGCGAGCGGGACTGGCTGGCTGCGAGCGGCCGATTTCGCAAGGAGTTTGTCGATTATCTGGGGCGGCTCCGCTTCACTGGCGATGTGCATGCGATGCCTGAAGGGACCCTCTTCTTTCCCGAAGAGCCGATCCTACGGGTCACGGCTCCCCTGCCACAAGCACAGTTGGTGGAGTCGCGGCTGATCAATCTGTTGCAATTCCAGACGCTCATTGCGTCGAAGGCGGCTCGCTGCGTGTTGGCGGCGCCGGGAAAACTGCTGGTCGACTTCGGCATGCGCCGCGCTCACGGAGCCGAAGCCGGGCTGCTGGCGGCCCGGGCGAGCTATCTGGCCGGCTTCGACGGCTCCGCGACCGTGTTGGCGGGTCAGTTGTTCGACGTGCCCGTGTACGGCACGATGGCCCACTCGTTCGTTCAAGCCCACGACGACGAGGCCGAGGCCTTCGCGCATTTCGCCCATGCTAATCCCGACAACGTGGTCCTGCTGTTGGACACGTACGATACCGAAGCGGCGGCTGAGAAGACGGTTGTCCTGGCGGCTCGTCTGAAGAGCGAAGGCATCGCGGTGAAGGGCGTCCGACTGGATAGCGGCGATTTGGCCGAACTCGCTCGCAAAGTGCGACGCATCTTGGACGCAGCGGGACTCTCGGACACGACGATCTTCGTCAGCGGCAATCTGGACGAATACCAGTTACGCGACCTCATTGCCGCCGCCGCTCCGATCGACGGCTTCGGGGTCGGAAGCCGTTTAGACGTCTCCGCCGACGCGCCTTATTTGGACTGCGCGTACAAGCTTGGGGAATACGCGGGCCGTCCTTGCCGGAAACGTTCCGAGGGCAAATCCACCTGGCCGGGCCGCAAACAGGTGTATCGCGTGTGCGACGAGACGCGGATTGGGCGAGACGTCATCACACTGGCCGACGATCCCCAGCAGGGCGAGGCCCTCCTGCAGCCAGTCATGAAGGACGGACGCCGACTGCAGGCGCCGGCTCCGCTCGCTGAGCTGCGTCAGCGAGCGGCGTCGAACCTCGCCCGCCTGCCCGACCCTCTGCGTGTTTTGGAAACCGCAACCGACTACCCGGTCGAAATAGCGCAGTCGCTACGGGATTTGGCGCGAACGCTGGATGCCCACCGCTCGTAGGCACTTTTCAAGTTGTGGGGCAGGCTTTCCAGCCTGCCATTGCCTCCCGGCAGGCTGGAAAGCCTGCCCCACGTCGCTGGAAAGCCTGCCCCACGTCGCTGGAAAGCCTGCCCCACGTCGCTGGAAAGCC
>CAZGYE010000092.1:16363-17507 GCA_964530165.1 uncultured Planctomycetaceae bacterium
TGTCCTCCACTCGCCCGAACCGTTGACTGAAATGGTCCGACACGTGAGAATGCGTGGTTGCGGGAACGGCCCTTCATTTCGTGCTAGTTGCAGAACTGCCCGCGTTACTTTGCTGGAACTGAGAATGAGCAGCGAGTCGGAGACCACATCGAGACGCACGGCGATTTTGCTGTCCGTTTTGCTAGCGGGCGGGGTGTTCGCGTTCGACGTGACGGTTCCCGCCGGCATTGCCGGTGGGGTCCCTTACGTGATCGTCATTTTGGTCGCATTGAACAGGGCCGATCGCCGGCACACAATCGTTGTGGCGCTCGCGTGCGCGGTGCTGACGATGGTCGGTTTTTTCCTGTCAGCCGACAAAGACAGGGTTCATCTTTGGGCGGCACTGACCGACCGTTTTCTCGCGCTGTTCGTGATTTGGATTACAGCAGCACTCGGTCTGCAACTGAAACGGATCGAGGAAGCGCTGAGAGAGTCTCAGGAGGAGCTGGAACAGCGTGTCGAAGAGCGCACCGCTCAGCTCGCCAAGACGAATGAATCGCTGCGGACGGAAAGTGCCGATCGCCAGCGCGCCGAACAGGCCAGCCGCAATCTCGAAGACCGAACCGAAACGATCCTCGACCATGCACCGGTCGCCGTGATTTCGTTCGACGCGGAGGGGGCGATCGTCTCCTGGAACCCGCAGGCCGAGGCGACTTTCGGTTGGCGCCGTCCGGATGCGCTCGGCAAGCTACTCGTCGAGATAATTCTTCCCCCGCATCAACGTGAAGCGTTCACACAGGGAATGACGGGTTTTCTGACAACGGGCCAGTGGGAGTTGTTGAAGCGGCGATCGGAATTCACGGCGCGACACCACAACGGACATGAATTCCCCGCGGAGATGACGATCGCGTCGATACCGTGGGGAGAGACGTATTTGTTCAGCGCTTTCTGCCGCGACATCACTCCGAACAAGCAGGACAGCTAAGAGTTGGAGCCGGCCCACAGTTTCGCGGAAAGTGTCATCGCGACGGTGCGAGCGGGTTCAGTTTTGGCAGGCGGTTGAGAAACTCAAAGGCTTTGGGCAGCTTGTTTCGACCGCCAGCCGAATTTGGCGAAGATTCCGGCGGACTCGAATCAGCGCCAGGACTCAGCGGAACGATACGGA
>CAZGYE010000093.1:0-17499 GCA_964530165.1 uncultured Planctomycetaceae bacterium
ACAACGGCGGCAGCGACGTCGTGGACAACACGTTCGCCTTCTTCGCCGATTGGATTGACGCAGCCTAGCTCTTCAATTTCTCCGCGGAATGTGCGCGGCAGCGTTGACGCCGGGACGATGCCAGAATGATTGCCAGTAGGCCTCATCGGTGGCGTAGACGTCGATGGGGTCTTTTTCCAGGTGGAACGACGGAATGCACAATTGGCTTTGGCGGTCGGCTCCGGTCCTCATCGGGCGGGCGTGCTTGGCTGTTGTTGGTTTCAGGATTCCCTTCGGCATATCCACCGCCGAAGCGGGAAAGGGCCGATAGCAGAACGAGAGACTTCGCCGGACGGCTGAGGTTGTACAGCCGATGTCGCGAGTAGCGGCTCAACGGCCGCGTCCAGGACAACATGTCGCCCCACGCGTCCAAGGGGATTCTGTCTGTCACGTGCCGGGGTAGCTGCTGCTTCGGGTGGCATGCGCCGCACTGCTCGCATCGCGCCTGGGGGGATGGTTTTTCATGTCCTGAATCGGGGCAATCACCGAATGCCGATCTTTGAGCAGTACGAATATTGGACTTATCCCCTTTTCTTTTCCGATCTTTGAGCAGTACGAATATTGGACTTATCCCCTTTTCTTTTCCTTTTCTTTTCCAGGGCTCGCCCTGACGCGTCGTCCCGCTGTCGTTTACCGACAGCGGACCAGCGACATCAGGGCGAACGCCGTTCCGTATTGTTGGTGGTAGTTGTAGAGCGGATAGTCCCACCACGAGCCGTCTTTTTCCTGCAGACGGAGCAGGATCGCGGCCAGGTGGTCCTGGAACTTGGAGCGTTCCTCGGGCTTCAGCTCTTCGATGCACCGGGCCGCGTAGTAATGGCCGTAGTAGAAGAAGTAGCCGGCCACTTGGAACCAGGACTCGTGCGGGATGGGTCGTTTGCGGCCGATGTCCAGCCACCCATTGCGGGCAAACAGACGATTCAGCCAGACTTTGAGCAACTCGTCGGTGATCCGCTCGTCTCCGTACAACCGCAGCGCCAGGTTGCAGGCCTGCGAGCGTCCGAGGCTGCCGCCGGGACGGTTGATCGGCATCATGGGGTACATTTTCAGATACTCGCCGTATATGTAGCTGAAGTCGGGTTTACGCTGGCGGCGGGTGGCTGCAATGGCTCGCCGGACGAGCTTCCCGGGCGGGCGAAGGCCGAGTGCTTCGGTTTCGTGAAAGGCAACCAACACGGTGGCGTTCAGGAAGCTGATGGAGCTGCTGGCGGGTTTCTTGCTGCCGACGCGAAAATCGTAATACCCCCAGCCGCCGTCGACCGACTCGTATCGGTCGAGAAAGTCGAACTGCGATTTGATCAGTTGCAGGATCTTTTCGCGTCTCGCGTCGTGTTGTGGGGCAGGCTTTCCAGCCTGCCGATTCGCCGTGGCAGGCTGGAAAGCCTGCCCCACACCCGCTGGAAGGCGGCCATACATGCGCACCAGCGCCTGAATGGCGTAGGCATGTCCCCAGACGTTGTAGAGGGCATCGGGTGTGGCCCGGCGGAGCTTGGGCAGGTGCTGGAACAACCACGCTTCACCGCGCTGGATGGCCTCGCGGACGTCGCTGCGGTCCGAGTCCACCTCGATGAGTGCCGCGATGCACAAGGCCGTCACCGCTGTGCGAAACGCGTGATGCGCCCCCGGAACCGGCGCATAGATATTTAGTCCTTTCGTTCTGTGCGGCGACCCCCAGGAACCGGTTCTGTTCTGATCTTTCAGCAGAAAGGCCACGCCACGCGAGATGGCGCGCTCGACCTCTTCGGCGACACGTGGCTTGACCGGTTTCGGTTTCGGCCCTGTCAGAAGCGGCGATGACGGCCCGGCTTTCGTGCCGTCACCGGCCCAAATCGGCGTCGTGGCAAGCAACAGCAGTGTGACAAGCGCAAATCGGATCATGGTCCATACATCCTGCGTTGCAAAAGATCTGATGACTCGAGGGAAAGGGGATTTCTGCGCCCGTGCGACAACGGTTATTTCCCTTCCGGTTTCTTGAGCAGGATCTCGTCGCCCGGTTTCAAACCCTCGAGGATCTCGACCTTCTTCTCGGTCTTCTTGCCGACGGTCACAGGATGTTTCTCGTGCTGACCGGCCGGCTTGGCGAGGTAGACGTATCGTTTTTCCTCGTCGAGCTCCTCGGCAAACACCGCCGAGGCAGGAATGGTGATCGCGTCCGGTTTCTGGTAGGCGATGAGCTTGACGGTGCAAGCCATGCCCGGCCCCAACGCAGGCTGATGGTCTCTCCTGCTCAAGGTGATCCGCCCATCGAACTTCCCCGCGGCGATGGGAATCGGTGACACACGCTCCACCCTGGCCGACAGGCGGGTGTCCGGGTAGGCGGTCGGCACGACCTTCCCGATGACCCCTGGCCGAGTATTCTGCAACTCCTTTTCGGGGATCTCCGTGCGGACGAAGACGCGATCCGGCTGCACGACCGTTATGAACACCTGACCGGGCGAGAGAGTTCCCCCCTGCCGCAACTGTTGAGCCATGGTCGTCCCACCAGACCATTTGCCGCGGACACATTTGCCGAAAAACACGATGCCGTCGGCTGGCGACTTGACGATCATGGCTTCCCGGTCCTTCTTCAGCTTGGCGAGCCGATCGTCGGACTTCTTCTGCGCGAACTGCAGCTTGTCGTATTCGAGGCTTTTTTGGCTCAGTAGCGTCGGCAGCGTTGCCCGTGCCTTGTCCGTCGCCAAAGTCTGACGGCGAGCCGCTTCTGTCAGTTCCTCCTCTTGCCGGGGGAGCATCACCTTGAGCGTCCGATCAGTTCGCAACTTGGTTCTCTCCAACGAGAAACGGGCAGACTCCACCGAGCGGCGAGCGCGCTTGAGAATGATCTCCTCGGTCTCTTCCGTCAGATCGTCGGCTTTGTACATCTTCTCGAGTTGTCGCAGCTCCTCTTCGGCATACTCCAGCCAATGCTGGGACGACTTCAAGTCGTGCTCGGCCGACTTCTCGGAATACGCACGGTCCACATTGAGAAAATACTTCAGCTCTTCATCAGCGATTTGTAGAGAGCGTTCCGCCAGGGCAAGATCCATGGGAACCGTCTTCTTCAGGAAGTAGAGTTCCCGCTCGGTCTGCTTGAGCGTTAGCTCGGCCAGCGCGCGGGTATATTCGAGGTCCTTGAGCTGCTCGTCGATCTTTGTCGTGTCGAGCCAAACCAGCGGCTGGCCTTTTTTCACGCGCGTTCCCTGCGCGACTGCTTTGTTGACTTTGAAGACACTCCACACTTCCGGCCTCAAGACCACTTCCGTCATCTGAGCCGCCTCGAAAACGCCTGCCAGCTTCACTTCAATTTTGAAGGGCGCTTTCGTGACACGATGCGTGGCTGACTTCGTAGAAGGCTCCGATTGGGGCTTCTTGGCTTTGGCAGCCTCCTGCGTCCATGCCTCGGTTACGGTTGTCAGCGACACCAGAACCGCAACCGCGAGACGCCAACTCTGCTTCGACATGGTTCTTCTCCGAAATGCAGGACAAGGTGAGTGCAGCCGAATGCTCGAACGGCGAAACCGCCCATGCTACACGCCACTGAAGTGCACGCCCACGAGGTCGTTTTTGATTGTCGCGCATTTCAGACGCCGGCTCAAGCCAATATCTTTCGACAAGAAAAATCTATCGACTCTTTTTTGACACTCGGCGGCATTCTGCTTACACTAAAGGGTTCGACAACCTTTCTCAGCCGTAGCGATTGTCTCTTGACGGTTTGACGATTGCTGGGGCATCTTCTTTTCCTATAACTCAAGGGGAGGGCGGGCCATGTCTTCTGAGGGCTCACAGACGGTTGAAATCGAGGCATTGTCAAGAAAAGCTGAGGCGATCGAACGCGAGAGCACGGCTCTGGTCAAGGCGCTGGGACGGGCACGTCGGACGAGGCAATGCTTGTCTCTTGTGGTCGTGGTTCTTATCGTCGCGATCTGCGCTTTGTTTTATCGCTTGGGCGACCAGTTCCGCAGCGAACAGAACACCAACTTGCTGCTGCGAACTGCCGAGAAGCAACTTGCCCAACGCACCGACCTGTTCTTAACGGAAGTCAGAAAATTGGCGGATCATTCGGCCCCGGTACTGGCCGAGGCTTTTTCAGCGCAGTCCAAGAAGGACATGCCGAAGTACGGCGAGGCCTTCAATCGAGAACGCGCGGTCCTTCTGGAGAACCTTCAAGAGCGGCTCAAAAAGCAGGTCCAAGCACATCAGAAGAAGGTTCTGGACCAACACGAGGCAATCTTGAAAGAGGAGTTTCCACAGTTCGACGACAAGAAACTCCACGCGCGGATGCTGGATAACATGCAGATTGCCATGACGCCGCTGGTCCAGAAGTATTACATCGATGAACTGGGGCGTCAGTTGCAGGACATGTACGATTCCTGGGATGAATTTCCTGTGGCCGGCCCTGTCCGGAAAGGTGATCCGCCGCTGGAGGACGTGCTCTACGGCCAACTTCTGGAACTCTTGACCGTCAAACTCTCCCGCAGCTCGGAAGACCACCCTCAAGGACCGTCGACGGAGAAACAGCCCGCAGCAGACAAAAAGAACAAGCCTGAAAGCGAAAAGAAGGAAAAGGCTGACAGCGATAAACGTCGCTAGGCAACGCGAAACGGACTGCTTGACGATTTCATTGTATTTGTTGAAACCATCGAAAGGGCCATCCATCATGTCTGAAACAACTAATACAGATTCTAACACACCTTCGCAAGAGACTCCGAAAACTTCCCCAGGCGCGTCACCCCAATCCCTCAATGAATGTCTCCAGCGCGTGCAGAACGAATTGGCCCAGCAAGAGAAACGGTTGAGCCGCTCGACGACCATCACGGCAATCGTTGGCACAATCCTGTTACTCCTGCTGGGAGCGTACTTCGTTTTTGGCTACGTGCAGATCGCTGAGATCATGGAGCCAAAAATGCTTGTATCCGCGTCGATTCAGCTTCTTGAGGACAACCTGCCGGATGCGCGACAATCGCTGGAAGCGGCAGTCGACAAGTCCGCGGAGACCTGGGCGGAGCAGCTCAGCGAGGAAGCCGTGGCCGGCGTCCCCACGGCCCGCGTTAAGCTCGAGGATTACATCGTCGAGCAGACTGACGATTTGGTGAAAAACACAACCGTGATGACCGCGCAACAATTCCGAGCGATTCTGCGCGAACACCGCCCGGCGTTGGAGCGTGGCTTCGACGAACTGGCTTCCAGCGAGAAACTCTCCGAAGCTTCGCTGGCTGAATTGGAGAAAGCATTGGAAAAGACGTTGAAAACGGACATCGAGGACCAGGCCCACATTGTCCTGGAAACCTTGCTCACGCTGACGGCGCGGATCAGAAGGTTGGCGGCCGGCGAGGGGCTCAGCCCTGAAGAACAACTCGAACGACAGATGCTGATGAACGCCCGGCGGCTGCAATCGGAGCAGGCCGAAGAATCGAGCACATCATAAACGACCGTCAATAAGAACTAGTGGAGGTCTGGAATGGCTGCTTCGGAGATCAAGCCGGGTGAACGTGTCAAGGAGGTCCACTTTGGCGAAGATACATTCAGTGTCGACTTGGTTGATGGCCGGACAATCACGGTTCCATACACCTGGTATCCGAGGCTCCTACATGCCGCGCCGGAACAGCGATCCAACTGGAAAGTCTGTGGCGGTGGCTACGGAATTCATTGGCCTGACATCGACGAGGATTTGAGCACAGAAGGGCTGCTGCGAGGCGCGCCGGCACCGCAAGCCACCCAGCTGGACCGTGGCTGCTGAGCTCCCTTCGGTGGACGCCTTCATTCCCGAATCGACGTGAACAGAAGTCCGCAGACTGTGTTGCCGACATTCTGGCAACTAGAAAACCGCTGGCCGGACTGGTAGCGGAGTACTGGCAGAACGGGAAAACAAGTGCAACCGCGACGAAATGTGGAGGATTCTACAATCCCTCATCGCCGAAACCCTGTACGTCGACGTCTCGGAAGTGACAAAAGATGCGAGATTCGTCGAAGATCTGGGGGCCGGTTGATTCAGAACGTCGAATTCGGCGGCCCACTAGGCAGAGTCGCCGCAATTGCACCCGTGTGACTTGCCGAACCAGACCGGCTGGGTTGATAATGGCCAATCCACGCCACGGGAAACTTCAACCGAGAAAAGGAGCATGTGACGATGAAGCGACGCGATTTCTTGGCGGCCTCTTGCGCAGCCGGTCTAACGACGGTTGGCACTTCCGCCGCGGCCGAACGTTCCGACAAACACTCGAAGCAGGACAAAGAGTTCTACGAGCTGAAACTCTACCATCTCCAGTCCGAGTCGAAGAAAGAGGCCTTGACCGAATTCTTTCGGGATGCCGCCATTCCGGCATTGAACCGCATCAGCATCGAGCCGGTCGGCGTGTTGGGCGCGCTGGAAGGTGACAGTCAGGACGTTTACGTTATTCTGCCGCACAAGTCGCTCGAGTCGGTCGCGACCGCCACGCACCGGTTGCTGGCCGACAACGAATTTCTGAAAGCTGGTGCCGCGTTCCTCGATGCGCCGCAATCCGACCCAGCCTACAAGCGGATCGAAAGTTCGTTGCTGCTTGCCTTCGATGATTGCCCCAAGCTGGAATGTCCAACGAAAAAGGAATCTCGCGTTTTTCAATTGCGCACCTACGAGAGCCACAGCGCCAAGAAGGGGCAACGCAAGATTGAGATGTTCAACAGCGGGGGAGAAATCGCGATTTTCCGCCGCGTCGGCATGCACCCGGTGTTTTTCGGTGAGACGCTCGTCGGATCCAAAGTGCCGAACCTGACGTATATGCTCGGCTTCGACGACATGGAGACCAGCAAAGCGAATTGGAAAAAGTTCCTCGACAACCCGGAGTGGCTAAAACTTCGTGCCGATCAGCGCTACAAGAACACCGTGTCGAATATCACGAACATTTTCCTGCGCCCCGCGCCCTGCTCACAGCTTTAGCGCCCTACCTTGAGCAGCAATCAGCGATCAGCAGACCTCGAATGAGGATGAACATCATGCTTCGTAACTGGGAGTTCCAACTGCCGACCCGCATTCAGTTCGGCTGCGGAGGGCTTGAAACGCTGGGAGCGGCGGTCAAAGAGTTTGGCGAGTCGGCCTTTCTGGTCGGCTACCGCGACCGAACCGGATTGGAAACGGCCTACACGCAAGCGGCCCAGTCCCTGGCGGACGCCGGTGTGAAGGTCGCCGAGTTTTTCGAGATCCCCCCGGACCCCGACGCGGAATTGGGGAGCGAAGGAGCCCGAGCAGCAACGCAGGCCGGCGCCGACGTCGTCGTCGGTCTCGGAGGCGGCAGTGTGATCGACGCCGCCAAAGGGATTGCTCTGCTGGTCAAACTGGGAGGCGGCTTGTGGGACTATACCGGGGCGAACAAGAATTCCCGCCCCGTCACCGATGCTTTGCCGATCATCGCCGTCCCGACCACCGCCGGCACCGGCACCGAGGTGACTCCGGTGGCCGTCTTTACCCACCACGACGTGGGCGCTGCGGGAGATTACCCGCTCAAGGCATCCATCTCCAGCCCTTTCTTGCGTCCGAAGGTGGCATTGGTGGATCCGGACCTGGCGGTCGGCAGTCCGCCGCGGCTGACTGCCGCCTGCGGCGCCGACGCATTGGGACACGCCATCGAAACGTGCATGAGTCGGCGGGCGAACCCCATCTCCTCGGCGCTGGCCGGCCGGGCCGTGGGGCTGATCGTCAAGAACCTTCCCCGCGCCGTCGAAAATCCGGATGATCCCCAGCCGCGAGAATCGTTGGCACTGGCGGCCATGCAGGCCGGTGCGGCGTTCAGTGCGGCCGGCGTCGTGATGACCCACTCGATTGCCCAGGCGCTGGGCGGTCTGTTGCACATTCCGCACGGCGAGGCGGTCGCGATTGGGACGCCACACAACCTCCGCTACAATGCCGAACACTGCGTCGAGCAGTACAACCAGTTGGGCCACTATTGCGGCATCCAGGCTGATTCGCTCGAGGAGCGAGCGGCCCGGTTCGTCGACACGATTGTTGAGCTGTTGCAGTCGATCGGGCTGCCCGACCGTGTTGAGGTTCCCGGCGACTCGCGAAACGATCTTGCCGAGAACCTGGCCCGCAACGCGGCCGAAAGCACACCCGTTCCACTCGCGCTCAATCCGCGGCCTATTGACCACGCCGAACTGAAAGACGTGTTCCTCGAATTGTTGTCGACATCCGAACGGGAATAGAGCGTCTAACAGAATGGGCGAGCGGGGGGCGTCAGCCCCCTGTTTGTCACAACAGCCGGCTGACACCGGCCGCTCGCCATTCCCTCGTTTGAGCAAACCGATGAGGCGATGACATGGAAACGGGTCTGACAGGCAAAGTCGTTTTGGTAACCGGCGCCAGCGGCGGACTGGGATCGGTGATGGTGCGGACATTCGCCGGCGAAGGCGCTCGCGTTGTCATTCACTACCACAACGGGCGCGACGCAGCCATGACCCTGGCCGAGACGATCGCCCCGGCCGACCGGGCGGTCATCGGCGCAGACTTGACCCGCGAAGAAGACGTGGTCCGGCTCTTCAGCGAGTCGGAACAACAGTTGGGGCCGGTCGAAATCATGGTGGCCAACGCCGGCATTTGGATCTCCGAGCCGGTCCCGATTCACGAAATGACGCTCGAACAATGGGACCGTACCCTCGCCACCGATCTGACGGCCGTGTTTCTCTGCATGCGCGAGTTTTTCCGTGGAATCGAGCGTCATCAGCTCACCGACCCGGCTGCCGTGCTGATCGGTTCCACGGCCGCCGTGTTCGGCGAAGCCGGGCATGCCGATTACGCCGCCGCGAAGGGCGGCCTGGTCTACGGGTTTTTGCTCAGCCTGAAAAACGAGATCGCCCGGCTGGCGCCGCGCGGCCGAGTCAACGCCGTTTGCCCCGGCTGGACGGCCTCGCCGATGACAGACCGTTTCGCGGGCCAACAGGACGCCGTTCGGCGGGCGCTGCAAACGATCCCACTCCGCAAGGTCGGCCGACCGGAGGACGTCGCCGCGGCGGTTCTGTTCCTTGCCTCCGGCCGGTTGTCCGGACACACTTCCGGTGAAATGGTGATGACCAGCGGCGGCATGGAGGGCCGGGTCTTGTACGAAGGCGATGAAATCAAGGTGCCCTGAAGTCACTGAATCTCGGGCATGGCCAACACTTCGCCGCGAAGTTCTTTGGCCTGGTCCTCGGCACTGTAGGCGCCGTAGAAAACGGCGTTGCAGTCGATCCAGGCGGCCAGCCGTTGTAACTCGCCCGCGGTGAGTTTCACGTCATAATGTCCTTTGCGGAGTATCTTGATCAGCCGGCTGCCCAGCGCCCCGTACATGCCGCCCGGCGGTGTGATTTGAATCTGATTGCGTGCGCCGAATCGGGGCACGAGCGCTTCGGCCGCGTTCTTCGGATTCGTGCCGGCGCCGTTGAAGTTCTTGTCTCCGCACAGCGCCCAATACGATTTTGTGAAACCCTTCTCGGACCGGCCCGTCAGATCGATGTCTCCATCGGGTTTTTCGGCGCCGTGGCATTTGACGCAGCGTTTCTCCAGCACAGGCTGCACCTCGCTGACGAATGAGAACGGCCGGCCGCCCAGCTCGCCGGGTTCGATCCGCGACGGCCGGCGGCGGGCGGCGATCGTGTCGGTGGTCGCGGGGGCCGTCATGCGACTTTCGTGACAGCCGATGCACGAGACACGCTCGCCCGGCTGCACGTAGGTGACCGAGCGCATGGTCTGGTAGGCGAAGCCGTCTTTATCGAGAGCTTGGAACAAAATCAGTTTCCCGGCCGGAACCGTGAATCGTGCCGATCCGTCGGACTCGACCGGCACGGTGCCGAGAATGGCGCGGGCGTTCTCCTCACCGGCCAGCCCGATCGGCGGGAAATTGGCCCGATGCGTCGTCTTCGGAAAGATTTGGATGATGCGCAAACGTTTGATGGTTCCGCGCGGCACGTCGCCCAAGCCTTGGTAGACGTCCAGCAGCACCATTTCGCCGGTCGGCTCGGCATCAGCGGGCAGAGTGTTTCTCATGACGGGCGGCAGCTGGCGGGGAACGAGGGGACACGGGTTGGTGCTGCCGATCTGAGCGTCGCGGTAGATGAGCTCGCGGTTGCCGAACGCGTCAAGTAGATAGATCCCCAAAGCGTCTGGCTCATTCGCGCCGGGTTCCCAGACCAGTGGCTTGGGGCTGTAGGCGACCAGGAAGTATTTTTCAGAAAGCGGCCACGGGGCGGCGTAATACTCGCTGATGTTTCTACCTTCTGCTTCCGGGAAAGGAACCTCAGGCGTGATACGGGTGATGGCCTGCTGGCCGTCGTTGCCGCGAGTCGGATCGACAATGGCGATCGACCCAGCGGTCACCGAATGGTGGGCGGAAGCCGTGAAGACAATTTTCTTGCTGTCCGGGATCGGTTGGATCTGGAACGTGCAGTTGGGACTCGCGGTGGCGTTCCCCCAGACGGCAATGGGATTGGTGCCGTCGGGACGCGTGGCCCACAGGTTTTGGTGGGTGACGGCGTCGCGGTCGATGTAGTCCCAGCGGCTGTAAAGGATCAACCCGGTGTCGGAGACGGCGGGAAACCACTCGTTGGTATCGTGGAACGACAGCGTGCGGATGTTCTTGCCGTCGCCGTCCATGCGGTGCAGTGTGTAGACCTGCCAACGGCGGCTGAATTGACCACCGAAACAGCGGGAGTGGCCGCGACGCCGCGACGAGCAGAAAACGATGCCGCCGTCGGGAAGATACGTGGGCATCAGGTCCTCGTAAGGCCCGCGGGTGAGTTGCCGCAGGCGGGCACCGTCGATATTGACTTCGTAGATGTGATAGAAGTCGACATCGACGTCGTTGAGCAGTTTGTCGGGGTCATGTTGCTTTCCCGAGCATTCGACGAAAGAAAAAACGATTCGTTTGGCATCATAAGACAGCCGAGGCTCCAGCACGTTGCCGCCTGCGAGCTTCCCGCCGAGGATGTCGCGGGCAGCCAGTGAATGACCGGGATTCTCCAGCACGAACAGCCCGCCGCCGGGCCGCGCACGCCATCCGTAGTACTGCATCACTTCGTGGCTGTAGGAAGTCGGGACCCGCTTGCAGAACAGCAGCTTGCCAAACCGCATCAGCGGGTTGGCCATCGCGATCCTGCGTTTCAGCCAGCGAACACGGAAATAGATGCCGCGCCGCTGTTCGAGGGACAGATCGGAGCGTTTGGCCTCAACCGCCAACCGCCCGAGCTGATCGGTCTCGGCGGCCAGAAACGAGTCTGCCCGGCCGGATCGCAAATCGGCCAGAAGCCGGCGCGTCTTCTCGATGTGGCGGGCCGTCGCTTCAGCATACGATTCCGCCGTCAGAGCAAGTTTGTCCTGATGGCGCCACTCGGCCTGCACCATGGCCCACAGGTCCAATTCGGGTCGATGTACGGGAGCTTCCGCCCGCGGACTGGGTTTCGAGGTGGAGTCGAGCGGAGCCGTGGCCGATGATAACGCCGCGGCAACCTGACGACGGAGGTCGTCGATGCCCTGATCCTGCAATGTCGAGCTGAGCAGCCGCTCGATCGCCGTGACGCCCGCCGGCCATGAGCCGCGGTACGCCGCCAGCCCGAGCTTCGGCAACTGGATCGTCTGACCCGCAGAGAGCGACAACCGGGACTCGCCGTGGGTAACGGCCAACTCGACACGGAGTTGTCCCGCATTGGTCATGACGGAGCGAAAATGCCACGGACGATTCCCGGCCAGGATGATCGCGACGCCGCTCTTGTCTGCTCCGTCGGCGACCACCAGCATGGGCAGGGCCTCGCGGTGGTTCAGGCTGACGGGGCGAGTGATGCTCGGCGTCTGTTCCCACAGCGCCAGCTCGGAGTCAAACCCGTGGACTCGCGGCAAGCCGATCTCGGCGTTCCGGTCCACCTCCATTTCGTAGAACCACGGCGAGCGGTTCTCTCGCTTCGTTCGGAACCCCTCGGAAGCCTGAAACCGTGGACCGTCGGCATACGTCACCAGCGGGTCCCAGTGGGTCGTGTCGCACGTGATCGCCCCCCGCTTGTGGACGACGAAGCGAATCGCATTGCCCTGACGCACATCAAACGTTAGGTTTGGCGAGACGCCTTTCGCGTCCGTGCCGTCGATTTCCGCTTTCCAGACGGTCTCCTTGCCGTGCCGAATGCTCAGACGCACGCCGTCGCCGCTGCGGGCGTCGGCTTTGTAGACCCGGCCCGTAATGGTTACCCGGCCGTCGCGGGGCGCGGTGAATCGGCGGACACTCGGTGTGTTGTTTCCCGGATGGTGCCAGTCTTTGCCGACGCGGGTCCAATCGGGGCCGGCCCAATACGTGGAGCCGTACCAGGTATCGCTGCGATGGGTCAGGTCGCGGTACCGAGCGGCGTCCTGAGCGTCCAACACGCGAAACGTCCAACTGCCGATGCGCACGTTGCCGACCTTCTGAACCGTCTTGCCACTGTTGGAGAGCGTGGTCTCGATGAAAAGCATCTGCAAACTCGGCTCCCAACGGTGCTTCTGTCGCATGACAAGGCCGGTGACCGGATCGGTGGCAATGACGTCTCCATTCTCACGAGTCTCGATCCGCCAATGGCTTCCCGGTACATCTGCCTCCGATGGAGATGCGGCGACGGTCAATCCGGGGCCGGCCTCCAACCGGCGGATCAGCGCGTCGGCCGGTTCATCGCGAAAATGGGCCGACAAAGGCGGAGCTGCACACCAAGCGGGGGAAACGTCCGGCAGACTGCAAAGCACTATGAACAATCCACAGCAAGAGGCGAAACAAGTCATCATCTGAATTCTCTCTTTCCTGAACGGTTGGTGGATCAACTTGGATTTTGCCGGTGGGTGCCGCTGTTCTTGACCCCTTTGCGGATCTCGATCCACTGGCCCATGTCGTCGATGACCCGGATCGATGAGATGCCCGTCGTGGCCGCGCTGTTGCGTAATGTTTCGCTGGAGACTTTGCGGAACGCGGGCATGTGAAGATATCTTCCGCCGACCAGCGCTGCGCCTCCCGGACGTAAGACACGATGGATCTCGCGCATCCCCTTTTCCCTGTCTCCCCAGAGCAAGATTGGCCCCACACCCGCGACGGCGTCGAACGAAGCGTCGTCGAAAGGCAATGCGTGAACGTCGCCCGTTTTACAGGTGATGCGGCCCGCGAGCTTCGCCTTGCGGATCCTGGCCTCCGCCTTGCCGGCTTCTGTTTTCGACGAGTACAGGGCGGTGATCTGCAGGTGCGTGGTGTTCACGAATCCTGTCTGCAGGGCTTGCTGTAATCCCCCATCGCTTCCGCAAAGGAGCAGGCATTCGCCCCCGGTGATGGCGTAGTCGGCGACGAAGCGGTTGGCGAGCATGTGCGGGCCGCCCTGAAACTTGTGGGCCGCTTTCGGCGCTTTGGGGCCGATGATCTTGACCCACTGGCCACGAAACTCGACGACCCGCGCGCCGGAAATTCTCGTCTCACGGACGATCTTCTTCAGTTTTTCCGTGGAGACCTTGTAACTTTTCGGGGCGTACAGGTAGCGTCCACCGAGGAAAGCCACGCCGGTGGGCTTCAGCACGCGATCGACTTCTTTCAGGCATTTGCCGATGTCGGGGATGAAGATCAACGTGCCGCGACTGACGATCACGTCGGCATAATCGTCGGGGAAAGGCATTTTCTGGGCGTCGCCGACGACGAAGGAGACGCGATCCTGTAGGCCCGCCTCGCGAATCCTCTT
This sequence comes from uncultured Planctomycetaceae bacterium, assembly GCA_964530165.1. GTDB lineage: Bacteria > Planctomycetota > Planctomycetia > Planctomycetales > Planctomycetaceae > CAZGYE01. Next base: position 13,693 of record CAZGYE010000093.1, read on the forward strand.
CTCGAACAGCGGTTTCATGTCGGCGTTGATGTCCAGCCCGATGATTTTGAAATGGGACCGCTTGGCCAGCTCGAGTTCGAGGTGACCCGGTCCGCATCCGACGTCGATGCAGATTCCGTCGCGGACACCTCCGCACTCGGCCAGCATGCGCATGGCGGTCAGAGGATAGGTGTGCTTGGTCCGGTGCTCGGCAACCCACTCGTACGCTTTCGCGGACGTGTCGGCGACGATGGTGAATCCCGCCTCGGACTCCGACCAGAGACGATGGCCCGTCGGACCGCCGGCGAAACGGACGAATTCGCTCGCCCGCGGGTGTTTGCCGAGCACGGCCGCCCACACCGGTTCCCAGGTGGGATGCTTCCAGGCGACCTTTGTCGCGCCCGGTAGGGAGTCCAATGCTGTGCGTCCGTTGGCTTTCATGGCCATACAGAGCACCGCGTCGGAGCCGGTCTCTTTTTTTTCCACCAGCGCGTTCACCTTGGCGGCCGGTAGAAAGCTCAGAACGATCCGAGTTCCGGTGCGGTGCTGGAATTCCTTGACGATGGCTTTCAGCGGCCCTTCTAACCGCTCATCAGCGAGGACCGTGCAGGTCTTGCCGGCAGAGTTGCGCCCGGGCCCGGCCTGACGCTTGTTCTCTCCTGAGCGAAGACCGACAGTAGGACCGAACAGAATCGCCACACCAACGGCCAGGACAGCCAAGTGCCGTGACACGTCGGAAAGGTTTGGAAACTTCATTTCAGACTCCGTGCGCCAAGGTCAAGAGGCGAATGCTCTCGGTGCTCACTCTTTGAGCAGGAACGCCAGCTTCCGCTTCAGCTCGCGGAGCTGCTCTTCCTGATTCTCGCTGAACGATCCTTTCCGCTGCGCGTAGGTGTCCATCCAGGTGATCAGCCGCTCGAGGTCTTCGGCGCCGAGCCGAACGCCCTCGTGGCCTTTCTCCTGAGTCAACAGATCGAGCAGCTTGCTCTTGCGGGCCGGGCAGTCGCCGACAATCGATCGGTCCTTCTCGAGGGCCAGCTTGCGCAGGTCTCCGTCGGCGTATTCGATCAAGCTGTCATAAGCCTTGCCCGGCGTGAGATCGAACTGCGACGCCTTAGGATCGTCGCCGTCCGGTCGGTGACACGAGACGCAATGCTGCTGGATCACCGGCCCGACCAGCTCGTCGAACCGCAACGGCCACGAGCCGCTCGGCCCGGGCCTGAGTCGAGACGGTTGCGCTCTTGCCGCTTTCGGCAGATGGGCCAACGGGGGCGATGAGCAGCGCGATTCGTGACAACCGATGCACGAAAGGGTCTGATTCGGCTGCACGTAAGTCAGCGAGCGCATCGTCTGCACGGCACGTCCATCGCGATCGAGCGCCTGGAAGAAAACCGGCATGCCCGAGGGGACGCGGAAATAAGCCGATCCGTCCCCTTCCACCGGAACGGTGCCCAACACAAACTTGCCGGGGTCTTCTCGCGAGACGCCCAGCACGGGTTGGTTCATTTGCGGCTGGACCTTGGGTGGCACGGCGATGATCCGCAGGCTCTTCACCGAGCCGCGCTTCATCCCACCTAAGCCCTGGTAGACGTCTTGCAACAGGAACCGTCCTTCCTGCGGGCCTGCCCAGTCGACGAGGTGCGTCAATGCGGGCGGGCGCCGGCGCGGACGAATCGGAATCGGGTTCATGCTCGAGATTTCCGGATCGCGGTAGAGCAACGTCAGGTTGCCGAAGGCATCGTACAAGTACAGTCCCAGCGCGTTTCTCGGATTGCGGGGATCATCGGGCGGCATCAAACGGTGCGCGGGAAGCCGCCGGTCGCTCCACGAGACGAGGTAGTGTTCCTCCGAAAGCGGATGCGGACCGGCGTAGTAGGTCTCCGGCCAGCCTTCGGTTTCCGGGAAGAGAACTTCCGGCGAGAGGCGTTTGATCGGCCGCTCGTACTCGGCGCCCATGTTGGGATCCAGCAACACCAACGAGCCGCCCGTGATCGAGTGGTGAGCCGTCGCCGTGAAGATCAGCTTGCGTGAATTGGGGATCGACTGGGCCTCGAAGATGCATTGCGGCTTCTTCGTGTAGTTGCCGTAGACCAGCTGCGGATTTGTGCCGTCGGGGTTCGTCGACCAGAGGCTCATGAAGAATCCGTTGAACCGGTCGATGTAATCCCAGCGTGCGTAGAGAATTCGCCCATCGGAAGCCACCGACGGTGTCCATTCGAAGTTCTCGAAGGCCGAGATCGCGCGGAGATTCCCTCCCGCCGAATCCATCACGTGCAGCGTGAACACCGCCACGGGACGGTGATTGCCGCCCCCGCAGCGGACAAAACTGTCGGGGCAGGTTGCCGCAGTCGTCGCACGGGCACTCTGCTGGCCGGCCTGCAAAGCCAGCCCTTTGCGGGTCGAGAGAAACACGATCTCGCCGCTGGGCAGGTAGCGGGCGTCGAAGTCGTCGTAGAAGCCCCGGGTCAACTGCCGCACGCCGCTGCCGTGGACGTTCATCTCGTAGATGTGATAGAAGGCGTCTTCGGGAAGCTTCTCCTTGTCAACCTTCTCCATACCGGAGACGTGGGCATAGTACTTGCACCAGGCGAAAAGGACCTTCTTGCCGTCGTAAGACAGTTCGGGCCGGAGAAAGCTGCCTTGCGGCCAATCTTCTGTCAGGCAGCGCACCTGCGGAGCATCTCCCTTGAATCCCGAGAGAACGTAAACTCCGCCCCCGCCGCGCGACCACCAACCGTAATACTGATCGCACACGTGCGGGAACAAGCCGGGCGCTCGCTTGACGAACAGAACACAATCGAAGTCCAGCAGCGGGTTTTTCAGGGCCAGCTTCCGCACGGCCCAGCGGGCGCGGCGATCGAGCTTCTTTCGCTGTTCGTGCGGCGTCTCTTTGGGAAGCCGCTTGAGCTCGGCGGCAACCTGCTTGAGCGTTTCCGCTTCGTGTTCGACTTTGGCGCCCAAGTGCTGCAGGTTCTCAGCCAGTTTCAACCCCATTTCGATCACGTTCGGCGTGTAAAGTCTCTCGACGACGGCATCGCCTGTCGGGTGACGGACCGACCACTGACTGGTGCTGCTCTGGGTGGCCGGCTTGTGCAGGGCGATGTTCTCCTTGCCCGTGGCTGCGTAGACTTCCACCTCGTCGAGATGAAAATAGCTCTTGCCCGGCAGTTGAACCCGCACGAAGCGTGCTTTCTGCCCGTCAAGGGGCACCGAGAGCGGCTTCTTGTCAACTTGGCCGAGAAACACGGTGCCGTCGTGCTGGTAGACCTGCTGGAAGTTCTTGCCGTCATCGGAGAGCAGCACTAGAATCCGCGAGTTTCGACCGGCGGTCCCGTCACAGCGGTTGAACAGCACAATACGACTCAACGGCTGCGACTCTCCGAGGTCCACTTGCCACCAGGGCTGATCCTCGTTCTCGGTGTGAAACCCCCATTTGCCGTTCTTCACACCGTCGCAACCACCGGCGGCGTCCTCCTGGGGCTTCACATCCTTTCCAGCCTGGAGCTGGGGACTGAGGTTCGACAAGTCGCGCACTGCGTCCTGCCGAACCCAGTCGGCTTCGATCTGGGCCGAGGTGATCGCGGGCGCCGGCTCCTCCGCAGCGATCCTGAGTCCGCCAGGTACAATCACCAGCACGAAACAGACAATCGGACAAAACGCGTTCGCGAGCACGTTCATCACCATGGTCTCCCACAACCCCGACCGCGTGCCGCCGGGCCAACTCGCACCAGTGAATTCGGCAGTGGGTCAGTTTGGCTTAACATAATGGGTGGCTGGGGTCGAACCGTAGGCGAGCCCCCAGAATCGACGGTCTGTGGGGTCGCATTC
>CAZGYE010000094.1:0-17426 GCA_964530165.1 uncultured Planctomycetaceae bacterium
CGTTGTGTATTCGGCACGATGAATCCAGCAGACTGCGTCACGCGTGCCGATCAGCGTCATCATATTGCCGGCCACGCGGGTTCGCAACTTGCAGCCGAACTCATCACGCTTTGCGGATGAAGTGGGCCGCGTAGCTGCGGACGTGTTGCCCGTTGAGCACGTGGAACATCCGCAACTGGCCGATGGTTTCTTGACTGAAGCGGCTCAGGGGGATGTGGATGAGTTTCTTGCCGCGGCTTTTGGCCAGACGTCGCCAGCCGGCTCCGGGCGGCGCGTGGCTCAACAGCGCAATGTGCGGAAACTCGCTATGGTGGCAGGCGGCCGCGATGAGCCGTTCTTCCAGCGTGTCGGCGAAGTCGAAGCGCGGGTCGCGCCAGATGTCCGGGATTCCTCGCGGCGGAAAGAGAAACATGGCCCCGCCGTAAACGGCCAGCGCCACGCCGGGGCCCACCAGTTGCGAATGGAAGTCGGTCGCGAACAGAGCGAGGGTCGATTCGTCGTGGTGCTCGGCGTGCCAGGTGATCCGCCACGGATAGTCTCGCGGATCCGCGGGTGAATCGAACAGCATGACGACACAATCGAGGCGTGCGCGATTCGGCGGAAAGACCTTCACGTACAGATCGCCGGTGTGCCAGTTCCGCAAAGTTTCGCGGATGTCCAGCCCGTCTTTGAGGCTGGCGCTGAACTTCTCGCTGCGCGCCAGGTCGCTGCCAATGAGTGCCAACGCCGTGTCCTTTACGTGCGTGCGGAACTGCTCGATGGCGACGTCTTCGGGCGGCCAGCTACATTGCCGAAACGGGTCCCAGCGCATTTGCCATTGCTGCTGCTTGAGTTTCGGCGGGGGCGGCTTCAGTTGACAACTTCGCCAGGAGACGGGATGTCCCGGCAGGCGGTTCTTCAGCTCCACGACGTCCGAGTCGTCGGGCGGACGACCTTCGTCGATGCCCATGCGAAACGTCTCGAAGGGAAGCAATGCCGTGTAGGCGTACCGGCCGGCCGTCTCGGCCAGATGGACTGCGAACTGGTCGCCGGCAATCTGCTGGGCCGCCACCACCAGCGTGTAGAGGTCGGGCCGGATGCGGCGCTCGACCAGCGTCAGGTTGCGGACGTATTGAAAGTAAACCGACAGCCGCTTGGGTGTGATCTTGCGGGCCAGCGATTTCAGTTCCGATTGGTAGTGGTCTCGGGCCGCCAGCAGCATCTCCTTGATGCCGTCGATCGACAGGTTCTCATCGTCGTCCAATTCCGCGCGGGCCCGTTCATACAATGCGGTGATGTAGGGCAGCTCGCCCAGCAAGAAGACCAACGTCCGCGGATCGACGGCGTACAGACGTGTCTCGTCGACCGGGTCGTCATCGGCGGTCGGCTCGATTTGGTCGAAGTAGGCTTCCTTGATCCACGGCCAGTCCGTCAGCGAGCAGACGAGCAGAATCGAGCGGAACCGCCTTTCCAGCTCTCGCAGCCGATGGGCCATGGCAATCACGCGGTCCCTGGGCTGACCGGCCGGCAGACGTGGAATTGCGGGCAGCACGGCAGCGGCGAACCGATCGGCGGTCACCTTCTTGAGCGCATAGGGGTCGGGCAGAACGGCCGAGATGCTCTGGAAGCGTGCGGTTTCCAGATCGATGAACGCCCGCGGCATCCGCTCCTGCAGGGCGATCCGCAGGGCCGCAATGACCCCCTGACAAGGGTCGATGGGCACGTAACTGAAAACGCGGTCTTCCTCGGCGTGTGAATCGTCGGCGTCCGCATCGGGAGACCACGGCTGGTCCGCGTAAGACCGCGGCTCCTCCTGCACGACGATGGTGATATTCGGCAGGTGGTGGATGGCCCGTTCGACGTCGTCCTGAAACGACGGCGGTAGCGGGACCGCCAGGCAGTCGAAGTGATGCGAGAGCATCACCCGCCGGACCTCGACGGCAAAATCCCCGCTGCCGTGAATGATCGGCAAGACTGTAATGTTCGGGCTGATCTTCAAGAAGTCGGAAAGCATTGGTCTTGAGTTCGGAATTCGGAGTTCGGAATTCAGATTTAGGGAATCCGTAAGATCTGTAACACTTTGGCCGTCTGGAGCAACTTCCTCACAACAGTGCATTTCGTGGGAAGCGGAGGATTATTAGGAAACCAGGAAAGTAGGAATGTCGGGAATCGTCTTTCTCCTGTCTTCCTGGATTCCTAATTTCCTCATCACTGCATTCGGCTAAACAGTGACCAAGATCTTTCATTCCGCATTCAGAACTCGTCTTCGTCTTCTTCCTCCTCGTCGAAATCGGGATGCATGGGGTCATCCGGCGAGAAGAAGAAGTCGCCCAGCCCCATGGGGACAATGTCGCCGCCGAGGGTTTGGCTCTTTTTTTCCGCCAGGGCGTCGAGGTCCAGCGCGTCTTGGCCGAGGCATTTCTCCAACGATTCCCGCCACGCTTCGTCCTTGCTCAATGGGTGCTCGGGGTCCTGGGCGATCCGCTTCAGTGCGTAGCGGAGCACGTTGATGCCGTCACGGGTGGAGAAGTCCAGCTTCAGCTTGTGCGATTCCTGCAGGAACTCGACGGTCAGGCTGAGCATGTCGTCGGCGGCGAACGGCAGGTGATACTCCAAGATCGCCAGTTCGTCATCGCGGCCGGGGTGGTTCAACAACAGCGTCGGCTGCAGCCGGCTGAGGATGTAGTCGGGAATCTCGTAGGTCGACTCGTCCTCGTTCATGGTGACGGCGCAGCGGAAGTCCCGATGGGCCGGGACGGTGACGCCCGCGATGATCGACTCGACGTAGCGGCGATGATCCAACAGCGGGGCGAGACTGGCCCACGACTTTTCGTTCATGCGGTTGCCTTCGTCGAGTACGCAGATGCCGCCCCGCAGCATGGCGGTCACCAGCGGCGAGGCGTGATAACGAATCGTCCCTTTCTCGCCCAGCACCGGCGTGACGAGCAGGTCTTCCGGCCGAGTGTCCGCCGTACACTGATAGATGTAAAGCTCCTGCTCGCGGGCCCGCGCCCCGGCAATGGCCAGAGTGGTCTTGCCGATCCCCGGAACGCCGGTCAGCCGGGGAGTCAGCGGCAGATCCTTGTCGTCGACGACCACCCAGCACGCCAGCACCTGCTTGAGCACTTCGCGCTGGCCGATCCACGGGCCGTCCGAGGTGTCCGGCTGGCTCAAATGCAAACAGACTCCACCGATTTCAACTTGCTCTGCCATCGCTCGCAATGCTATCGAAGTTCTTGGTACAGGCGTTCGACGTCGGCCACGGTGACGGTGATCTCCCTGGTGAAACCAGTGTGGGAGCGCTCATAGTGGATCTTTGCCATCTGGGCCGGTCTCTGATGAACTTCCTTGGACAACCACGCGCGGTCATCGTCCGAGAGTTCGCCGATTTCGGGGTCGAAGAAGGTCCGCGTCTCCATCACCAGCGATTCCAGCCGCGGATCATATTTGTTGTAGCCTGCCATCGATGCCGCGTCCTTTCACTCCGGCAAGGTCACTCGGTAATAATGTCCCGCACGGTTTTGCCGCTGGGGATCATGGGCAGCACATGTTCCTGATAGGGACAAATGACGTCGAGCAGGTACGGGCCCTCCTCGGCGAGCATTTCGGCCAGCGCCTCCGGGTACTGGGCCTTGTTGCGGACGTGACGGCCCTTGATACTGAACCCCTGGGCAATTTTGACGAAGTCGGGGTAGGTCGTCTCACGGTGCGTGCCGTCACCCCGGCCGACTGCTTCGGGGTCGTCGATGTGACCCAGATAGGTGTGAGCACGAACTCCTTGCATGAAGCGGTCTTCCCACTGCATCACCATGCCGAGGTGCTGGTTGTTCAACAGCAAAATTTTGACCGGCAGCTTCTCGCAGTAAAGGGTTGCCAATTCCTGAATGTTCATGTGCATCGAGCCGTCGCCGTCGATGTCGATGACCAACCGGCCGGGATGAGCCGCTTGCGCCCCCATGGCGGCCGGCAGACCGAAACCCATCGTGCCCAAACCGGAACTGCTCAACCAGTGCCGGGGCTTGTTGAACCTGTAAAACTGGGCCGCCCACATCTGATGCTGGCCGACGCCGGTCGTGATGTACGGTTCCCGGTCGTTCGTCTGCCGCCAGAGCTCGTCGATGGCGTACTGAGGCAGAATCTCATCGCTTCTCTCGGAGTAACACAACGGGTACTGCTTCTTCCAGGCGGCGATTTTCGCGATCCAATCCTTGGTGTCCGGAACGTCGTCGTCGGTGATCGCCGCGTTCAAGGCGACCAGTGCGTCCTTCAGGTCGGCGACGATCGGAATGTGGGCCTCTTTGTTCTTATGGATTTCGGAGGGGTCGATGTCAATGTGCACAATCTTTCCGTGTCTGGCGAACTCTTCCAGTTTGCCGGTCACGCGATCGTCAAAGCGGACGCCGAATGCCAGCAGCAGATCGGCCTCATCGACGGCGAGGTTGGCAGAGACCGTCCCGTGCATGCCCAGCATGTGCAGCGAAATTGGATGATCGGTGGGGAATACACCGAATCCCATCACAGTGGTCGCCACCGGTATGCCGGTCGTCAGCGCGAATTTGCGCAGCTCCTCGGACGCCTCGGAAATGACACAGCCCCCGCCGACGTACAGAATCGGCCGGCGACTGCGGCGGATGGCGGCAATCACCTGCTTGATCTGCTCCGGGGCCGCCGCGAACGTCTCGGGGTGGTAACCCGGCAGGTACACCGGCGGGTCGTAATCGGGCTCCTCGTCCATCGTGGTCAGTTGCACGTCCTTGGGGAAGTCGATGAGCACCGGTCCCGGGCGACCGGTCTTCGCGATGAAAAACGCCTCCTTGACGATCCGAGCCACGTCGGCCACATCGGTGATCATGTAGTGGTGCTTGGTGATGGCCCGGCTGACTTCGACCATCGGCGTTTCCTGGAACGCGTCGCTGCCGATCACCGACTGCGCCACCTGCCCGGTGACGGCCACCAGGGGCACGCTATCGAGCTTGGCGTCGGCCAACGCGGTGACCAGATTCGTTGCCCCAGGCCCGCTGGTCGCCATGCAGACGCCGACCTTGCCCGTACTACGCGCCACACCCTGTGCGGCAAATCCACCCCCTTGTTCGTGGCGCGGCAGAATCGTGCGGATTTTGTCGCTCGCCTTCACCAGCGCCTGATGCAGGGGCATACTGGTCCCCCCCGGATACGCGAATACCTGTTCGACGCCATGACGCACCAACGATACGACCAGGATCTCCGCTCCGTTGACGGTCCGTCTTTTCGTCTGTTTGTCGACGGTGGCCACTTGATTGTTCCTGTCTCAACTTCAAGGCGCGCACAGAAAACCTATCGATTTTGTAACTGTTTAGCCGAATGTAGCGATGAGGAAATTAGGAATCCAGGAAGACAGGAGAAAGACGATCCCCGACATTCCTGCTTTCCTGGTTTCCTAATCATTCTCCGTTTACCACGAAATGCACTGTCGTGAGGAAGTTGCTCCAGACGGCTAAAGTGTTACTCGATTTTTAGTGTAGCGACTGTCGGGCCAGATTACGAGACCGGCCTTGCCGGCCCGGGGGCGATCAGTTTTTCAAGATGGAAAGAGTTTCGAGATTCGTCCCGGGCGGCACGCCCTGACGCAAGCAACGGCGTGGTCACGACCTGCGCCACGCCCATCCCTGCGGTCTGGGCGTGCCACACTTCGCCATTGTGAAAAAGTGACCGGCTCCGACTGAGCGCCTGTTCGGAAAGGTTCTGCGTCTTTCCGAGTCATTGACAACACCCGGAAGCGGACTAAAATTCCTGTAAAAATAAGGAGCTTTTATTCAGCCGAGCGACGGTTCATGCCTTTCGACAGAAAATGGGCGATGCTCGTGCCGTTGGTAGCCGTGATTCTGGCGGCGGCCGTCTGGCAATCATGCACATTCTGGAGCAACACGGCGCGAGGTAGGGGAGCGGTGTCCGGCTCTCGTGTAAAATTTGCCGCAGTACACGACCAAGCCGGAATTCGATTTCAGCACTTCGACGCGTCGCGCGGTTCTCTGTTGCCCGAGGATGTGGGTTCAGGCGCCGGTTGGGCGGATTACGACAACGACGGCGACGAGGATCTGTATCTCGTGAATTTCGCCGGCCCATTCTTGATGGACGAGGTGGAGCTGGCCAAACGGCCGGGCAATCGACTGTACCGGAATGATGGTGACGGCCGATTCGTCGACGTCACCGCCGAGGCGGGTGTCGGTCACGTCGGCTGGGACTACGCTTGCCTGTGGTTCGATTACGACAACGATGGTTGGATCGATTTGGCCGTCACGCATTACAACGGCGTCATCCTCTATCGCAACCGAGGCGACACGACGTTCGAGGAAAAGACGCAGGAAGCTGGGCTGTCCGACATTCGCCGCTTTCTGCTGGGTATGACCGCCGGCGACACTGATCGCGACGGCGATCTGGATCTGTACCTGTGTGGATACGTGACCTTCGACCGTGAGAAGGCGAAGCACCGGCCTCTAGTCAGCGGCCGGCCCGCAGTCTGGACGAATCCCGTTTCCTATTCCGCCCAGCCGAATGTTCTGCTGAGGAACGAGGGCAACGGTGTGTTCACGGACGTTACCGAATCGGCGGGAGTCGCCGATGCCCGAGGCAAGAGTATGCAGGCGTTGTTCTGCGACTTCGACAACGATGGCTGGCCGGACCTGTACGTTGGCAACGACGTGGCAACCGCCGACGCGCTGTTTCACAACCAGCACGACGGCACCTTCATCGACGTCGCCATGCCGGCCGGAACGTTCGACCTGCGGGCGGGTATGGGGCTCTCCGTGGGCGACGTTTGGCACCGCGGCTGGATGGACCTGTTTGTCACGCACTGGGTCGCCGAAGACCACGCGCTTTGGAAGAACACGACTGAGAACATGCGGCAACCGGACCTGCCGATCGCGTTTGAGGACGTCAGTCCGGCGACGGGCCTTCTCGCTGCCAAACCTCCCGCCACCGTGGGCTGGGGCACGGGCCTGTTCGATTTCGACAACGACGGCCATCTGGACCTGATGGTCGTCAACGGCAGCACCATCGAGGATGAGCTGACGCTGGAAGTTCTCGAAGATCCCAAGCTCATCCCTCAGCCGTCGCAATTGCTCCGTAACGATGGAGAAGGCCGCTTCGCCGACGTCAGCAGAAGCGCCGGCGAGTTCTTCGGCGAACACCTGGTCTGTCGTGGATTGGCGTTTTCCGACTACGACGGCGATGGACGAATGGATGCCGCTGTGCTCGTCCATAACGGGCCGGCGACTTTGTTGCACAACGTCACGCCGCGGGCCGGACATTGGTTGCAGGTCAGGCTGAAAGGGACACAGAGCAATGCGTTCGGCATCGGGGCCCGGGTGCGGGTCGAGGCCGGCGATCTCGTGCACAGCAGCCAGTGTGTGCTCGGTTCAAGCTATCTGAGCTGCAACAGTGCGTGGCAGCATTTCGGCCTCGGTGATGCGACCGAGATCGAAACGCTGGAAATTACTTGGCCCAGCGGAGCGGTCAGTCGACTCGAAAAACTTCCAGCCGACCAGATCATCACTGTGACGGAACAGCCGCCGGAAGGCCTGGTTCCTGGAAATCGAGGAGATCGAGCACTATGAAACTCAAGAAGTACGTGTTCCTTTTCGGATTACCGCTGCTTGTGCTTGGGGGCGCCGGCGCGGCGGCGGTCGGCCGCTACGTCTATTTGCTGCAAGGCCAGGCACCGACAAGGGAACGACTGTTGCGCACCGCGACGGGGGGCAAGCCGTATTATTCCCCGATCCAATACCGGGCCAAAGACGCACGGCCTGCAATCACGGGTCCGCAGTTTGCCGCCGCCGAAGACGTTCATCTGGCCGGCGGCACCAAGGGGATCGCCGTTTCCATCAACGGCGACAACCGGTTTTACCCGTTGTTCGTTTTGCAATATCACCAAATCGTCAACGACACCTGCGGCAACAAACCGGTGGTTTGCAGCTACTGATCGAGCGAGCAAACGCTCATGGTTCATGAGCGACGCATCAAAGAGACGGGCAAAGTCGTCGAATTGAAGGTTTCCGGGCAGGTTCGGCTGGGAAATCTGATCATGGTTGACACCGAAACCGGGTCCACTTGGTTGCAAGAGACCGGCAAATCGCTTACTGGTGAGCGAAAAGGTCAGTGTCTGACCGAGTTGAAGCCTGAAGAATGGGAAGCACGCGTCCGATGGGACCAATGGAAGCAAGAACATCCTGACGGCAAAGTGCTTTTCTGCGAGCATTGCACCCAATGAGCATTCAATGTCCACCGCCGCTTGCCGAGTTTGCCGAGTTTGTTGAGGCAACCGATCAGCACGCGTCTTTTCACTTACCGCTCTTGCACAGGGCCGTTCGGATTTTCGAGGGCGAGGGAACCGCCTCGGCGGAGCAACGCCGAACGCTTGCGGACAGGCTCGAGCGCTGGCGCTACCAGATGCTCAGCCACAGCTCTGGGCGACTAACACCCAGGGAGCAGGACCTGGCCGACGTGCTGGACTTAGCGGCCAACGAGCTTGCCGGCCGGCCGGCCCGAGCGCCGCGCGGCCCGCGAGCAGGACTGCACTCCGTGCCGGACCGGGACATGCCGCACTCCCCAGCCGGCGGTCTCGACCTGGAAGAACTCGAAGCGTGTCTGAATTCCAACGTCGGCCTGGACGAACTGGCTCAGCGGGCCAAGCTGCTGACACGGCAGCACTTCAGCAGCACGAAGAGTCGAGTGCGGAATGCAGAGTGCGGAGTGCGGAATGCGGAGTGCGGAACTCCGAACTCCGAACTCCACATTCCGAATTCTCAAATGTGGCGGATGCTGCTCTATACGCCGCTGTACCTGTCGAACTATTGCATCAATCACTGCCTGTATTGCGCGTTTCGTCATCCGAACGACATCCTGCGTGAGCATCTTGAGGGGAATGAAGCCCTCCAACAGGCTGAGATTCTTTGGCAGCGCGGTATGCGGCATGTTTTGTTGGTGGCGGGAGACTTTCCCAAGCTGACGTCGACCGATTACTTCGCCGAAATCATCCGCCGGCTGAGGGACCGGGGATTCAGCGTGGCCGTTGAAATCGCCCCGCAATCCACCACTTCGTACGCCGAGCTGGTTCGGGCGGGCGCGGGCGGCGTGACTTTGTACCAGGAAACGTACAACGAGCAGCTCTACGCGCGCTACCATCCGCGGGGAAGTAAAGTGTGGTGGGATTGGCGGCTGGAAGCGCCCGAGCGGGCTGCGGAAGCGGGAATGTCGCGGTTGGGTCTCGGCGTGCTGTTGGGACTGAGCGAGCCGAGGCAAGACGTTCTCGCGATGATCCGGCACGGACGATACCTGCAGGCTCGATTCCCCGACGTCGCCTTGGCGTTCAGTCTCCCACGAATTCACGAGGCGCCGGACGGATTCGAGCCGTCTTATCCCGTTGACGACGAGACGTTCGTCCGGCTGTACTGCGTGCTGCGGCTGGCGTTTCCGGAAGCGCACCTGCTGCTCTCCACCCGGGAGTGTGCCGTGTTGCGCGAACGGCTGGCGAAGATTTGCATCACCCAAATGAGCGCCGGCAGCTCTACGGCTCCGGGCGGCTACGACAAGGACCTGACCGAACAAAGCCGTCGCCAGCAATTTCCATTAGCCGATCACCGCAGCCCGGCGGAAGTGGCGCAATCGCTGAGCGATCTGGGGTTCGAGGTCTGTTTCGTGCATGACGTGGAGAGTTGAAAGTCAAGTTCGGAATTCGGAATTCGCTCTATCACTCTGCACTCTGCATTCCGCATTCCGCATTCTGCATTCCGCACTCCGCACTCCACTGACCTTGAACTGCAGTGCTCGCAAGGTTTCTGCCAGAGGAGCTTCGTAGGGCGTGAGCGTGATCTCGGTGTTGGGGAACTCGCGACGGCGCGGGTATTTCTTTCGCAGTCCGTCGAAGTAAGCTCCCCGCTGCTCGTCAGCCAGCTCAAAGGATCTGCGCAACAGAGCGTCGTCGCGCTGGATGTCGTAGATCGGACGCACGGCTTCCAGTAAAATTTGTGTCTGGCTCACTCCTGCGGTGGAAAGTGTGACGGCCGGAGTTTCTGCAACCGGCATGCACTCGGCTGGGTCCCAGTCCGGCTCAACACCCAGGAAATCGCACACCGCCTGGTAGATCATCCGCGTCCCTCGCACTTTTCCGTCGTAGGAATAGCCGGCGACGTGCGGCGTCCCGATGTCGGTTTTCTTCAGCAGATCGAGCGAGATCGACGGCTCACCTTCCCAGACGTCAAGGATCGCACCGGCGAGAGCACCGCTCTTGAGGGCGCGCAGCAGGGCGGAATTGTCCACGACGGCTCCGCGCGACGTGTTGATCAGCATGCTTGTGCGATTCATTTGCCGCAGGAAATGGTCATTCACCAGGTGAAAAGTCCTGTCGGCGCCCTCCCGCGTGAGTGGGACGTGCAGTGTCAGAAAATCTGCCTCGAACAGGGCCTCGATGGGCACGTATTTCGGGTCGTCGGTGAATCGCCGCAGTGGCGGGTCGTTGAGCAGAACCTTCATGCCCAGTCCCCGCGCGTTGCGGGCGACGCGGCCGCCCACGTGACCGACGCCCACCACGCCGACGGTCTTTCCCGACAGGTCGAACCCCTTTCGATCGGCCGTCACCAACAGGGCGGCCGTGACGTATTGGGCGACCGATTCCGCATTCGATCCCGGCGCGCTGGCATAGTGGATGCCTCTCTCGGCGAGGTGATCCAGGTGCAAGTGGTCGGTGCCGATGGTCGCGGTGGCAACGAACCGGATCGGGCTGGCTCCCAGCAGCTCGGCATTGACCTTCGTGATGGAACGAACCAGAAGCACATCGACGTCCCGCAGCTTCTCGGCATCCATCTCCCTGCCCGAACAGGTGACGACTTCGCCCAGGCTGCTGAAAGCCTCGCGCACCAGAGGGATGTTCTCATCAGCCAGGATTCTCACGTTGGCCTTTTCTGGTTATCATACGGAAACGGTCGACTGTGCGGTAGGTCGGTCGAAGGGTGCAGGTCCGCCGCGGCGGGCAGGTTCCAGACGGAATTGAAAGTCGCATGCATCAGGTGATCGAACAACTGCTGGGCGACGGGCCCGTTCTGACCGACGGGGCGTGGGGTACGGAGTTGCAGACGCGTGGACTCTCCAGCGGTGAGTGTCCCGACGGGTGGAACCTCACCCATCCACAGCAAGTGGAGCAGGTAGCCCGTGCGTATGTCGACGTCGGCAGCCGGATCACTTTGACCAACACCTTTCGAGCGAACCGCCTGTCGTTGGCCAATTGTGAGCTGGCCGAGAGGATCGAAGAGATCAACCGCATCGGCGTCGAGATCTCGCGTCGCGCGGTCGGCGACCGAGCTTGCGTGTTTGGCTCGATCGGTCCGAGCGGGAAGATGTTGCTCTCCGGCGACGTGAGCGAGGATGAGTTGCTCTCCGCGTTTGGCGAGCAGGCCCGTTTGTTGGCCCGTGCCGGCGTCGATGGATTGGTGATCGAAACCATGTCGGACCTGGCCGAAGCGAAGTCGGCGCTCGAGGCCGCCAAGAGCACCGGGCTTCCTGTGGTCGTCTGCATGGTCTTTGACTCGGGCGAAGCGCAAGATCGCACCATGATGGGCTCCACTCCCGAGCAGGTTGCCGGCGAGCTGGCGGCCGGTGGTGCCGACGTCGTCGGCGCCAATTGCGGGCAAGGCATCGAAGGATACGCGGCGATTTGCCGCAGGCTTTCCGCCGCCACCGACCTGCCGATTTGGATCAAACCCAATGCCGGCACGCCGGAGATGGTCGACGGCCAAATCGTCTACCGGACGACGCCCGAAGACTTCGGCCGGCATGCGTCCGCGGTTCTCGACGCGGGGGCAAGCTTCTTGGGCGGCTGCTGCGGCGCCGGGCCGGAGTTCATTAAAGCGCTCAAAGCGGGGATCTCGCCATGAACTCCCGCGAGAGAATCCTGCGGGCGATCCACCACGAAGAGCCCGACCGGCTTCCAATCGACTTGGGCGGCACCCGCCAGTCGGGAATCGCCGCGTCGACGTATCACAAGCTGAAGGAGCATTTGGGCTTCGCTTCCCCGACCCGCGTTTTCGACCTTTACCAGATGTTGGCGGAGGTCCAGCGGCCGATCATGGAACGATTCGGCGCCGACGTGGTCGGCCTGTACCGGCCGAAGGTGGTCTTCGGAATCCGCAACGACCGCTGGAAACCGTGGCGGCTGTTCGACGGAACGCCGGTCGAAGTCCCCGAAGGGTTTCATCCGGTCACTGAGGAAAACGGCGATTTGGTCCTGATGGGCGACGGAACTCCGATTGCCCGCATGCCGAAAGACGGTTTCTACTTCGATCGTCTGGAGAAATTTCCCGGAGCGGCCCACGTCGACGTGGAAACGATTCAATCGCCGCTGCTCTCCGACGAAGAGTGTGATCACTACCACGCGCAGGCCGAGGCACTGTATCAGAATACCGATTTTGCCGTCGTCGCTCCCTTGGGACCGCCGTATGAGCTGTTCTATGGGTTGGGCACGGGCGACTTCGAAGCCTGGATGGTCACATTGGCAACCGAACCGGATTACGTCGAGGCCCTGTACGAGAAGCTGGTTTCGGTGTGGCTGGAAAACCTCAAGCGTTTCGTTCAAGCCGTCGGCGACCGGGTGCAAATCCTGCAAATTTCCGACGACTTTGGAACACAGCAGTCTCCCTTCGTTTCGGTCAAGATGTTCCGTGAACGGATCATGCCTTTTTACAAACGTGGTCTGGATTGGGTCCACGCAAACAGCAGCATGAAGGTCTTTCTGCATTCCGACGGAGCTTTGTTTCCCCTGATTGAGTCGTTGATCGAGATGGGAGTCGACATCCTCAACCCGGTTCAAACCAGCGCGAACGGCATGGATCCGGCTCGGCTCAAAGCAGAGTTCGGCGATCGACTGGTGTTCTGGGGCGCGTCTTTAGACTGTCAGCAGACGCTTCCGTTCGGCACGCCCGACGAGGTTGCCCGCGAGGTGCAAGAGCATGTCCGCATCTTCGCCCCCGGCGGCGGATATGTGTTCGCACCGGTCCATAACATTCAGGCGGGCGTTCCGCCGGAGAACGTGACCGCTATGGTCGACGCGGCGCGCACCGTCCGCTGGAATTCGTAACGGATGGGCAAGCTGCGAGGGTCGTTTATGCGGTCTCGCTTTTGGGGAGGATTACGCTGAGGTCCTCGGCCAACTCAGCGATGCTAAGCTGTTCCAGAGATTCGAGGAACGCTTCTTCAACCCGCCTCAGCTTGCGCTGAATGGCGCAGAAGCCCAGAACCGGACAATCACTTTCCAAGGACAAGCTGCATTGCTCCAGGGCGACCCCTTCCAACAGCTCGATCAGGTCCCGCATCGTGATCTCTTCGGCGGGTCTGGCCAGCGAATACCCGCCGGAAACGCCGCGATGACTCCGCAGGATCCCCCCGCGAGCCAGGCGCTGGATCACGTTGGACAGATACGTCTGGGAAATGGTCGCCCAAACCGATTGCAGCCAACTGGACAACTCGGGCAACGTGGTCAGCGCCCCAGCCGGTTTTTTCGCCATGTAGCACAGGGCGTGGACCGCGTAACCAAATCGCTGAGAAGAGAACTGTCCGACGGCCATTAGTAAGAACTCAAGAGTGGCAAGACGGTTGCGGCGAATACACGAGAACTGTATAAAGAACGTCCCTTTGAGATACTTTATCCTGGATGTCGTGATTCTGTCAACACTTGGCGCTGCTGACTCAACAAACGTGGACGACTTGTGCGTCTGAAGCTTATCAGTTGTGAAGTCTTCTATCGAGAGATGTGTGCCGCCGTCGCCGGTTCACCCAACCGGGTGGATGTTGAGTTCCTGCCCAAAGGACTGCACGACATCGGCGCCGCTAGAATGCGCGACCGCCTCGCCGAGGTGCTCGACCGGGTCGACGAATCCAAGTATGACGCCATACTTCTCGGCTACGGCCTGTGCAACAACGGGCTGGTCGGGCTGACGGCGCGGTCGATCCCCCTGGTCGTTCCCCGGGCGCACGATTGCATCACTTTGTTCCTCGGCAGCAAGGAACGGTATCTCGACTACTTCAACCAGCACTCGGGCGTCTACTTCAGGACCACCGGATGGATCGAACGCTCAGACCGCGGGGAGCTTCGCCAGCTCTCGATCCAGCACGACAGCGGGATGGACATGACCTACGAGGAGATGGTGGCCAAGTACGGCGAGGACAACGCAAAGTTCCTTTACGAACAGTTGGGCGACCGCACTCGAAACTACAGTCGGTTGACCTTCATCGAGATGGGGATCGAGCCGGACGACAGTTTCGAGAAGCGCAGCCGAGACGAAGCCGCCGAACGAAACTGGACGTTTGAAACAGTCAAGGGCGACCTCTCGCTGATCCAGCGGCTGGTGGACGGGCAGTGGGACGATCGGGAATTCTTTGTGGTTCCGCCCGGCGGTCGACTCGTGGCCGCCTATGACGACGCGATTCTCGCGGCTGAGGAGGTTCCGCCGTGAACGGCCACGAGCGAACGCTTGCCTTGCTTGATGGCCGGCCCGTCGATCGCCTGCCGCTGATGCCCGTCGTGATGATGCTCTGCGCGGACGAGATCGGCGTGAAGTACGGCCGGTACGTCAAGGAGTATCGTGTTTTGGCCGAGGCCCAGATCCGCACGGCCGAAGCGTATGATTTCGACTTGGTTTCGTGTCTCTCCGATCCGGCGCGCGAGGCGACCGACTGCGGCGCTCACGTCGAATTCTACGAGGATCAGCCGGCGGCAATCGTCGAAAGCGACGCCCTGCTGGCCAAGAAGTCGATCCTGGCCTCGCTGAAGGTCCCCGATCCGCTCGGCGGCGGACGGATGCACGATGCCGTCCGCGCCTTGGCGCTGATGAAAGAACAGGTCGGCAGCGAACGGACCGTGATGGGCTGGGTCGAGGGACCGTGCGCCGAAGCCGCCGACCTGCGCGGCATCAACACGCTGATGCTCGATTTCTACGACGACCCGGCCTTCATCCGCGACCTGTTCGACTTCGTCTTGGAGATGGCGCTGCGGTTTGCCCGTGCTCAGGTCGAAGTGGGCGTCGACATGATCGGCATCGGAGACGCCGCCGCGTCGTTGGTCGGTCCGAAGTTTTATGAAGAGTTCGTCTGGCCCTACGAAAAACGGCTCGTCGACGAACTGCATGCGATGGGTACCCGCGTCCGGCTGCACATTTGCGGCAACACCGCTCGTCTGCTGGAGGGCATGGGCCGACTGGGATGCGAGATCGTCGACCTGGATTACCTGGTGCCTGTTTCGGCGGCCCGCCAGGCCATGGGGCCGGACCAGGTTCTGCTGGGGAACATCGACCCGGTCAGCGTCGTGCGAAATGGGTCGCCCGACTCGGTCACCGCAGCCATTGCTGAATGTCACCGGCAGGCGGGCGAGCGTTACATCGTCGGCGCCGGCTGCGAGATCCCCCGTGATACACCGCCCGAAAACGTGCGGGCCTTGACGCAGTACGCACTTTCGACCGGAGGCTAACGTCATCATGCCTGATTTCGAGAACCTCAAGAAGGCGCTGCTTTGCCAAGGCGAGCCGGATCGCGTCCCGCCGTTCGAGCTTTCGGTCGACGAGGTTATCAAGCGGCAGTTCTTGGGTCGTTCCGCCGGCAGCCTGGAGGCCGAAGCCGAGTTCTTTATGAAGGCCGGCTACGATTGTGTCCCGCTGACGATCGGCATCCGTCAGACCACGCGGGGAGAAACCAGCGGCGTGATGGGGGCCAAACCGGACCAAACCAGTGTGCTGAAACCCGTCGAGGCCCAGTACAACCCTTTCCAGGAGGGGGCCACCACCCGCATGTGGGCCGAGGAAGGCGAAGGTGTTATCAGCGACGAGGCGTCGTTCGACAACTACAACTGGCCCGACCCGGACTCCTTCAGCTACGACACGGTCGAACAACTGGGTAAGCTGCTGCCCGCCGAGGCCAAGGTCGTCGTCAATGTGGGCGCCGTCTTCACCGCCTCGTGGATGTTGATGGGGCTGGAATCTTTTTGCATCGCCGTGGCCGAGGGCTCCCAACTGGTCGAGCGGCTGATCCAGAAAGTCGGCGAAACCCAGCAGCGGGTCGTGGAGAACCTGCTGCAGTTCGATTGCGTGGGAGTCGTCTGCATGCCCGACGACCTCGGCTACACCAGCGGGCTGATGGTGAATCCCAGCATTCTCCGCCAGCGCGTGTTTCCTTGGAACAAACAAATCGGCGACCTGGTTCGCGCAAAGGGCCTGCCGTATTTGTACCATTCCGACGGCCGGATTAGTGACGTGATCGACGATCTTATAGAATGCGGCTTCAACGCACTGCATCCTTGCGAGCCGGCGTCGGCGGACATCGCTGCACTCAAACGCAAATACCAGGGCCGGCTCTGTCTGTGCGGCAACATCGACCTCAATCACACGCTGACCTTGGGGACGCCCGAAGAGGTCGATGCGGAAGTGAAGCTGCGCATGCGGACCGTCGGCCCCGGAGGCGGCTATTGCTGCGGCTCGTCCAATTCAGTGCCCGAATACGTCCCGTACGAGAACTACATCGCCATGATCGAAGCGACCAAGACGTACGGCGAATATCCCATCGGCATTTAAAACCGAATCATGGTGGAACAATAGTAGACAAGCGGCGTACAGATTCACTGGATTTGTGCTCTCACTTACGATATGCTGCATCCAACGTTAAGGAAGTGGAGGGTTGCCCGCTGAAGGGGTGCTTCAGCCCGGCGAGGGTTTTCTACTCACCTGCGCAAAACGAGGACTCGCGAACCATGAAAGCAAGAACGCGACATTCAGCACACATGCTTGTGGTGACGTTGACAGCCTGTCTGGTGCTCGGCGCAAGCGTCGCCGAAGGGAAAGCAGCGCCGCAGTCGAAGCGGGCGCCTGGAAAGATGCTCGAGAAGTTTCTGAATGGACCCATGAGCGGCGTGGACGAGATTGTGTTTGCCGTTCGAGTTCCCGGCCGGGACCATTGGTACGTCAGCTTCGGCTACTATAGCTGCGATTACGGGCCTGCGCCTCGACAAGGTTTCGGCAAGTACCCGGACGGCAAGGTGTTGCGCGGCTACGGCGACGGCGGGCGGTTGTGTCGCTTGAATCTCCGCACCGGCAAGCTCACGGTGCTGCTGGACGATCGCCAAGGCGGTGTCCGCGACCCTCAGGTGTACTACGACGGCCAGAAGATCCTTTTCTCGTACCGCAAAGGGGGAACGCCCACCTATCACCTCTACGAAATCAACATCGACGGCAGCGGCCTGAAGCAGTTGACCGACGGACCGGACGACGACATCGAACCGACCTATCTTCCCGACGGCAGCATCCTATTCGGATCGAGCCGATGCAAGCGATTCGTCAACTGCTGGTTCAGCCGGGTGGCCACACTGTATCGTTGCGACGCGGATGGCAAGAACATCCGCATGGTCTCCAGCAACAACGACCACGACAACACCCCCTGGG
>CAZGYE010000095.1:0-17419 GCA_964530165.1 uncultured Planctomycetaceae bacterium
AGAGAATGAACGTGTGCGTAAACCGCGGCACCTTGTGAGAGTGCATCGGCCGGAAATAGCCGAAGGCATACGGGTTCGACAGCGGGCCGTGTTTGCTGAACCCTTTCTGAAAATAGCCGCCCTGCACGTAATGGAATCCGCGGGTGTCGCCGCCATTGTGACCGGAATAGACCCACCCGCGGGAATCGAACTCGACCCCATGCGTGTTGCCGCCGCCCTCGGCGAAGATTTCGTATCGCCGGGTCTCCGGGTGATACCGCCAAATGAGCTGCCCCATGGAACGCACGCCCTGCTTGTCCAAACCGGGCCGGATAATGTTTGCGGTGACCGTGCTGCCCTGGGCGGCATACAGCCAGCCGTCCGGTCCCCAGCGCAGGCTGTTGACCACGGCGTGCGTATCTTCCAGACCGAACCCTTCAAGATGAACCACGGGGTCGCCGTCGGGGACGTCGTCGTCGTTTCGGTCGGGATAGAACAGCAGGTAGGGGGGATTCAAAACCCAGACGCCTCCGCGGCCTTTCACGCAACTGGTGACGATGCTCAAGCCGTCGACGAACGTCTTGTGGCGATCGAAGACGCCGTCGCCGTTGGTGTCTTCGTGGATAGTGATCTTGTCCTTGCCGCGAACGTGATGGGGCGGAGCGGCCGGAACCTTGTCGTAGACGGTCCGCCAGTAACGGTCTTTACTGACCATTTTCAGTCCGGCGGGATACGGGTATTGGATGTACTCGACCACCCACATCCGGCCCCGTTCGTCGAAATTCAGGAAGACGGGCTGACGGACCTCCGGTTCCGCGAGCACCTGTTCGATCTCCAGATCGTCCGGGACGGTCAACCGCGCGAGCGACTCCGCCGGGCTCAGCGCGGTGCTGCCTCCGCCGTCGGTCGTCTTTCTGTCGGCTAGCGCCGCAGCTCCCATCATCTTGCTGAAGGAAGCCCTTGCATTGCCGAGCGACCACTGGCGAGTGGCCCAACTCGGATCATCGCCGGTGCGGAACTCCCATTTGCCGGTCAGATCGACGGCCCGGCTGCCGAAGAGGAATGCAGGAGCCAGTCCTTTGAATCCGCCGCGGCCGTCGTGGTCGAACACACGAATCGCGACGACGTTGTACTCGCCCGGACGCATCAGCTTCGCCGGCACGGGATACCGGCGGGAGCTGCTCAGCCCACTCTTGTAGTTCGGCGGAAACGACCCGGCCCCGCCCACCTTTTCGCCGTTGACGTAGGCTTCGTGGGCGTTGTCGACTTTTTCGATGAGCAGCTCGGCGTCTTTCTGCCTCCAACTGCGGGGGACTTCGACAAAGCAACGGTACCAGGCAAACCCGTCATACCCGGCCAGCTTCGCGTGCAGTTCGCCGGTCGAGTTGTCGTCCCACGTGCCGGGAACGCCCAGCAGCGTCCAAGAAGACTTCTCAGCCCCGCCGGCGGCCGTGACAAGAAGCAAACAGAAAACGTAGCTCAGCAGCGTGGTGGGCGCAGTTGTTCGCATTGTGGCGTCATGCTCCTGATGTCCAAGTGGTCCGTTTCGCACACAGTGAGGGAACGGCATGGGGCCATTGAGCCGCCCCGCTTGCGGGGCACGGCGGGCAAGCCCGCCGGCGAAATGACCTTCAAAACCCAATCGAGGTCGACCCGGCCGCCGTCGCGGTCGCCGATAGGCAGGTTTCCTTCGCGGTCCCGATTGAGGTGACACGTAGAACTGATTCTCGCAAGGTCCAGGATGATTTACCAGACTTGAGATGCGTTTCCGACGCCCGAGATACGGATGACAAACCTTGAAGAAGTGTTCGACAACGCTCCGGCAGCGTAACGAGCTACCACGGCTCGCCGTTCTGCGATATGCTCGTGACGTTCGCTACAAACAACATTTCAGCCAGACGATGTGGAGTACAGGGCATGCGAACCGTCACCGGAGCGATATTGATTGCAGCGGCAGAGCAGGCTTTTTCTCACGCGCATCTGGTGGGGTTTCCTCATCAGGTCGTCGCCCGCGAGGTGTTGATACCGACCAGTCTGGTCCTGACGGTCTTCGGCGTCGGTTTCCTCATTTGGGGGATCCTCACCGAGCGGAAATAACGTTGGTTCTCCCTCCGGGATCGGCTTGACAATGGAACGCATGGACGAAGAGCATCCGGTTTTGGCGTCTGAAGGCGGCCGTGTTGCACCGCTTTCGCAGCGACGCGATTGGGGCGCGTGGGGGAGTGTCGTCCTGGTTTTGTTGGGCGTGGGAGTTTGTTTTCACCGGGTGATTTGGGTCGCCCCCGTGGATCGGGTGCTGCGCCGCGCGGCCGTTGCCCTGTCGTGCCATCAGTATCACGAGGCCCAACAGCTCGCCGATCGCGTGCTGAAACAGGCGCCGAATTCGGTGCAAGCGCTGTTGATCGCCGGCGAATCCGCGGCCGGCCTGTATGATTCCCCGCGGGCGATCCGATACTTCCAGCGCGTGCCAGACGACGGCAGTCCGGCCGCCGTCCGGGCCCTGTACGGGACTGGAGAACGCTTGCTCCGTCTCGGCCGAGTTTCCGAGGCGGAAGAGCGTTTCCGTCAAGCGCTGCGAGACAACCCGCGACATTTCAGCGCCAACAAACAGCTTGGCTTCCTGCTGCAAGTCGAGGGACGCACTTGGGAAGCCGTCGGGCCGGCCAAGCAAATGATCCGGCAAGGCCGGTTTGGCGGAGACCAACTGCAAATGCTCGGGCTGACGGAAGTGATGTTTGTCCGTGACGACCGGTTCGTGCGGAGCTGTCTGGCCGCGGCGCCCGACGATCCACTGCCGCTGCTCGGTGACGCGCGTCGCGACTTGCTCAAGGGCAGAACGGACCACGCGGAGCATCTGTTGCGGAAGATTGTCGCCGCCGATCCCGGCCAAATCGAGGCGCAGGCGCGGCTGGGACGCATCCTGCTACAGTCCGACCGGGAGGAAGCGTTTCTCAAGTGGCAGCGTCAACTCCCGGCCGCGGCGGACGGACATCCGGAAATCTGGTTCAACCGTGGTTTGTGGGCGCAACGCCGGAAGCAGCAGCGGGCGGCGGTCCGTTGTTTCCTCGAAACCGTACGATTGTCGCCCAATCATGTCAGCGCGAACCACAGGCTGTCGCAAATGCTGGCAGTGGTCGGCGAGCACGGGCTTGCAGAAGAGTTTGCCCAACGGGCCGCCGATCTCGCCAAACTGGAGCTTGCACTGATCGGGCTTTACGAGGACCCGACCATCAAAGAGATGCACGGCGCCGTTGACTTGCTGGAGTCGCTGGGCCGTTTCTGGGAAGCCGCCGCCATGTGCGACATTGCGCGCAGAATGTCGGCCGAGCCGCTCGAATGGGCCGATCGGGGACTGAAGCGATTCAGCAAGATGCTCGACGCGGGTGATTCGTTCACGATCCCATCGGCACTTCCCGCCAACCGGATCGACATGACCACCTATCCGCTGCCGGACTGGAAGGTCGAAGCGTCAACCGTTTCCGGCCCTGCTTCGTCGCCAGACACGTGCCACGTGACGTTCGTTGATTCGGCGCAACAGTCGGGTTTCGAGTTCACCTATTTCAACGGGTCGGCCAGCCCAAAGGGCCTGGAACACATTTTCGAGACCATCGGAGGCGGAGTGGCCGTTCTGGACTACGACGGCGACAACTGGCCCGATTTGTATCTGACCCAGGGCGCCGACTTGTGGAAGCCGGCGAAACAGACGCAACATCGCGATCGGCTGTTCCGCAATCTGGGCGATGGACGATTTGCCGACGTCTCCGAACAAGCCGGTTTGGGAGACAAGTCGTTCAGCCAAGGGGTGACGGTCGGAGATTTCAACAACGACGGGTTCCCCGATCTGTATGTCGCGAACCTCGGTGCGAATCGGTTCTACGAGAACAACGGCGACGGCACGTTTCGCGACATCACCGACCAGACCGGCACGGCGGGCGAGGAGTGGACGACGAGCTGTCTGCTGGCCGACTTGAACGGCGATGCGTTTGCGGATCTGTACGCCGTCAATTATCTGCGTCGGGAAGAAGTGATCGACCGCCGCTGCAAGAAAAACGGTCGACCGTTGACCTGCCTGCCAACCATGTTTAGCGCCGAGCAGGACCGGCTGTACCTGAACCTGGGCGACGGTCGTTTTGAAGAGGTGACCGAACGCTGCGGGATCCTGCGGCCCGATGGGAAAGGCTTGGGAATTCTCGCCGCCGACTTCGACGAATCCGGCAGGCTCAGTCTGTTCGTCGGCAACGATACGGCCATCAACTTCTTTTTCGTCAACGAAACCGCCAACCGCGGCGGTGAGCTTTCGTTTTCCGATCAGGCCGCGCTGTCGGGTTTGGGCGTCGACGGGGAGGGGCACGTTCAGGCCACGATGGGAATCGCGGCCGGCGACGCCGACGGCGACGGGCTGCTGGACCTGTTCACCACAGACTTCTACGGCGACGCCAACACCCTCTACGTGCATCAGCCGGGGCATGTGTTTCTGGACGGCACGCAGCCGGCTCACTTGGATGCCTCGAGCTATGAGATGCTGGGGTTCGGGACGCAATTCCTGGACGGAGAGCTGGATGGGTTTCCTGATTTAGTGGTCACCAACGGGCACGTCGACCGATCGTTTGCCACTGGCGAACCGGACGAAATGCCGCCTCAGTATTACAGGAACGTGGGCGGCGGCCGGTTCGTTGAGGTGCGTGGCCCGTCGCTGGGTCCGTATTTTCAAGGGAAGTACTTGGGACGCGCGCTGGCTCGGCTCGATTGGAACCGCGACGGCAAAGAGGACGTTTGCGTCTCGCACCTGCACGCGCCGGTCGCTTTGCTGACGAATCAAACGCCAGACACGGGCCATTTTCTGGCCGTTCGGTTGTGCGGGGTCAACAGCGACCGCGACGCCATCGGCACGACCGTCGGCGTCAAAGCCGGCAAGCAACGCTGGACCGGGCAGTTGACCGCCGGCGACGGGTACTTGACCAGCAACCAGCGGCAGTTGGTTTTCGGCTTGGGATCGGCCGCAGTGATTGACGAACTTGTCGTCCGCTGGCCGGCGGGGCTGGAGCAACGGTTCACTGAAGTCGTCGCAGATCAGCAACTGCTGCTCATCGAGGGCCGCCGCCAGCCGGTCGAGCTTCCGCCGGCCCGCTGAAGGACCGGCTCAGGACCTTGAACGGCCGTCGGTCCATTTCGCCGTGGAGCTTGCTCCGCGCGATGCCGAAACAGACTGTTCTCGGCGCACCGGACAAGTCCGGCGGCTAAATCCTTCATCGTCGGGCGCTTCTGCAAGATTGTCACAACGCAGCATGATCAATGCAGCCAGCCGGTTGCGCGACCAGAACAGAATCGCAAAAGCGAAAAGAAGCGCTTGACATTTGTGGTCAGGCTTGTCATCCTGAGAGGCACATTCTCTTGTGCTGACGATCGTGTCGAATCTGAGTCTCTGTGACTTCCAGTTGAGTAGCTCAGGCTCCTGCCTGCCATTTGAGGCGTGCGACATCATACCTCATCAGCGTCAGGCAGGAGCCTGACCTACAGTCTTCTCCCACGTACTCGGAAAGGAGTAACTCATGCATTTCAAAAGATGTCGACGAGGTTTCACGCTGATTGAGTTGTTAGTGGTGATTGCCATCATTGCCATTCTGATTGCGCTGTTGCTGCCTGCGGTGCAGCAGGCGCGGGAGGCGGCCCGCCGGTCCAGTTGTTCGAACAACCTGAAACAAATCGGCCTGGCGCTGCACAACTATCACGACGTGTTCGGCATGTTCCCGATGGGCACGACGACTGCTCAGGCCGGTGGCTGGGGATTTTCGTGGTGGGTCGGCGTGCTGCCGTACTTGGACCAGGCCGGAACGTACAACAAGCTGTTGATGGAAGGAGCGCACGTCGGCTGGACCGGCGCCGGCGCCGGAGCGGCGAACGGTTTGATCGTTAACAAGATCGCGTTTTCGTCCATGATCTGTCCCTCCAGCCCCGTCCCGCCCACCAAGGACACCGGCGCGGGGAGGATCACAACGATCCCGCAATACATCGGCATCACTGGCGCGGCCGACGGCAATGGATTCACCAACTCACCGGTCCACCCGCAATGGGCCTGCTGTAACTGCTGTCCCAGCGTGACCGGCAACCCCTGGGGCGGCCTCCACGCTCGCGGCGGCGTCCTGATCCCGCTGGGAGGCGTCTCCGCCAAGAACATCACGGATGGAATGAGCAACACCCTGGCTGTCAGTGAATGCTCCGACTTTGCCCGCAACGCGTCCGATCTACCAGTCCAGATCAACAACAATCACGGATTTTTGATGGGCCAAGCCGGGGCGACGGTCGTACCGACCAGTCGCTCGTTTAACATCACGACGATTCGCTACGCACCGAATGCCGTCACGACAACCGGTGGAACGACGCTCCCGGGTGTGGGCAACAACGACGGCCCCAACAACGGGATTTACTCGGCCCATCAGGGCGGAGTTCACGTGTTGCTCGCCGACGGTTCGACGCACTTCATCAGCGAGAATATCGATATGCTGACCCTCAAACTGCTCGCAACGCGTGATGATGGTCAAAACCTCGGTGAGTTCTAGGGTCTCTTGCTGGCTGAACGGAAACCGCTGAGTTGTCAAGAGGGGGGGAAACGCCGGCAGTGGGTCAGTTGAGTAGGTCAGGCTCCTGCCTGACATTTGAGGCGTGCGACATCATACCTCGTCAGCGTCAGGCAGGAGCCTGACCTACAGTCACTGCCAAAACGCCCGGTCTTTGTTTGGCGAGCGGGCGTTCTTGCTCCTTTTTCAACGATTTCAACGATCTGAAAGGTTGCTTTCTCATGCAGAGTCACAACACCTGGGACGACTCGTGGAATGTCATGTTGATGGCAGTGACGGTTGCAGTTTTGGTCGCTGTAGCCGGCTGTGAGGACGCTGGCGGGCTGCCTGCAGGAGAAACCGGCACGGTCAAGGGGAAAGTGACCTACCAGAACAAGCCGATTCCGGCAGGTGCAACGGTCATCTTCGTCAACGAGAAACACGGAATCGCTGCCACCGGGACGGTCTCGGCGGGCGGAGAGTACACGCTTCAGATGCGCGGCGGCCCGGACATCCTCGTCGGCGAGTACAAGGTCTCGGTCACGCCGCCGCCGAGCGCTCAGCCGAAGATGAGCGACGAAGAGGCGATGAAGGCGTCGATGGAGGGCACACTGCCCGAGGCGAAAGAAGTCACCGCGTTTCCCAAGAAATACACCGTTCCTGAAACGAGCGGCCTCACTGTTTCGGTCAAAGCGGGCGAGAACAGCGGTGTCAACTTCGACCTCAAGGATTAACCTAAATCAGCCCGGCCAGCTCTTGCAGTTGGTGCCAGTTTTCGAGGCGTTCGGCTTTGGTGTCTTGCAGCACCTGAGAGGGATTGCCCTCTTTGTCGAAGTGCTTGGCAAAGCGGCCTTCGCTGCGGCAGAAGTCGATGAAGTCAACCGTCTCGCCCGTTTTGGGATTGGTCCACCAGTCTTCCTTCGCGGCGGGATTGCCTTGCAGCGACAGCCGCTTCTTGATCGAGTCGCCCTTGCGGGGATCGTAGATCAGCAGAGGGAAGGCCCGCGTGTCGACGGCCAGGCGCGCCTGATCGGAGGCCATGTTGTCGGCGACTCCATGTTCAGGCTGGCAGGTGGTGTAGCAGCAGATGACTGCCGGGCCGTCGAACTCCAGCGCCCCCAGCACTGACTTGTAAAAGTGGTTGGTGTGTGCCGGCGTCGTCTGGGCGACATAGGTGCGAGGATGCATCATGACGATTTGGGCGATTTCCTTGCGGCGCTCCTGTTTGCCGGCGAATTTCTTCCCGTGCAGGCTCATTTTGGTGTTTTGCCCGGTAAAAGTGGCCGTCGACGCCTGGCCGCCGGTGTTCGAGTAGACCTGCGTGTCGAGGACGAGCACGTTGACGTCCAACCCCGAGGCCAACAACCGCGAGAGCGACTGGAACCCGATGTCGTAGATGGCCCCGTCGCCGCCGATGCACCACAGCGGCTTGTCGTGCCAACCCATCTGGTTCCAGCGCATGCGGACTCCCATGGCGTCGGCTGCGACGTTCTCGAACAGGGAGTTCGTCCAGGGAACCAAATACGGGTTGTACGGGTAGGTCGACGCGTAGACGGTGTTGCAGCCGGTGGCGGCCACGATGGCCCATTGATCGCCGTACTGGACGCCAGTGGCCGCGCACAGCATCCGCAGGGCCGTCCCTTCGCCGCAGCCGGCGCACGAACCCGCCCCGCCGACGTAAATATGCGCCTGCTCTTTGAGCATCATGTCGATCAGCAGGTTGTCGTTGACGTAGGACTCGTCCGACGGGCCGAACTGCTTGAAAAGGCGATGGCTCTTGCGGATCTGCTCCACCGTCTTCTCGGATTTCTGGATCATCTTGAGCGCATCGTCGTCGCAGACGGTCACGCACTCGGCGCATCCTTTGCACTTGCTGGGGTCGATGATGATGGCAAAGCGGCCCCCTTCTTTGCCTTTCTTCTGCGGTCCCTCGTAGTATTTGCGGGTCTTGGACCACTGGCGGGCGAACATTTCGCGGTCGGCCGGGTCTTCGATCGCCTGGAGTTTCTCTTCCAAGGTCGACTCGGCGAGCACCTTGCCCAGAATGGCCGTGTCGGGGCATTCGGTCACGCAGTCCATGCAGCCGGTGCAGTTCTCGGAGATGTATTCCGGAATCTCGGGGGCCACGTAACTGAGGTCTCGCAGCGTGGCCGTCCCGGCCGGAATCAACGACCTCGCCACAGAAAGGTCAGCCGGCAATCGCTTTTCGCCGTAACCTTCCTCGTAGTTGCGGATGATTCGCTCGTTGAAATCGTTGACGTCCAGAATCGGCAATTCCACCTGTTTGTACGAGGAATCGAACAGCGTGCCGTAGCTGTTGTTATTGAACGGATCGCGCTGGTTCGCCTCGTTCATCGAAGCTGATTGTTCGACTGTAGCCATCGTTATTCCTTTCAGCCGCATTGGTCATTCGTCATTTCCGCCGTGGATAATCGCCTGCGGGATCTCCTGCATCTCGCTGTAGCCGCGCTTGACGCAGGTCAGATTGTCTTGAACGGTCTGTTCACCCCGCTTGCCGAAGTATCGACGCAGGGCTTTCTCGACGCCGGCGTAGACCTCTTCGTCCGACATCCCGCTTTCTTTGGAAAACGGAGTCAGCTTCAGAAAGGCCCCCAGCAGCACGATGCCCTGCATCCGCATCTCCAGGTCAGGCTCGGAGGCGACTTCGCG
Organism: uncultured Planctomycetaceae bacterium; assembly: GCA_964530165.1. Taxonomy (GTDB): domain Bacteria; phylum Planctomycetota; class Planctomycetia; order Planctomycetales; family Planctomycetaceae; genus CAZGYE01. The sequence goes on from CAZGYE010000095.1 coordinate 9,204, forward strand.
GGCGATCGAGACCATGTCGGCAAAATAGACCCGCAGCTTCCCGTCGCGAATCGTTTTTTTCTTGTCGGCCGGAATGCGCTGCCAGACGTCGGCCGGCTCGGTGAAATGGCTCTGCATGAAGATCGCGCCGCCTTCGACCATGCCCATCAGCGGATTGCCGCTGAGTAACGCCGCCGTGTCGTTCAGCACGACCAGATCGACGTATTCCAGCTCGGCATGTTGGAAGATGTGTGAATCGGCGATCGTCAGGTAGTAAGTGGTCGGCAGGCCCTTTTTTTCCGATCCGTACTTGGGGTAGGCTTGAACGTCCTTGCCGAACACCTGCCCGCCGATGGTGGCGATCACCTTGTTCGTGGTGACCGAGCCGAATCCACCCACCGAGTGACCGCGCATGGAGAACGCGCCCGGCGGACGCAGGTCCGGGTCTTCGGTCACCTCCAGCGCCAAGGAGTGCTGGACGCCCAGGCAGAAGAAGTTTTGACGGTCGTGGATCATGTTCTCGAAGGTGGCCATGATGTCGCCGGGGCGGACGTCTCGGCTGCCCAATCCGGCCGCTCCGTGATAGACGCGCGGAATACGGTCGATCTTTTCCAGCCCTGCTTGTCCGGTGGCGGCGTCGCACAACGCGGCTTTGATCTCCCGCGTCAGGTGGTTGCCGGTGGTGGAGAGCGGATCGTCCATCCGCTCGATCACGGTGAACGCCTTCGCGCCTTTCAGTACGTCGACAATCCGCCGAGAAGGGAACGGGCGGAAGCAATAGATGTTCAAACAGCCTGCTTTCACACCCTTCTTGTCCCGCAGATAATCGACGGTTGTCTGTGCCGTTTCCATGTAGGAACCCAGACCGACGATGATGTACTCGGCATCCTCGCAGCGGTAGGCGTCGACGAAGTCGTACTGCCGGCCCGTCTTGCGGTAAAACTCGTCGAAGGCGTCCTGCAAGGCCGGCTCGACTTGATCGTAATACCACCGCTGGGCGATCTTGCCCTTCATGTACGAATCTTGGTTCTGGACCACGCCCGACATGATCGGGTTGTTCGGGTCCATCAGGTTGATCAGCTTCTCTTCCGGCTTGCCGACGAACTCCTTCATCATTTCCGGCTCGGCCAGCAGGACGCTCTCGACGGTGTGGGTGGTCAGAAAGCCGTCCTGCACGTTCATGAACGGGGTCGACGACGCCTCGGCCGCCCGGCGAGCAATCAGGCACAAATCGCCGACCTCCTGCGCACTGCGGGCGAACAGCATGCCCCAGCCGCAATCGGCCACGGCCATCACGTCGTCGTGGCCGGCGTGAACGTTCAAGGCCTGGCTGGTCAGCGCGCGGGCGCCGATGTTGAACACGATCGGCAACCGTTTGCCGGAGATCACGTACAGCACTTCCTTCATCAACACCAGCCCCTGGCCGGAGGTGAAGTTCGTCACCCGCCCGCCAGCCAAGGCGAACCCTTCACAGAACGTGGCGGCAGAATGCTCGCTCTCCGGTTCCAGGAACACCAGGTCCTGCCCCCACAGGTTGGGGATGCCGTTCATCACCGCTGCGTTGAAACCGCTGCCCATCGTCGTGGAGCTGGTAATGGGATAGGCGCCCGAACCCTGACAGACGTGCGTCTCGACCCAAACAACGGCCTCGGACCCGTCGCAGGTCGTCGGAATCCCGGGAAATGGGAAATTCGGTTCGAATTCTTCGGGGACTGAGGATCCGGATGTTCTATCAATTGCATTCGTAGCCATCGGTGATCGACCTCTTCTTTCCGATCTGGAAAATAGATTCTCGCCGGTACTCATCCCGTCCGGTGAGGAACGGGATGATAGCTAGTTATGGATTTGACGTCAGCGCGGATATTGACCGGACGGCCGACCCCAACCACGGAAATGGCTTCACGAGGTGGCGAACCGCCTTGGCTGGCCCTCGTGACTCCGAACGGAGACTGCAATTCTCGACAGGCCACATTGCTTGCGGCCGCACAGAGTGACCGCATGTCTCGTCGCCCAATCCCAAGGCGTTATTGTTAATAGTACAAAATTGTAGTCAGATGGCAAACCAAATTCCAGTGCCGGTGACACTTTGAACAGTCTGCTGGGCGACTCGCGTTTGTCCGTTTGTTTTGCGCAGACGGTTCAGCCGGCGCAATCACTTCGTGCGGAACGATTCCACCCGCAGCTTCGCGTAGCGCGCGGCCCGTCATTCGCCGCATGGCCGTTTGCATTCTATCTTTGTAAGGTTGCTCAGACTAGGCGGATTCTCCGAAAACCGGGTTTCCGCATTCACGATCCATCAGTCAACAGAGGCTTACGAGATGTTTGGCTTTTTCATTCGGAAAAAACGCTTGGAGGTTCGGCGGATGTTCCAGGGACGGATGAACCGCAACTATTTCCACCAATTCCGGTTCGGCAAGCGTGTCGATCCCCGCGCCAACCATTGCGAAGTGTTGTGGATCATTCCGTACGACGACTCAACCGGAAAGCCAAACTTCCGCCGCGTGCTCCCGCTGGTCACCAAAGACGCAAGCTCGGAGGGTCTGTCGCTCATCCACACCGAGCCGTTCGATTGGAAAAAAGTGCTGGTCGGACTGCCGGCGATTGAGGAAAGTGGCACGATTTTCGTCGATTGTACGCATCAACATTCCACTCCTCTTGGGTTCGGCTTCTACCAGATCGGCCTGCACCCGGAAGAGATCGTGATGCTGAGCGCCTCGGACCACGCCGAGTTGGATCGACAGTTGGCCATTCGGGAACAAAAACAGGAAAAATACGAAGAACTCGCAACAGCCTGCACGTAGTTGCCGGAATGTTCACCGGCATTCGTCATCACTCATTCGTCATGACTCTTCTGCAGTCTCGGCCGATGCGGTTTGCTCGACGATCTCCAAGCCGGGCACGTTGATGGCGGTGATCTGCACCGACGTGTGCTTCTGGCGATGGCCCGTGTGCGTGCGGGAGTTCTTCCGGCGGCGGATTTTTTGGATCTCGAGTTTCGGCCCCTTGAGTTCGGGAGTCACCACTTCCGCCTCGACGCGGGCGCCTTCAATCATCGGGCGACCGATCGCGCTGGCGCCGCCGCCGTTGGCCAGCAGCACGCGATCGAACGTCACCGTGTCTCCCTTCTGAACGTCAGCCTGGTAATCGATTGTTAAGGTATCGCCTGGCTGGACGCGATACTGGTGCGAACCATCCTCGATGACTGCAAACATAGGTTTCACTTTCACTGGGCTCAGTATTTGGATTTCGAGTTCGGCTGGACCAAAATTTTGATCTCGCTGCCGGCGTCGTTCGTACAGCGGAAGCTGACGTGCTCCGGGGTGACGTCGGTTCGCGAGTCGATGTTGACGACGACGCTGTACAGCTCTTCGATGCGAGTGATCTCCCGCCGTTTGCGGTTGGTGAGGTAGCTGGCCACCCGTTGGTGCACTTCGATGGCCACCCGCGAGATGTCGTCGCGGTTGGCGGTGGTCATCAAGGTCCGCATGACCTCAATGGCCAGACTCTCGGTGGTTTTGACCTGCCCGACTCCGCTGCAACTCGGACAATCCTCGTAGACGCTGCGGCGCAGGGAAGGCCGAATGCGCTGCCGCGTCATTTCGATCAATCCGAAGGGACTAATCCGCAGGACTTTGGTGCGGGCGCGGTCGCGACGGACTGCTTCGCGCAGGACGCGTTCGATCTCTCGACGATGCCGGTCTTCCCGCATGTCGATGAAGTCGTTGACGATCACACCCCCCAAGTCGCGCAGCCGGATTTGCCGGGAAATCTCTTCGGCGGCGCGCAGATTGACCTGGTACGCAGTTTTTTCGGCGTCGTCATCGGCGCGGAAGTTGCCGCTGTTGACGTCGATGGCGACCAGTGCTTCGGTTTGATCGATGACGATCGATCCGCCGCCCGGCAAAGGGACGTGCCGATCTTGAATGCGGGCGATTTCGTTCTCGATCTTGTACTTGTAGAAGAGCGGCTCCTTGCCTTCGTACAGTTTGACGCGGTTGACGTGTCGCGGCAGAACAACCTTCATGAATTCACGGGCCCGTTCGTAGGCCTCGGGCTCGTCGATCCAGACCGCATCGATCTCGCTGTTGTAGATATCGCGGATCGTGCGGATGATCATGTCGCTTTCTTCGTAGATGTCCAGCGGCGCCGGCGCCTTTTTGATCCGTCGGACGATCGTCCGCCAGAGCCGCATCAGGTAGTTCAGATCGCGTTGAAGATCTTTCTTGGTGCGGTCGATCCCGGCAGTGCGAATGATGAACCCCAGACCGGCGGGCGGCTTCAGCTCGTTCAGACTCCCACGCAGCTTGCGGCGCACGTCTTCGTCGCTGATCTTGCGGCTGACGCCAACCCGCTGCAATCCCGGCATCAGCACCAGATAGCGTCCGGGAATACTGATGTAGGTGGAGAGCGTCGGCCCCTTCGTGCCGAGACCCTCCTTAATCACCTGCACCAGCACTTCGCTGCCTCGCTTGAAGATGTCTTGAATGGCCGGCTTGCTGCGGATGTTGCGTTCGTTGTGCCGCGCCGCCCGCCCGCGAGCGGAGCGCCCGTTGCCGTTCCCGGCAGGGCCGCGTTCGTGCGTCTTGTCGCGCGAGTTCGGGACCAGATGTTTGTAGTATTGGTACTCGACGTCGCTGACGTGCAGAAAACCGTTCCGGCCGACTCCAAAGTCGACGAATGCCGCCTGGATGCTCGGCTCGATGTTGACGATCCGTCCCTTGTAAATGTTACTGACGTAGTTTTCCGCGCTCGTGCGCTCGACGTAGAGCTCCTCCAGCAGGCCGTCCTCGACGATCGCGATTCGGCTTTCTTCCGGCTGGAGAACATTGATCAACATTTCCTTTTTCATGACCACGCTGTTTGCTTTTCATCACAGTAAAGTGTTTGCTTACAAAACCAGGTCGGGACAGAACTTCTTCAGCTCCCCGCGCAGGTAGTTTTCCACGTCTCGGGCCACTTCCATCGATTCGGCGTGCTCGGCAATCTTCTCGGCCTCGGGGATCGTGATGTTTCGAATGACTTCCTTCAACTCGGGAATGACATGCGGGGTCACACTCAATTGCCTCAGCCCGATGCCCACCAACAAAGGGATAAACATCGGCTCAGAACTCATCTGCCCGCAGACCGTCACCGGCAAGTCTCGCCTCCCGGCGGCCTCGACCACTCGGCGGATCAGTCGGAGGATCGACGGATCCCCAGATCGATACAAATTGGCCACTGCCGGGTCCGAGCGATCAGCGGCCAGCGTAAACTGAATCAGGTCGTTGGTTCCAATCGAAAAGAAATCGACCTCCTGCGCGAATTCATCGGCCAACAGCGCCGCCGAGGGCACCTCGACCATCATGCCCACCGGCACGTCGCGCTTGAATGGGACCCCCTGCTCTTCCAAGTCTTCCATGACATCGGTCAGAATCATCTTCGCCTGACGAAGTTCCAATAAGCTGGCGACCAGCGGGAACATAATCCGGACATCGCCCAAGACGGCCACTCGCAGAATAGCGCGCAACTGGGTTTTGAACAATGGCAAATTTTTCAGGCTCATCCGCAGGCTGCGTAAACCGAGCACGGAATTGGTGCCGTTCGCCATCGACTCGTCGGACGCGTTGGGGATCTTATCGGCCCCCAGATCGAGCGTGCGGATGACCACCGGCCGAGCGTCGAAGGCGCTGACGACCTCGCAATAGGCTTCGTAGTGATCTTCCTCGGTCGGTTCGCGGTCTTTTCTGAGGTACAGGAACTCGGTGCGGTACAGACCGATCCCCTCAGCGCCGCGTCGCGTGCAGTGTTCGACCTCCTCGGGAAATTCGATATTCCCCAATAAGGAGATCCGCTCGCCGTCGCGGGTCTCCGGAGGCAACGGCCGTAATGACTGCAACCATTCGGTAAACGTGTGAAACTTGGCTTCCGAATCCTTGTATCTGGCCAGCGACTGCTTGTCGGGGTCGATAATCACTTCCCCGTGGTTGCCATCGATGATGGTCGTTTCTCCGCCCGAGACGTCCGACAGAAAATGCCCGACGCCCACAACCGCCGGGATCTCCAGCGCACCGGCCAAGATGGCGGTGTGACTGGTTTCGCCTCCCACCTCGGTGGCGAAACCGAGAACGAACTTTTTGTTGAGCTTGGCCGTCTCGCTGGGGGTCAGGTTGTGCGCCAACACGACGACCGGGGCGGTCAGGTGAGTCAACTCTTCGCGGCGTTTCCCTAACAGATGCCTCAAGATGCGCTTTTCGACGTCGTGAATGTCGACGGCCCGCTCGGCGAAGTAGTGGTCGCCCAGGTTCTGTAGTTTTCTGGCGTAGCTGCGCAGCACTCTGCTGGCGGCATGTTCCGGGGAGTAGCACCGCTCGCGGATGAGCGTTTCGATTTCTTCGATGAGCTTCGGGTTGCGCACCACCTCCCGGTGAGCGGCGAAAATGGCGCCGTACTGTTCGCCCAACTGCTCGGAAGCGAGTTTTTCGTTGACGGCAATTGCGCGACACACGCTTTCCAGCGCCGCCTCGAACCGCGCAATCTCCGTGTCGACCGCATCCACGCTGACGAATTGTCGCGGAATGCGAAAATTCTCCGTGCCCAGCACCAAGGCCGGGCCGGTCACCACGCCGGGAGAAACTGCAATTCCACGTTTAAGCAGCATGTTTGTGCCGGTTCAGCCTTGGAAGTTCGATTCGAACAGATTCACGAGCCCTTCGATGGCCTGGACGGCATCGCTTCCGGCTGCCTGCAGCACCAGCGTTGTGCCGCGACTGGCCTCGAGCGTCAACAAATCGAGGACATCCTTGGCATCGACCGTCTGATCGTCTTTGGAGATTTGAACCTCGCAGTCGTGGCCTCGGCAAAATTGCGCAATCTGAGAACAGGGGACCAGATGCAATCCGTTCTCCAAATCGACCGTGACTGTTTGGCGGCAAAGGGAATCGTAAGTCATGGAACCTGCGACTGACGTTTTTCCTTGATTTCTTCCGGACGCCGGCAGCCGAAATCGGGCGCCCCAACCCGCTGAAACTCTCGAATGGCCGGTCGTCGAAACTGTGGCTGCAATCAGTCCAACTGGTTGTTGTCCGCTTCTTGCAGTAATTCAATCACCTCGTCCTTCGTCTTGGCTTGCTTGAGGAAACTGCAGAAGTTCTGATTGCGAAGATGTCGCGAGATGTTCTCCAGCCCCCGCAGATGATCGCCGGGCCGATCCGGAGGTGAGACCAACAGGAACAGAATGTAAACCGCCTCGCCGTCCAAGCTCGCAAAATCGACGCCATCTTTGGCCAGGGCGACGGTGGCAATCAGATGGTCGACCGAAGGATGTTTCGTATGTGGAACAGCCACGCCGTTGCCAATTCCGGTCGAACCGAGTTCCTCTCGTTTCACGATGGCGACGACAATGTCCTCCTCATCCTCGGGTTTGATACTTCCGCTGTTTTTCAGGCCCTCCACCATTGCCCGAATCGCAGCTTCTTTGTTGGTGACCTGCAAATCCGGAAGAATTGCATCAGGGACCACGAAGTCCAACAACTTCATGCATCGCTCCTTTACCAGCGCGATTTGTGAGGAACCGACGTTCTTGTTCCTTCACACCGGCGCTGTCGTTTCCACTGGCCTATCCATTGACGGTTAAACCGCTCTGTCACCCTGCCGCTTGACTGGCGGACCTCGATCAGTTTACTCGGATTCGGCCTCGGGTTCTGCCGACTCGCCCTGGAACACTTCGTTCGCGGGGCGGTCCCGGCGGTGATCCTGAAGCTTCGCCTTGTACTTCCGAATTTGCTGTTCCATCTTTTGCAGGGCGCAGTCGAATGTCGAGAGGACGTCTTCCCCAACATCCCGCGACACGAAATTGTGCTTGTGTTCCGCTTCCACCAACAGGTCTACGGCGATGCGGTCTTTCTGAAACTCCACCGTGACCCCAATCGACGTGACACGCTCGAAATAGGTAAGCAACTTCGCCGACTTGCGAGTGATGTGGTCCTGAACCTCGTCGCTGACGCTTCCGTGCCGACAGGTGATGGCAACTTGCACCGATACAAACTCCTGACTGACCAACCCCTGCACCAGAAATGGAACATGCAAGAACGTAGGAAATTCCGCACAGGTCCTTCCACCGACCCATTCTAGCCGACGAGCGCCCACAATTCCAGCGGACTTGAAGCCGGCCGTTCTCTTGGCCCGAATGATCCGGCTGCAACGCCCTTAGAAAGGACGCGGTAATTCAGGTCATCTGGACTATTTTTCGGCAGTTGGCG
>CAZGYE010000096.1:0-17403 GCA_964530165.1 uncultured Planctomycetaceae bacterium
GTGCATTTCGTGGTAAGCGGAGGATTATTAGGAAACCAGGAAAGCAGGAATGTCGGGAATCGTCTTTCTCCTGTCTTCCTAGATTCCTAATTTCCTCATCACTGCATTCGGCTCGGCTAAACAGTTACCAAATTTGCAGTCCGATGCTTGTGCCACGGTTGAGTCAGCCGTTTTCGGTTCGCCGACGGTGATCCTCACGGCTGCCCCAGCGGTGGCACACAGGAACTTCTAACACAACAAGGTGGATTGAAAGAAAGGCCTCGTCAACAATGGATTTGGAAACAGCGTTATTCACCAATTGGCACGTCAAGCTGGTCTGCTTGGTGCTGATCGTGGCGGCATACATCGATGGGAAAGAGCTCCGCGTTCCGAACTGGCTCACCTTTCCGATGGTGGGTGCCGGACTTCTGTTTAACATGTGGATTGGCGGTTTTTCTGGCCTGGGCGACGGCTTGCTCGGCATGGTTGTCGGTCTGCTGTGCCTGCTGCCGCTTTATGCCGTGGGGGGCATGGGAGCTGGCGACGTCAAGCTGATGGCCGGGGTCGGCGCGTGGCTGGGGGCGAAGACAGCGTTCTTTGCTTTCAGCGTCTCGACCGTCGTCGGAGCCGTCCTGGCCGTTCTCATGGTGCTTTACCGCAAGCGGTTCCAGCAACACTATGCCAATTGTCTGCTGATTCTGACTGAGTGGATGCAGATCAGGAATCCGAAGGAACTCTCGCGGATTGCGGCGGAACGAAAGCCGACCATGCTGCTCTTGCCTTACGGCATTCCAATCTGCATCGGATCGATCGGCTACTTCTTCTATCAGGGAATGATTTTCTAACGTTTTGTGAAAGTGAGTAATTGACGTAGTTTGAAGTGGGACACGAAAAAGCGTAAAACCCGGACAACCGCAATCATCAATCCAATCGATCCTGTCGTTATAAACTGAAGCTTTTACCATAACGATGCCGATGATGAGATTGATCCTGATTGGCGCCATGGGGTCACCTCGGCTTTGCAGTTCGAGTCGGCTCACCGGGATTGTCGCCTGAACGAGACCGACTCAAGTTGCAGGGGGTGGTGACCATGAAAATGAAATCAGTTGTTTTGTTGGCCGTGGCTTTGGGATGTGGCTTGGTGGCCATGCTGGGAGTGCAACAGGTGTTGACCGGTGACGAAGCTGTTGAGGGAACCGCTCAGGTGCTGGTGGCGACCGCCGAAATCCCTCCCGGCGTTCCACTGGACGAGACAAACACGGGCTTCAAGCAAGTGTCGGATGAGACGGTTGCGGAAGGTGTTTACGTCACCAACGCGGAGCAGTTCAAGGAACGGGCTCTGAAGGCGAAGGCGTTTCCTGGTGAAATGATTATGTTGGCGAAACTCGGTGAGAAAGGAATCGGAGGCATCTCGCTCGAGATCCCAGTGGGAATGCGAGTGATCACGGTCAAATGTGACGCGACCATGATTCTCAGCGGCATGATTCGACCTGGCGACCGGGTGGACGTGTTGGTGACGTTTCGATCGCAGGATCGCAATCGGCGAACGGTCACGAAGACCAGAACGGTCCTGGAATACATCAAGGTCTTTGCAGCCGATAGCATGCGGGACCCGCAAGGTACGGGCACTCCGGAAATCAAGGCCAAGAACATTTCATTCTTGGTGACGCCCGAACAAGCGCAAGTGTTGAAGCTGGCCGAGGATCGAGGAAACCTGCACTTGTCGTTGCGGTCGATCACCGACACCAAGCCGATGCACGTGGCCACCTTCAGTGAGAGGGACCTGGATGGCACGTCCGGTATTGGTGAGGCGGATCCCGATGACGGCTCCAAGACAGAAGACGTGCGAGAATTTGTCGCCCGGGAGGAGCAGTCACACGCTGCGGAACCTGAAGAGGCGATCGCTGCCGAACCAGTGCCTGAGAAGCAGATGTGGACCATTCACATCTATGCCGGCGGTGAGCATCGCGAAGAGCAGGTGGAGCTTCCCGAAGAAGCAGCCGCGGCGGCTGCGACGAAGCCGTTCGAGGGCTGGCTGAACAAGTTTTTCAAGGGGTAAGGAATCAACAATTTTGCCCATCGGCGATTGCCCGTTCGCGGGAGCACGATTCGTCCGGTGGAGTTCGGCGACACCATGATGCGGGGCCGCCGAGTTGCAGACGCAGCGAAAATTTGAGGTGCACGGATGCAGAGATTCCTCGTATCGAGGCGCGCGCCGGCGTGGCTGGCGGTTCTTCTTTCGGCAACCATGAGTCTGGTTCTGCCGGCATACGCCCAGCAGCCACGCGGCCAGTTGGACCGAACAACCAGCTCCTCGACTCGGAGCGAGCCACTCTTTCAGGTCCGTTCCAAGAGGAGCAAGCTGAAGATTGTTGAACGCTTCACCGAGGTCATTGAACTCCAGACCAAGATCACCCGCGTCGACGGGTTCGATCCGAAGGTCGTCGAGGTCACCGCGCTGACGCCGAACCAGATTCGTGTCCAAGCCGTGGCGCCCGGCATCACCACTCTGGTGCTCGTCGACGAGAAGGACGAGATGTACTCGATCGAAGTGTTTGTCACGGGCGACGTTCGGCACCTGCAGGCTCACCTGAATCATTTTTTCCCCAACGCCTCGATCGAGGCTGTCGAGGTCCGCGACAGCGTCGTGCTGCGCGGTTGGGTCTCGCAGCCGGAACACATCAACGAACTGGTCGAAATTGCCGAACAGTTCTATCCGCGGGTCATCAACCAGGTCCGCGTCGGCGGGGTGCAACAGGTGCTGCTGAAGGTGAAGGTGATGGAAGTGCAGCGGTCGAAGATGCGGAAGCTTGGATTCAATTTTGTTCATCTCAACAGAGACTCGGCTGTCAGCAGTACTCCCGGTCAGTTGACTCCGCTCACAACGTTCAACACTCCCTTTGGCGGCACGCCCTCCGTCTCGCTGAGCGGTCTTGCCGATCCGACCGTCGCTTTGGGCGTCATGACTGCCAACAGTGTTTTCCAGGGGTTCATTGAAGCGCTCAAGGAAGAGAATCTACTGAAGATCATGGCCGAGCCGACCATCGTCACGACCAACGGGCGGCCGGCCACCTTGCTCACCGGCGGCGAGTTCCCGATCCCCGTGCCGCAAAGCCTGGGCACGGTCACCATCGAATGGCGAGAGTTCGGAACTCGATTGGAAGCCGTCCCGATCATACTGGGCAACGGCCGGCTGCGGCTGGAACTGGCTCCCGAAGTCAGCGAGCGGGACTTTACGCACTCGGTCGACATCAACGGCATTAATGTTCCGGCCCTCACGACTCGCCGGGTCAACACGCAAGTCGAAATGAACTTTGGGCAGACGTTGGTGATTGCCGGGCTGATCGCGAACAACAACACCGCCGAAGTCTTCAAGATTCCGGTCTTGGGCGACCTGCCCTGGGTCGGCGCCCTGTTCAGTCGCAAGACATTCGAGGATGAGGAAACCGAACTCGTCATCATGGTGACGCCGGAATTCGTCGCCCCGCTCGATCCCGGTCAAGTGCCCCCTGGTGGCCCCGGACTGTTCACCGACAGGCCGACCGATCGGGAAATTTTGGACGGTTTTAACGAAGTCCCCAAGTATGGAGACGAGTGTGAAGGATGCGGAGCAACCTGGCCAAAATCGGTCGTTCCAGACGGATCCGGGCGAATGCGCGGGACCGTTCCGAATCATTCCGGCGGCATCAGCCCCGTTCCAGCCGGTGCGGGCAGCGGCATCCCCCGCATGCCACCGGCGCCAGCGTCGAGCGATCTCACAACGTCCGCACACGGGGCATCGCAGGGGTTGAGCCGTCTCAATCCGTTCCGCCGCCGAACCGATCGCAGGATTCCAGGGGATTCCTCAATCCGTCAAACTGGTTTCAGCCGAGGCGTCAGCGATGCCGGGACCGAGCCGGGATTGATTGAACCACAACCCGGGCTGATCACGCCGTAGCCTCTTCGAGAGACAGGAAAACGAGCGAGAATGCAATGAAAAGCGTAGTCCGGTTGGCGATCGTCGATCCCGATGACACGACGCGCAAGTCGTTGAAAAACTTGCTGCTGGGAATCGAAATGGTTTGGCTCGAAGCGGATTGTTCCCGCTACGAGTTCTTTTCCGATGTCGTCATGCAAACCCAACCTGACATTGCCCTGGTGTCTCTTGATGCCGACGCCGAGAAAGGGTTGGCTTTGGTCGCCCGCGTGAGTCAGGCTCTTCCGAACTGCAGCGTGCTCGTGGTCAGCAGTTCTCAGGAAGGCAGCTTGATTCTGCAGGCGATGCGCAACGGGGCCAAAGAGTTTCTCAGCTTTCCATTGAAAATCGAGGACTTTCTGGCAGCGTTGGACCGAATTCAACAAACCCAGGGCGCCAAGAACGGTGAGGGACAAGTCCGTTCCAACCAGGTGATCACCGTCGCCGGCGTCAGCGGGGGAGTCGGTTGCACCTCGTTGGCGATCAACCTCGCCTGCATCCTCGCCCAGAACGAACGCAATAGCGTTGCCATCATCGACCTCGATTTGGCCCTCGGCGATGCCGACGTCTGGCTCGACATCATTCCCGATTACACCATTCAAGACGTCGCCGAGAACATCACCCGGCTCGATTATTCGCTGCTAAAACGCTCGCTGACGAAGCATGATTGCGGCGCCTTCCTGCTGCCCCGGCCCGTGCAGATGGAAAATGTCACAACCATCACGCCCGACGAGCTTCGCCGCGTCGTGGCCCTGCTGAAGGCGACGTTTACACATCTGGTCATCGACATCAGCAAAAGTCTCGGACCGCTGGACCTGGCGGCCATGGAAGTTTCAGACCACGTGCTGCTGGTGACGCAACTCGACTTGCCCTGCTTGCGGAACGTCGTGCGGCTGATGCAATTCTTCGACAGCCAAGAAACGCTGTCCGAAAAGATCAAGGTGGTCGTCAACCGCTTAGGACTGGAAGACACGCAGATCAGTCTGAACAAAGCACTGGAGACCATCGGCCGCGAGATCTACTGGCAGATTCCCAACGATTACGCAACGATGGTCGAATCGCGCAACAATGGCGTCCCTCTCATCACAGAAGCGCCGCGGGCCAAGCTGACCAAAAGCATCCAGCAACTGGCGCAAAGCCTCGATTCCTACGCAATCTCTGCGGCTGACAGCGACGATCCGAAACAGCGTAAGCGACTCTTCAGCTTCCTGGGCTCTGGATCGAAGAAGTAGCGGCTGCAAAACCGAGTGTGGGGCAGGCTTTCCAGCCTGCCCCACCAATCGGCAGGCTGGAAAGCCTGCCCCACCAATCGACAGGCTGGAAAGCCTGCCCCACCAATCGGCAGGTTGGAAAGCCTGCCCCACGACGAATCAGGCTTCGAGATCGAGAGACGTGCCGCGTCCATCCAAGACGTCCAACGCACGCCGCCGCTGTTCCTGACTCTCGTCAGGGTCCTCGCTCTCGTCGTCCGGTCTCGGCGTCTCAGGGTAGGAGAGACGCCCGTCGGCATCGCGCTCGGACGAGAAGTCCGCTTCTGCGACGTCGCCCGTCGAATGGGACGACATCGTTCGTTGATCGATTTGGAACTTCTGCTCTGCCGAACTCGCCTTGTTGCGGTCGGTATCAGCGTCGCTGCGCTGTGCACCGGCAAACGATCCCGCCAGGTTCAGCGAGCCGATGTTTCCGGGACCAATTGCGCTCATGGCTTCCCTCGTCGCTCTCAACGAGCCTCTCCAATACAAGAATAGTCTCTCATTATCTTTTTCGACATTTCCCGGACTGGAGGTTTAATGATTACGGTTGATTATTCGTGTCGCAACGCCTCAATGGGGTCCATCTGGGCGGCGCGGCGAGCCGGATACAGACCGAAAAGAATTCCCACGCCCACGGAGATTCCAAAAGCGGCAACGATCGACCACCCGGCGACTCGCGGCTCCAACGCCTGAATGGTCGACGGCAGCGACTTCCAGACGTCGGGGAGGAAGGTCTCGACCACTTTGCCCAATTGGACGACTGCCGGCTTGCACAGAAACCCGCAGCCGACCCCCAAGACCCCGCCGATGCCCGCCAGCACGATCGTTTCGGCGAGGAACTGGTAGATGATGTCTCTGCGTTTGGCGCCCATGGCGCGGCGGACCCCGATCTCTTGAGTCCGTTCGGTCACGGTCGCCAGCATGATGTTCATGATGCCGATGCCGCCGACCACCAACGAGATCCCGGCAATCAGCACCAGCAGCACGTTGAACAGCATGCGGAGCATTTCCGCCTGGCGCAACAGCTCTTTGGGCACCGTAATGGAGTAGTCGATCCTCTTGTGATACTTTTCCAGCAGGATGCGAATGATGTCGGCGGTTTCTTCGACTTCGGAGATGTCGCCCACTGTGACGGTAATCTGGCTGAGCTGTACGATCTCCCCTTCGATGCTGCCAGACCGGGCCGTGACGACCCGATCGCCGATTCGCGCCCGCAGCGTGGACAGCGGAATGTAGACGTCGAGGTTGTAATCGCGTCCTTCGAGGCTTCCGCCGATGGCGGCCGAGGGAGTGCGGCCGGCCGTTTGCCCGATCACAACGTAGACGTCCCCGCCGATGAACTGAATCGTTTTCCCGATCGGATTCTCGTAGGGAAAGAGTCGAGCGGCCGCGGCGTCGGCGATGACGGCGACGTTGTCCAGGCCGTCGAAGTCCCGTCCGGTGAGAAACCGGCCGCGGGACATGCTCAGGTGATTGATCTCGAAATAGTGCGGCGTACAGCCCACCAAATGGACGTCCTCCAGCCGGTCCAGAAAACGGACTTCCTGGCGAATTTCCCGCATCGGCACCGCCTGCTTCACGCTGGGGATGGTGCTGACGATGCGGTCATAATCCTCCCGCAGCAGGCCATATTTTATGAAGAAGCGGCCGCCGGCGCTCCGTGAAGAACTCTGCGGAGGCTTGACATTCTTGATGATGATGTTGGTCGCGCCCAGGTCCTTGATTTGTTGCTGCGCCTGATAGCTGACCCCCTCACCTAAGGCCACCAGCCAAATCACGGCCGTGACACCGATCAGAATGCCCAGCATGGCCAGGCCGGAGCGCAGCTTGTGCAGCAGCAGGCTCTTATAGCCCAGCCGCAGGGTCCGTAGGAATCTCGACACGGCTAGCGTCCCTCTCGCGGACCACGCCGCCCGGCTGGCGGGGCGGCCCCGTTCTGCCGGCGGCGGCGCATGGCGTCGCCGATCTCCGCTTTGTCGATCGAGCCGTCGCCGTTGCTGTCGAGCCGGTCGAAGGCCGTCCGCATGCGTTCGGGAAGCTCGTTGCGACTGAGCTTGCCGTCGCCGTCCTTGTCAAACTGCATCAGGTCGAACGATTTCGCTCCTGGGCGCCGGCCACCGGCAGCGGTGGTGGTGGCGCGGTCGCCGGGCTGTTGCTGGGCCGGATCGGACTCCTTCTTCGGTCCCAGGTCCTTTGCGCTCCGTTGCTCCGGACCGGCATTCTCTGGGCCGGCCGGCGGGGAATCGAACCGTTTGCGATCCGCGTCTTCGTCGGGCAGTTCTTCCTCTCTGGCTTCCGGGACAAACGCGCGCGGATTGAGCAGCACCTTGTCTCCTTCTGCCACGCCGTCGGTGATCTCGATCAGCTTGTCGTTCGTCCGGCCCAGGAGCACAGGCCGCCGTTGAGGTCCTTCGGGAGTCTGGACCCAGCAGAAGAACTTGCCGCGCTGCTCGACAACCGCCTGCACCGGAACCGCCAGCACGTCGTCGAGGTCCTCGACGAGGATTTCGACTTGGGCGCTCATGCCCGGTTTCAAGCTGGTTGCCTCGCCTTCGATCTGCACGATGGTTTCGTACTCTTTCACGTCGGACGAAAACCACGAGCTGCTCGCCGCCTGATTGGCGATGGAGACGACTTTGCCTTGCATTTGGCGACCCATGACGTCGATGCGGGCGGGCATCCCGGGACGAATCTGATCGACCTTGGTTTCGTGGACCATGACCTTCACCTGCATGTTTGCCAGGTCGGGCAACCGAACGAGGGTCTGCTGCTCGCGGACTTTGGCCCCCTCTTCAATCTGGATTGTCTGCGAACTGTGATGCCGGCTGCCACTATCGTTGGCGTAGACGACCATGCCTTTTTGCGGCGCTTTGATCTCGCAGTGTTCAAACTGTTCCAGCAGTCGTTCTTTGCGGGCTTCTTCCAGATCGTAGGCAGCCTGTTCGGAACGCTTCTTGGCCTCGGCCGTGTCGCGCTGGCTTTGGAGATCCTTGAGGGTCTTGGCCTTGGTGAATTCCTCCAGGACCATCTTGGCCGTCTTGGCCGATTCGAGCTCCAGCTCAGACCGCTTGACGGCGAACTGATCGGCCTCGAGCTGCAGCGGCGTCACAAAGCCCTTTTTGGCCATTTGTTGTGTGTGCGCCAGCAGGTTCTGGGCGCTGCGAAGGTTCTCCATGGCGATCGTGATCTGCGCTTCCAGGTCCTGCCGCTCCTGGATGAACGTTCCCTTGAGATACTCCTCGATGGAGATCTTGGCGACCTCGAATTCCTCTTCCGCCTGGATCTTGGCCGCCTTGGCCTTCTCCAGGGTGATCTCCTGGGCGCTGAGTTCGTCTTCGATACTGGACCGGTCGAGCCGGACAATCAGGTCGCCCTCGTCGACTTCCTTCCCGTCCTCCACGATCCACAAGATCGAGCTGCCGCCCTTCACACGACATTTGATGTCGATGTTGCTGGCGCTCTCAATGTTGCCGTCCTCAGTGACGGTGATGATGAGCGGTCCGCGCGTCACCGTGTGCGTCATGGCTCCCGTCGAGGGCGGAGCCGTCGTGAACGCGGTGATCTGCGGCCACACGACGGCAATCAGCCCGACAAGCAAGACGAGCAACAAGACGCCGATCAACCATCCTCGGAAACCGGACCGGGGAGTCGGCCGTTCCGGTCGCGCAAATGCAGGTTCCGGTTCGGTGACCGACGAGGAATGCGGTTTGGTCGTCAGCGACATCGGTTCTTCCTCGCACGTCTCTGCTCGATGAGTGGATTGCCTGAGTACCGATTATCACGCACTGGTCCACTTGTTTCAATGAGAATCGCGCGGCGTTTCCGAGGTCGGCGCCGGCGGCACGAAGTGGTCGCCGGCGTCGTCCGGTTTGCAGGGGCCGCTTCCGCCCTGAAACCACACTGCGGGAACGGGGGGCGGCAACGGATATTCCTGCCCGGTGGCTCGCAAGGCCTCGTCCAGCGGTTCGTCGATCCAGAGGCCGTTCTCATCGATTCGCATGACGCCCAGGTCTCGCATCAGCCCCATGCGTCCTGCGTAGTAGTTCAGCCAGACGCTCATGAAGTTGTTCTGCGCATCGCGCAAAGCTTCCAGTGCGTCGACCAGATCGCGTGTCAGCGTCGGTCCGAATTGGGCCGGCGGCTGACCCGGCAAAACCGGCGGAACCGGTGCGGCCAGCTTCAAACGCGCCTGATCGACGCGGCGCACGGCAATGGCCACCGCGCGGCGCTGGATCTCCAGATTGACCTCCAGTTGCTTCAGTCCTCGCAAAGTCTGCCGAAGACCGCGGTTCACATTGTCTTCAAATTGAATCAACTGCCGGCGGGCTTGCTGGTAGTTGATCAACTGTTGTCGAAAATTGTTGCGTTCCAAGAGCCGAGTCAACGGCGCGTCGAATCGCACACCGGCGCGGAGGCTTCCCGTCGGTCCTCGGAACCGAAGCAGGTTCTCGCCGCCGAGCGTCCCGAGGTCGCCCTCGAAGAAGATGTCCAGATTCGACTCCAGCGCGTTGGCGTTGAACTCAATCAGCCGCCAACTGTCCACCAGGGCCGCCCGGTTGTTCATCCAATCCAGCCGGTTGGCGCGGGCGATGGCCAGGGCCTCTTGCGGAGACAACTCAATTGTCTCCAGCAAGACCGACTCCAGCCGCGCCCGGGCCTGGATCAGCGACAGCTCTCCCACAAGATTCAACAGCTCCGTATTCAGCACCACCAGTTCCTGGGCCGATTTGCGGCGTGTTGTGGGTGTCAGTTGCCCGGTCAGCTTCGAAAACGTCCGGGCGGTTGTTTCGACGCGGGCCTTCAGCTCGTTGAAGTCATCCGCGAGTTTCTGCTTGTCTTCGAGAAAGCGCTTCCGCTGCTTGGGGCTCATGCCCTTTTGGCGTTCGTCCGACCGCGATTCGAACAGGTTCAGGTCGGCCGCGACGACCTCAAACTGTGCCGTCAGCCGTCGACGCAATGCCTCCAGCCGCTCGAACGCCTGCTGAAGATCTTCGATCGTCGGCTCGTCCAATTCTCCGAACTCTTCGATGAAATCGGCGATGCCGGTTTCCAAGGCGCTCAACTTCGGATCGATGAATTGAAAGGGACGGACCAGTGAATCGTCCAGTTCGACCGGCAAGTCGGGTGGCAACCCGAGTGTGGAGATCAGGAAGTTTTCCAACGCGTTCTGCAAACGATTCTCCGCTTGGAGCAATTGGGCCCGCTCGGTCTCGATGCTCTGCTGAAACTGCAACACCTGGTCCAGACCGATCAAGCCGGCCTGTTGGTTCGCTTCCAGCAGGGCGAGCGTCCGCAACTGGAGATTCAGGCTGTCCTGGCGGTTTTGCAACTGCTGCAGAGTCTGCAAGAGACCGATGAATCCGCCGACTTCGCCGGCGCCGCCGCCGGCGCCAAAGGTTCCGCCGGCGCCGCCTCCGCCGCCTCCTCCGCCTGTTCCGAATGAACCGCCGCCGAATCCGGTTGCCGCACCGACGCCGCCGAAACCGCCGCTGCCCTGCCCGGTAAAGCCAGTCAGCCCGGTTCCACCCAAGAAGCCGCCGCGCCGACGTGGGGCGGGGACGCCTCCATCGCTGCCGATCGCCAACTGGGTGTAGAAACCCTGACGAAAGTGCTGGAAGGCGCGTAAGTTCGCCAACAACGTCCGCTCGGCGATGGTCAGTTGCTCCAAAGCCACCGCCCGGCCGCCGGCGCGCAGCAACGGCTGGATCAGGCTGAAGTTCAACAACGATGTCGTGACGTGCGTATCGGGTCCGAAAAACTGCCACACAAACGAATTGGCAAAGCCCACCAAAAGCTCGCCCGCGGTGGCAAATCGTCTGTTCAGCAGAAGATCGGTATCGGTGCGCAAGGTGTTCCTCTCACCGCCGGGGCCGCGCCTGGCCCCCAGGTGCTCGAAGGTCGTGTCGTTGCCGCCGAAGAACTGCACGTCAAACCGGAACCGTTCGGTGCTGGTGTCCAGAGCTGAGAGGTACACCGTTTCCAGTTGCTGCTGATACCGGGGCGAGTGGATCAAAGCCAACCGCATCGCGTCTTCAATCCGCAGCTTCACTGATCCGTCTTGAGTCTGTGTGGTGTATTGGGCCAAGTAGGTTCGCCAAGACGGGTTCTCCAGCTCGTCGATGTCACCGTTGTCGTGCCAGTGCGAGTAACCCTTCATTCCGTCGACACAGTGCATCAATTCGTGCGAGGAGGGATCGTCGGGGGGCATGGGGGGGTGATCGGGATCATAGGGGTCGTAGAATCGGCTGCGCGGATCCATCTCGATCGTGAAGTCGGGAAGCGCCCAACGGGGATCGTCCGATTTCTCGAGAACCAGCCGCGATGCTTCACGGTCGGCCTGCTTGCGATAGTAAGCACGGTTGCAGCCGAGGGAGACGAGGACCGCCGCCAAACCCAGCACGCCGAACAGCCGCACGGTCCATGTTCGGTACCACACGGCCCGTGCACCAATCATGCTCCACCGGCCGCGTGAAGTGGCCGTCGCAGCGAACGGTTGATGGTGCTCACGAGCTGCGCTCATGGCTGGCAGTTCCTGGATGGAGGCGTTGCACTCAACAGTCCTCGCGACTCAGCGGCAGCGTTCCTCTTCGAAAGTTCTGCAATTAGCAACTCCAGCAGTGCGGAGAACGATTGCTTCTGACCCGAATCGAATTGGCGCAGCAGGTTGTCCATCCGCCGGTTGTGACAGGAGTCGATCTGCTCGAGCACCTGCCGGCCTTGCGGCGTGAGCATCAGCACCCGCTTGCGACGGTCGGTCTTCGAGCGCAGGCGGTAGAGCAGGCCGTCGTTACGCATGCGCTCGACCAGCATGCTGATGCTCGACTCCGATTGGTTCAACTGCTCGGCCAGTTCCGTCTGTGAACAGCCCACCGGCGAGGCGGCCCGCACTCTTGAGAGCACTGCGTGGCGGACGTCATTCAGACCGAATTCGGAAAAGTGAGCGGTCAAGATGGTGCGCAGCAGGTGCGCTGATCGCAGCAGCAGATCGACAATCTCCGCCGCCAAATTCGGGACCCCGGCGACAGCCTCTTCTGTGTGTGTTTCGGCGTGTGAAAGGGAATGCGACATCGCGGTTCTGCCGGAAAGTGGCACGATAGTGCACCTACTCATACTTCGGACGCAAACCGTTCGCGCCTGAAGGATTTTTCGGCAGAATCCGCAAATGTTGCCCCATCCGCCACGTCGCCTCCCAGCAGAGCGTCGCCAACGACACGCTGGCAATCGCCGGGCATCTCTGCGTAGACTGACCGCAGTCCTGGACGCACCGGGAGCGGCAACTTTGGACAGGTAATCAGGCGGGAGAAACCAATGAGACGACATGCCAGCGGAAGAAGACCCTCATTCTTGGCAATCATGGTCTGTTTTTGCTGCTTGGCGGTTGCGGCCGAGGGGGCTGCGGCAGCTGAAGGCGACACGCGGCCGAACATCGTGGTCATCTTCGCCGACGATCTCGGCTACGGCGACTTGACCTGTTTCGGCCATCCGACCATCCACACGCCGCAGCTGGACCGCATGGCTGCCGAGGGGATACGCTTCACACAGTTCTACGCGGCAGCGTCAGTCTGCACGCCCAGCCGGGCCGCCCTGATGACCGGACGCTTGCCCATCCGCAACGGCATGTGCAGCGATCGCCGGCGGGTGCTCTTTCCGAACTCAGGCGGTGGCATCCCGGCTGAAGAAATCACGCTGGCCGAGGCCCTCAAAACGAAAGGCTACGCCACCACGTGCATCGGCAAGTGGCACCTCGGCCATTTGCCACAGTTCCTGCCGACTAGCAACGGGTTCGATTCGTACTTCGGCATTCCCTATTCGAACGACATGGACCGTGTGGCCGATTCCCCCAAAGGCCGCGAGCCCTTCTGGAATCCCAAGGTCGAATACTGGAACGTGCCTTTGATGAGAAACGAGAAGATCGTCGAACGGCCGGCCGATCAGACGACCATCACCCGGCGCTACACCGAAGAAGCGATCCGGTTCATCCGCGACCACAAGGACGGGCCGTTCTTCTTGTACCTGCCGCACAACCTGCCACACGTGCCGTTGTTCCGCTCGAAGAAGTTCGTCGGTCACAGTCTTCGCGGACTCTACGGCGACGTGGTCGAGGAAATCGACTGGAGCGTAGGACAGATTCTCGGGATGCTGCGGCAGCTCAAACTCGATCGCAACACCATTGTCTGGTTCACCAGCGACAACGGGCCGTGGTTGATCTTTCACGATCACGGCGGATCGGCCGGGCTGCTGCGAGAAGGCAAAGGGAGCACGTGGGAAGGCGGCATGCGCGAACCGACGCTGGCCTGGTGGCCCGGCAGAATCCCGGCGGGCATGGTCACGCCGGAACTCGGCAGCACGATGGACATCTTCACCACCAGCCTCAAATTGGCCGGCGCCCAAGTCCCGCAGGACCGGGTCATTGACGGCGTCGATTTACAGCCCGTGCTGTTCGGAACCGGAAAAAGCCCGCGCAAGACGATGTTCTACTACCGTGGCACCCGTCTGATGGCCGTCCGGCACGGAGCGTGGAAGGCTCACTTCATCACCCAACCGGCCTACCGACGCGAAGCCCCCAAAGAGCACGACCCGCCGGAACTGTATCACCTGGAGCACGATCCATCAGAGAAATACGACGTCTCGGCCGACCACCCCGACGTCATCGCCGAGATCAAAAAAATCGCCGAAGAACACAAAGCCGCGTTGAAGGCCCCGCCGTCGCAACTGGAGATTCCCCTTACGAACAACTGATGAGACGAATCTGCGAATTCACTGGTTGTAACTTCAAGACCGAAGAAACCGCAGAGAAACCGATGCCGTTGGGCATACTGGGGACGTTCTCTTCTCAACGCGATCGTTTCGGTCGGCACCACTAACAACTTGGGTGGAAGGGCACTGATTATGGTAACGTTGGATTGGATCGTGATCGCTGCATACTTTGTGCTGCTTTTCGGCGTGGCTTGGTGGGTCGTCCTGAAGAACAAGGACACGGCCGATGACTATTTTCTGGCCGGCCGCAACCTTGGCTGGTTCATCGTCGGCGCGTCGATCTTCGCTTCCAACATCGGTTCTGAACACCTGGTGGGTCTGGCTGGGTCGGGTTGCACCGACGGCGTGGCGATGGCCCACTACGAACTTCACGCCTGGTGCCTGTTGATCTTGGGGTGGGTGCTCGTACCGTTCTACGCCCGCAGCCGGGTGTTCACCATGCCCGAGTTTCTGGAGCGGCGTTACGGCGCCACCGCCCGTTGGGTGTTGTCGATCATCTCGCTGGTCGCCTACGTGCTGACCAAAATCGCAGTCGGGATTTTCGCCGGCGGGATCGTGTTTCGCACGCTGCTGCCGGAAATGAAGCTCGACATCGGCTTCATGGAGCTCGATTCGTTCTGGATCGGCTCGTTTGCCGTGATCATCCTGACGGGCATCTATACTGTCCTGGGCGGGCTGCGGGCCGTGGCCTACACCGAGGCGATACAGACCGTCGTGCTCATCGCCGGTTCGGTTTTGGTGACCCTGTATGGCCTCCAGAGACTGGGCGGCTGGGCGGCGCTGCGGGAAGTGTGCGGATCGGACATGTTCAACCTCTGGAAACCACTCATACCCGAGGGCATGCAAGGCACCTGGGCCCCGGTCAAGGAGCCAGGCCGCATCGCCTGGTACTTCAACGGCAACTACCCCTGGCTGGGAATGCTGTTCTGCGCGCCGATCATCGGTCTCTGGTACTGGTGCACCGACCAGTACATCGTGCAGCGGGCCTTGGCCGCACCCAACGAGCGTGCGGCCCGTCGCGGCAGTATCTGTGCTGCGATTCTGAAGCTGCTGCCCGTGTTCATCTTCATCATCCCAGGCATGATCTGTTTCGCCCTGGCCAAGAGCGGGCAGGTAGAGGCATTCAAGCATCTGGTTGACGCCAGTGGCAGGGCCGTTGTGGAGGAGAGCCAGGCCGCCTTTCCGTTGATGGTCAAACACGTCCTGCCGCCAGGCATACGAGGGATCGTGGTCGCCGGGCTGCTGGCGGCCCTGATGAGTTCGTTGTCCGGCGTGTTCAACGCGTCCTCGACGCTGTTCACCATGGACCTCTACCAGAAATTCAAGCCGAATGCTTCCGGTCACCAACTCGTCTGGACAGGCCGCATCGCCACCACCGCCATGGTGGTGATCGGCCTGATGTGGGTGCCGGTCATCCAGGGCGCCCGAGGGCTGTACCACTACCTGCAGGGCGTGCAGGGATATTTGGCGCCACCGATCTTCGTGGTCTTTTTTCTGGGGGTGTTCATGAAACGCCTCAACAGCAAAGGATGCCTGGCGGCGCTGATCGTCGGCTTCGTTCTGGGCGTCTTCCGCCTGGCGGTCGATACACCCGTCACGCTGGGACTGGCGGGATTCGAGAATGGATACGCCGCAGGGTCGTTCTTCTGGGTCGTCAACAATATCTACTTCCAATACTACAGCCTGCTGATCTTCATCATCTGCGTTGTCGTGATCATCGCCGTCAGCTACATGACGAAGGCCCCGTCGCTGAAGAAGATTAGCGGGCTGACATACGGCACGATCACCGATGAGCACCGGCGCGAGTCGCGAAGCAGTTGGAACCGGGGCGACGTGGCGGCTTCGGCGGCCGTGTTGCTGGCGATCCTCGCGGCATACGTCTATTTCAACGGCTGAGTAGAGGTACGATTCTGTTAACCGCAGAAGTAGCTGGCCGCTAGTTTCTTCACTTGGTCCTCGTACATCACCGTGCGCTTGAGACCGTTTGCCATGAAATTGACGACGTCGCCTGTGTTGTGGTCGAGGTTGGCGGCGTGGCCCGATTCGTGTAACAAAGTGACCCGGTCTGGAGCGAGCCCACGCGTGTTGATCAACACGAACGTCAGCCAACCGATCCCGTCAACCGGACCGGTCCGAGGTTTTCCCCAGGTTTGCCCCTTGGTCGCCTGCGGCGTTTCGAACGGGACGAAGATCACCGGCAGACGCCCTTCTCCGTGTGGATACGCGTTGTGCGCCAACGCCCGCAGCTTGCCGGCATCCTTCTCCGATTGATACTCCGGAAACTCCTCATACACGCCCTGATACGGTAGTGTGAACGCCGAAGTTCGCGACTTGGGCAGCACATCCAGTCCCAATCCGTGCGATTTGAGCATCTGTTTGGCCGTGGCAAGTAGCTTGGCGCTTATGTCGCTGGAGGCCGCATCGCCGGAGAAATCTGTCCAAAACAGCGTCAGCTTCAGCTTCCGCGAGCCGGGATGAACGTAATTCGGGTTCTTCTTTGGCGGCAATTTAACCATCGACGACGCCCCCCCTCAAGAATCGCGGAACTGCGCTGTTGCGAATCGACACCTTCGCCGGCGTCCTTCCTAGCTATCGCAGTGTCCCGCGTTTGATCTCGTTTGTCAATCTCGTTGTGGGGCCAAACCATTTGGGCGCTTCCAGCGAATGCGGGCCAGGAGTGTGTCTCCGGCCCAGCCGTCGTGTGGCAGCGTCTCGCCGGTGGTCACCCAGGATTCGTGCGGTGTGGCGGCGACCGTGTGGAAGTTTCCCATGCGGGCGACGTGCTTGGGATCCTTCAGGCCGTCGCCAATCAACGGCAATACAACCCGCTCGCTGGCTCGAATCAGCCGCAGTGACTTTCGATCCACCTCTGCCAGGAACAACGGTGCTCGCCAGCGGAAGACATTGACGTTCTTCTCGGCCTTCCGCGTGTAAACCAAGAACAAACCGTCCGAATGAACCAGCCACCGCTGCTGGGTGGTGGACATGGTGAGCGGCCCTCCGTCGTCCCATTGCCAGGGTTGTTGGGTCTTCCAGTGCAGACCGTCGCCGGAAACGGTGACGTATCCGCGACCGTCCTCGGCGCGGATGGTCATGTAGAAGCGGCCGGCTAGCAGGGCCAGCGATGGTTCCAGCAGGCCGCGGCCGGCGGAATTCATCAGTTCGTTGCCGACTTCGCGGATCCGCAGTTTTTTCCCGTCAAACGAGCAGAGAACCGTTGTCACCGAGCGATATTTTCGGCCCTTGGGGCCGAACGAAAGTGGAATTAGAACGTTGCCGTTAGCCAATGTGATCCGCTGCGCGCAGCCGCACGGGTAGAGCGCACCACCCCGCGGGTCATCCCAATGCAAGCTCTGGGCTGTGGACCAATCTCCGGTCGGGGACTTGACGACGGACACAGCCCAGTGGCTTCCAGTCGTCCGGGTGCGGCCTACCGCGTGTGGCACGCCCTACCGCAAC
>CAZGYE010000097.1:0-17388 GCA_964530165.1 uncultured Planctomycetaceae bacterium
CGGGCTGTGCGACGGCTGCCTCGTCGAATTGAGCGCGGGCACGCTGGTTCATACCGCCTCCGGGCGGACGGTTCCGGTTGATGAGACCGCATCGTTATTGCGCGCCTGCGAGCACAAGATGCCCGTCGACGGTCGCGTGGAGATCCGTATTCCCACTCGGTCGTTGCTGGCCCACAAGCCGCAGGTCGTGACGTCTTTCCGCATCAACGTCACGCGCGCCCACGAGCCGTTGTGGCAGCACGTCACCGTGCGTGCCGATGAGTTGGACGGCGACCTGCCGTTTGCCGAAGCGGTGTGCCGTGCTGTGTCTCTCAGGCTGGATGAAAGTCTGCCGGTTCGAGCCAATCCCCGACGGGAATCGCTGGATCCGCACGGCGAAGCCGACCTTTCGCTGGCCGCGGAGTATCGTGGCGATCACTGGTCTGTCGGCCCGCTCGGGGCGGCTGTCGACAAAGGAGCTTACGGCGTCGCCATCGATATCGGGACAACCACGGTCGTCATGATGCTGGTCGATCTCGCTACCGGCAACATCGAGAGTACCGCGTCCGTGTTGAATGCACAGACACGCTGGGGCGACAACGTGTTGACCCGCATCAACCACTGTCTAACGGACAAGAGCAAAATTCGCGAGTTGCAGCAAGCGGTGGCCGAAGAGACGCTCGCTCCCCTGCTCGACCAGGTACTGACCGAAGCGGGCGCGTTTGCCGAGCAGGTGGTCTCGTTTTCCGTTGCGGGCAACACAACCATGCTGCATCTGCTGGCCGGCGTGGACCCCGGCCCGATGGGCATGGCGCCGTTCACACCGCGATTTCTGGAGCACCGCATGATACGCTTGGGCGAGTTGCCGATCACGATGCTTCCGGGTGTCTCCGAGCAGGCGAAACTGGCGAATCATTCCGGCGAGAGTGCGGTGGCACGCGCAGGTCGGGCCTTCGAGACGGAGCCAACCGTCCATCTTCTCCCCGGAGCGGCCGCCTACGTGGGTGCGGACGTCATTGCGGGAGTGTTTGCCAGCGGCATGACGTACCGTGCGAGCGCCTGTCTGCTGGTCGACGTGGGTACGAACGGCGAAATCGTCCTGAAACACGGCGAACAGCTGATCGGCTGCGCGACTGCGGCAGGTCCGGCCTTCGAGGGAGCCGGATTGAAGTGCGGGATGCGGGCCGCCGAAGGAGCGATCAGTCACATCCGTCTCGACGAGGATCCATCACGCCCGCAGTTCGAGGTGATCGGCGACGGCTTGCCCATCGGAGTGTGCGGTACCGCGTACGTGGACTTTATCGCCCAGGCGCGTCGGCATGGACTGCTTGGCCCGTCCGGTCGTGTCACCGAAGAGTGGGCTGAGAGTGACTTGGTTCAGACGATGCGCTACGGACGAGGTTTTCTAATCGCCGCCGGCTGCGGCAAAGAGCCAATCGTGATTTCCGAAGCGGATGTCGCCAGCCTGATGCAGGCAAAGGCCGCGATTGCCGCGGGCATCGTCTGCCTGCTCAGCCGATTCGGCCTGACCAGCCGTGACGTCCAGACGCTGTACTTGGCCGGCGGATTCGGTTTTCACATGGATATCGACCATCTCATCGGGTGCGGTCTGCTGCCCGGCTTTCAGCCGTCGCAGATCCAAGTGGTCGGCAACACGTCTCTTGCGGGGGCCTACCTCGCTTTGCTCGATCGAAGTGTCCTGGAAGAGCTCAAACGCATCAGCGCCGGCATGGAGATCGTGGAACTGAATCTGGAACCCGACTTCGAATCGCGCTACATTGATCAACTTTGGCTGCCGTAGGCCACGCGAAACGCGACGGATTATCAATGGACGATTCCAGACTGCCTGGTCAAAAGCGTGAATCTTTCAATCGTCAATCCGCGGACCGGACTCCAACAACCACCACTCGAAGAAGCGGTAGATCTGGTCGTTTGACTGTTCGGTTGGCGAGTGCGTCGGGCGGTTGGTCATGGCGACGCGGTTGTGAAAGCCGAGCAAACTGTTGACCGCAATAGCATGATTCAGGGCCGACCAACGTTCCGGCAGGTCGGCTGTCCCGCCGGAAACCAGAAACGGCCGCGGCGCCATCAAGGCATGCAGCTCGACCAGGTCGTGACCGCCCTCGACCAACGTCTTGTAGGCGCCCGTGCGCGGCTGGCCTTCGCTGGGCAACTTGCGGAAGCGGTACTTCTGCTTTGGATCGGCGAAGGTTCCCAATTCGGACCCCAGATACCAAGCATCCCAGTAGTTGACGCTGCCGCCCGGGTTCTGCTTCCGGCGATCTCGCTCGTCAAACACGATGCCCGGATCCGACCAGACCGCACAGGCAAACCCCGAGCCGGGGTCCCGCCCCGAGCCGGGGTCCCGCCCCGAGCCGGGGTCCTGCCCCGAGCCGGGGTCCTGCCCCGAGCCGGGGTCCTGCCCCGAGCCGGGGTCCTGCCCCGAGCCGGGGTCCGGCTTGTCGTACAGGCAGGACGCGAACAAGGCCCACTTGCCGCCGAACGAGTGTCCCACGATGCCGATCCGATCCGGATAGACCTCTGGCCGATTCGCCAACACCGTGTGCGCGTTTGCCGCCGCGTAGGCCAGGGCGGAGAGCGGCTGCACCTTGATCGGTTGACCGGTTGGCCCATAGTAGGCGGCTCGTCGTCCCGGAATCTGCTTGGGGTCTTCGAGGTTGACGCCCGTGTTCGGTTTGCCGATCGCCAGCGTCACAAAACCTCGCTTGGCCAATTGCCAGGCGAAGTCGCGAAGTTCGGTGCCAAACCCGATGCCGGTCTGCGCGTCGTAGTAAACGTCGAGCACGGCCGGAAACGGGCCGTCGCCGTCCGGCACGAGCAGAAAGCCGTCGACCATCTGGCCGCCCAGTCCGATTTTAAGCCGAACTTGCCGTTGCGTGATGTTGTCGCGTCGGGTTGTTTTCACAGCATTGACACGCGGCTTTTCGATCAACGGCGGCCAGGGACCCATAGTATCTTGCCACTTCTTACGGATTTCTTTACGCCGCTCCTGCCATGCGCGGACCGTCTCGACACGGCTGCCGTCGTCGAAAACGAGTGGAGAACGATACGTGCCGAAGTGGTCCTTGTATTCTTTTGGCGGCCGAAAGAACTTGGCCAGTTCCTTCGGCGGCTGCCGGTCCTGCCGGATCCAGTCGGCCCGTCGTGGGGCGTCCTGTGCGGCTCGAATCTTGCGGGCCGAAATGCTGCGGAACGTAAACGGCCACTTGGCGTCGGGCGGCAGGGAATCGAGCACATGCTGGAGGCGCTTTCGGGCTGCGGCCGCGTCGGCCGTCGGAGACGGCGGACCGCCGGAGAGATCGTGCAGCTCAATGGGGTCTAAAGCCAGATCGAAGAACTCGCCGGTCGAGAACAGCTTGAACCGCTGATCGCGAATGACCCGCGTGGTGTGATACTGCGTCAAGGTCCACGGCCGCAGCCAGCTTTCGTCGGGACACCCACGCAGCACGGACGCGAACGAGCGGCCGTCGATGACGACGTTCTCGGGCAGCTTCGCTCCAGCCAGATCGGCAAGCGTCGGCAAGACGTCGGCCGCGTTGATCAGCGCGTCGCTCACGCGGACGGTCGAAATCCACGACGGACAATTCACGATGAACGGCACGTTGATGCCTCGTTCGGTGAGCGAGTAGATCCCCTCGGCGGAAATGCGCCCGTTGATCCGTCCACCGAGACTTTGTTCCTGGCCTTGGTCGGTGCCGTTGTCGGTGCCGTTGTCGGCGGTGATGAATACCAGCGTGTCGTCGCGCAGTCCCAGTTCGTCCAAAGCGGCGACGAGCTTGCCGATGAGATGATCCGCGTAACGGACCATGCCGGCGAACTTTTCGCGCGGCGACGTGTTCGCGTCCGGCGCCAGCGGCGTGGTCGTGACCGGAATGTGCGTCAGGATGGCCGAGTAGTACAGCAAGAACGGCTTGTCGCGATGCCGCCGCATGTAGTCGATCGCGTAGTCCGCACAGACGTCCGGCCCGAACTTGCCGGTCGTCGCGACGCGCCCGCCATTCTTGACGATGTAGGCGTTCCAGTAACGTTTCTTGTGGGCGGGGTGTCCTGGTTTCCCTTCCGGGAAGATACAGTGTTCGTCAAACCCGTGTTTCTCGAGGGCGTCTTTCTGTGCCGGGTCGAACAGGTCGTTGATCTGCCACTTACCGACGATGCAGGTGTTATAACCGGCGTCCCGCAGAATACGGGCAAACGTGATTTCCCGTTTCCAGTCGAGGTACCCGCCTCCGTAGATGGCCGAATCGTGGTGCGTGTGCCAGCCCGTGCGGAACGGATATCGCCCGGTGAGCAGCATCGTCCGGCTCGTGCTGCAGACCGGTGTGATGTAGAAATTGCGAAACTTCAGGCCGGTGTACGTGAGGCGATCAATGTTCGGCGTTTGGTTCTCCTGGCTTCCATAACAGCGAAACCAGTCCTTGCCGACGTTGTCCAACAGGATGAACACAATGTTCGGCCGGCGGTGCCGGTTCGGCTGGCGGCGCCGGTTCGGCTGGCGGCGCCGGTTCGGCTGGCGGCGCGCCGGCTCGGCCGCCGAGAGCCGGCCGGGCGACAGCGAAACCATTCCCGCGGCAACCATCAGCGAACAGGCAATACAGAATCGAAAGCGACGCACGGCAATTCCTTTCCAGCGTGACCCGTTCACGCCGATTCAATGTTCATTCGCGAGCAACCAATCGAGCGAAAACCGTGCCAGCATGATCCGCTCCTGAGGGTGTTGCCGGCCGCCTTCGTAGAGACAGCCGATCGCGCCCCCGGGCAGGACCGCCAGGTCCGAATACGAGCCGGGGCCGGCGTGCAGCAACTTACCAACTGGCCACGTCTTGCCTTCGTCGTAGCTGAGTCGGACGGTCATATTGACGCGCTCTTTCTCGTTGGCCGGGTTGGAAAACAGGATGATGTCTTTCTTTCCGTCGCCCGGCCAAGAGAAGCGGCGAATGCTGGCCTGGCAGATCGGCTCGATCAACGTTGGATCGAAGTGCTGGTCTTTCCACGTCACACCACCGTCTTGGCTGATCGCCACTTGGCGATGGTGTTGCGAGCGGTCGTAGTTGCGCATGTTGAGCATTAGCCGACCGCCGGTCAACTCGACGACTTGGCACTCATTGACTTGATGCTGTGGCGTGCTGCCGCCGAGCTTCCATGTCCGTCCGTGATCGTCGGAGTAGATGACGTGCGAATCATAGTGCTTCGAGCGGGCCTCGATGTGATCGCAGGGTACAAGCAGCCGTCCTTTCGACGGCCCGCGCGTGATCTGGATACCCGCTCCCGGCCCGGTGGCGTACCACGTCCAATCGGGCTGCTTGGCGTGCGAGGTGATTTCCTTCGGCTCGGCCCAGGTGAGACCGTCGTCGGCCGAATGCGTCACGAACACGCGGCGAGTGTCCTTGCTCGCCTGAAGGATGATTTCCCGTTCGCGATCGTCGCCTCGGTTCCAGGTCATCAGCAGCCACACGGCGCCCGTCTCCCGATCAACAACCGGGCACGGGTTGCCGCACGTGTTCTGGGCGTCGTCCCAAATCACCTGCTGTTTGCTCCACGTGTGACCGCCGTCGGTCGAACGTTTACCCAGCATGTCGATGTCGCCCGTGTCGCTGTGACTGTTCTTTCGTCCCTCGCAGAAAGCCAGCACCGTCTGTTTGTCGGTGACGACCAGGGCGGGAATACGGTAGGTGTGATACCCGCCGTCGCCGCTTCGCCAGAGAGTCTGTTGCCTGGACAGCCGTTTGGCCTTCTGGTCGATTTCTTCCAGACGCACGTTGCTGGGACCGGTGAGACGATACCCGTCCAGGCCCCAGAAATCTCCCGCGCCGCCGGCGTTGAGCTGAGCTTCCAAACTTTTCGGCCAAATTTTGTCCCGGCCGGTCATCCGTATCAGGACGCCGCCGCGTCCGGGTTTCTTCTCCGGCGGCCGCCGCCACTCGAACGTGAGTACGAAGTTCTTGAAGTCCCGCTCGGTGCGAATGTAGCCTCTGGGGATGCCTTTGCAGACGACGAGCCCGTCCTGGATCTGCCAGACGTCTTTCATCGCCACATCGGGGTCTTCGCTGAACGACTTCCAGACGACTGCTTTGCCACCGGCCAATGACGGCCCGAACATGTCAATTGCCGGGCCAGACTGCTCGGCGGTGAACGCGGCGCTGCACAACACAACGACAACTCCCCCAACACCGGCGAGACGGAACACAAGGGCCATTGAAAATCTCCTGTCTGCAAGTCACGGCGACGGGGAAGCCGGTTCAGTGAGAACACGGTTCGCAGCCAATCCCACTCTAGTTTGCCCACTCATCGGGGGCAACTGACACGTCTCAGACAGCGAAGTCTTCGGCGGTGAAGGTGAGCGTTTTCTTGGCGGCAACCGCTTCGCTGATCTTCAGCGCGACGACCTCGGTGCTGAAAGCCTCGTCCGCCGAACAGGCAAGCTTCGCCTTGCCGCGGACGGCGTCGAAGAAGTTGTCCAGATGCGGATGGTGGACCGGCGTGTCGAGGGACACCGGCAACTGAAAGGTCTCCACGTCGCCGGTCTCGAAGACCTCCGTGCTGCCACGTTCCGACCGCGTCCGACGTTTCTTTTCCGTTTTTGTGAGGTAACCCAGCCCGACCCACTCGTCCCAGTCGGGTGCATCCGGATCACGATAGATGCCGGTCCATTTGGGGTTCTGGGAGATCTTCACCGAGCCCTTCGTTCCCAGGAAGTGCTCGTAGGCGACGCTCCCATCGCCGCGAGTGGAGGTGAGCATCTGGCAGAAGGCCTGCACAAGGCCCGCGGGCGTCTCGTACTCGCAGAGGACCATGACGTTTTTGGGCCAATGTCCGGTCTCGTTGTGGTCTTCGCTGCCGCTGGCCAACACCGACCGGGGAGTGACGCCCAGAAACCAATTCGCCACGTCGATCTGGTGAGCCGCCAGGTTGCCGAATAGTCCGCCGCTGTACTTCTTGAACCAACGCCAGTTGCGGAACTCGTGCATGCTGCCGTAACCGAATTTCTTTAGCGCGTCGTCGGGGATCGTATGTTTTCTCGGCCAGCCGCGGCCGTCGTCCAGGCGATAGACCCATTGGGCGTTGACCTGCGTTGTCCGCCCGGTGAGCTTCGCCTTCTGAAGCAGCTTGTGGTAGCTGTGAAGGTACCGCAGATTGCTCCGCCGCTGGTAGCCAATCTGTAGCAGCTTTCCGGTCTTCTGCATGGTGCGAACCATGGAACGGGCGCCCGCGACGGTGTTGGACATCATGGTTTCGCAGTAGACGGCAAGCCCGGCCGCCAGGCAGGCGTTGGTTTGCTCTGCGTGGACGAAATCGGGCGAGGCCACCACGACCGCGTCAAGGTTCTTCTCCTTGGCCAGCATCTCCCGGTAGTCGGTGTAGGTGTTGACCTCGTGCCCATAGTTCTTGAGATAGTACTTTCCGTAGCGACGGCCGTATTCCCACATGTCGCAGACGGCGCGGAAGCGGACATTCTTCATGAGAATAGCCGCGTTGATCAATGCGCGGCCCTGTAAGCCCACCCCGATCAAAGCGACGTTCAAGTCGTCCGAACCGTCACTCTTCAGGGCGAGGGCTGATGGCGAGACGAGAAACAGACCGGTCCCGGCGGCGACCCCCGCTTTGAGCAATTCTCGACGTTTCATTGTGCTGAGGTTCCCATTTGGGTCTTGAGTTTATCCAATCGGAGAATGGTGGCGGAAACCTCCATGTGCCGTTTGCAATACGCACGGATCTCTTCATCCGGCATCACCATGAACGCCGTCGATAGGGAGTCGGCCACGGCCGCGGTTGGCGCGCCGGCCCAACAGCGTATCGCGTCTTCGGCCGGCCGACCGGTCCGCGGGTCAACGATGTGGTTGCCTTTGACGGCCGTGCCGGACGCGCTGAACGCGGAGCCGGCGAGCAAGATCCGACGGCGGTCGTGTTCGGGGCCGAAGTGGATCGGCCAGCCCGTCTCGTCCGCAGGCGGTCCCAAGGCCAGCATGGTGCTGGTGCTTGCCTGCAGCAAGGCGGATTCGATCTCCCATTCTGCGAGCAAGGCCGCCATGCAATCCAGTGCGAACCCCTTTCCGATTCCGCCCAGATCGAGCTGCACTCCGTCGGCGAGCACACGAACCGTGCAGCCCCGCTCAACCAGCTCGATGTTGCCTGTGCACTCCGTTGGTGATGTCGAAGCGTAGGCGATGTCAAATGCTCCGGCGGTCTTCTCTTTCAGGTCCAGTGCACTCTGCAGACACTGAAATGTATCCAACGCGACAACAGTCGACTCTCCACGCGCGACGCGGTTGATACGGGAGATGTCGCTGGTTTCTACGAATCGGCTGAGGTGATCTTCTATGAGATCAAGCTCGTCAAAGGCGGCGGCCGCTGCTTGCCGGGCGTAAACGGGGTCTGCGTCGGCCACGACGACCTGGAACGTGGCGGCCATCGCCTGGTGTGCAAAGGTGTGCTGGTTCTTGCAATCGTCAGTCGTCACTCGTCGCTTCTTCACGCTTGCCAGGGACGGGTCCGCTTGCAACCGGCGAGCACTTCCTTGGCGATGCGGACGTCTTGAGCGATCTCGAAGTCGAACATCCCGGCGAGGACGAAATCGGCGCCGCTGCTGAAGGCATGCCGGAATGCACTTTGCGGGGGAATCGCGCCGGCAGCCATCACTTTGAAGGCGATCCATGGTTTCTTGACGTCGGCCATCAACCGGCTCAACTCCTCCGGCTGGCTGCACCACCGCGAGTCGTGGTGCAGATTGACGGTTGGATAATTGTGCTGATGGAAGGTCTTGATGTAGAAGTCGGCCTCGATGCCGGCTTTCTCACAGTCGACGATCACGCCCATCCGGTGCGCGCCGATCCCTGTCGGCAGCCCGTGGGCTTTGCACAGGGCGATCGCCTGGGTGAGTACGTCGAGCTTTGGCTTGGCGGGACGCTCGTCCGCATCGGGGCCGCAGATGGGTTTATGATACCCGCAAACGCGATCCGCTTCCACTCCCGAAATGTACAGCGCGTCGGCGCCGTAGTCGACCAACTCCTCGACTTGCCGACCGAATTCCGCGAGGTTGCTGTTTGCCAGAGCATGTCGGGTGCAGGTGATCCACTGCATTTTCCCGCCGCGCTGACGGTGCTTCTTGAGGGTTTCCATGGTGGCCGAGACGTTGTGGATTACCAGTGTGTTGATTCCGTGCTCTTCGGCCAAGGCCAGCGTATCGAGGATTTTTTCCCCGGTGTTGTAATGGGCCGCCAGCGAGTTCACGTACCTCAAATCACGACTGTGCGTGTAGTGTGTGAGTAGATTCCCACCGAGCAGCAGCCGGCTGATCTCCAGGTCGCCGATCTTGCCTTTCGGCAGACCTGCCTGCGACACGGGCGCGTCGTTGCCCTTGGCGGGCTTCTCGGCGCCTTGGGCCAAACGAGCAGCTCCCCCCGCGATCGCCGCAATGGAAAGTCCCGTCGACGTCGTGACCGAGCTCCGGACAAAGTCTCGGCGGCTGAGCTTCTCAGACATTGGTTGTCTCCCGAAAAAATAAGCCCTTGTGGAAAGGTACGTTCGATCGCGCGCTGACGCATTCGCAATGATACCCGATTAGTCGCCTCCGAGAAACTCAATCTCAGATAAAACCTGACACTGACGGCTGCTGGATCGCCAACAACATCGATTTCCGGTATCATCGCTTGTAAAGCACGCGTAGCGTTCGGTTCCGGAAAAGATATTGATGTTCCACCAAAGAGAAAGGGCGGCATGATGAACGGTCAAGACAATCGTGGCAAATCTCCCTCGCGACGTGAATTTCTCAAGCGCTCCGGCGGCACTCTGGCGGGTGTAGCGCTGACCAGTTCGCTGGCGGCCCGCAGCTATGCCGGCGAACAGAACACTATCAAGCTGGCGTTGATTGGCTGCGGTGGACGCGGGACCGGCGCCGCCGCCAATGCACTGGCCACGAAAGGCCCGACGAAGCTTTGGGTCATGGCCGATGTTTTCGAGCACCGCCTCGAAACCAGCCTCAAGAATCTCTCGCGAAAATTCAGCAAACAAGTCGAGGTTCCCCCAGAGCGCCGTTTCCTCGGAATGGATGCGTACAAAAAGGCCATCGACTCGCTGGCGGGTAGTGACTTGGTCCTGTTGACCACTCCACCGGCATTTCGGCCGATTCATCTGGAGTATGCCGTGGCGAAAGGCCGCAACGTGTTCATGGAAAAGTCGTTCGCCGTGGATGCTCCGGGCATCCGCCGGGTGCTCAAGGCGGGCGAGGAGGCCTCGAAGAAGAACCTCAAGATCGCCGGCGGTTTGATGAGCCGCCACTACAAGCCGCTGGAAGAGGCGGTCCAACAAGTGCATGACGGGGCTATCGGCGAGGTCATCACGTGTTGGGCCTACCGCGAGCACGGCCCGGTTGGTTTCCGTCCCCGGAAGCTGGGCATGAACGAACTGGCCCACCACATCCAGAACTATAGCTGCTTCACCTGGCTGAACGGCAGCTTCATCCTGGACTGGCTGATCCACAACCTCGACGTCTGCTGCTGGGTGAAGGACGCCTGGCCTGTCTCGGCCCAGGGTCAGGGGGGGCGGCAGGTCCGTACCCAGCCCGATCAGTTGTTCGACCACTATGCGGTGGAATACACCTTTGCCGACGGGACGCGGCTCTTCGCCCAAGGCCGGCACATGGCCAACTGCTGGGGCTTTTTCGGCGACGTCATCCACGGCGCGAAAGGCTCCGCCGTTCTCGGCGAAGGGGTCCGCCAGCCGAAGGTCTACAAAAGCCACCTTCAGACGGCCGAGAATTTGATCTGGGAGTACAAGGGGCCGCCGTGCAATCATTACCAGGTGGAGCACGACCTGCTCTTCGACGCCATTCGTCAGGACAAGCCGTACAACGAGACCGAGCGCTGCGCCAAATCCGCCATGACCGGCATCCTTGGCCGCATGGCTGCCGAGT
This sequence comes from uncultured Planctomycetaceae bacterium, assembly GCA_964530165.1. Taxonomy (GTDB): domain Bacteria; phylum Planctomycetota; class Planctomycetia; order Planctomycetales; family Planctomycetaceae; genus CAZGYE01. Next base: position 10,907 of record CAZGYE010000097.1, read on the forward strand.
CGGGGAAGATGATCACGTTCGATCAGGCGTTGGCCTCGAACGTCGAGCTGGCCCCAGGCCTGGAAAACTTCACCATGGAGTCGGACGCACCAGTCATGCCCGACGAAAAAGGCCGTTACCCGGTCGCCATGCCTGGCATCACGAAAGTGCTTTGAGGCCAGGCGCCCGTGAGGTCTGGCTGATGAGCCACTCCGTGACGCGCAGCGGCGATTCTCGAGTCCGCGTTTCATTTTCTTGGGGTGAGGGGTCGGCCAGACCACCAATCGTTCGTCTGCTTTGTCAGACGGGAAACGACGTCCCGCTGCTCGAGTGCCAGGTTCTTTGTCTCGTGGGGGTCGGCGGCGAGATCGTACAGCTCAGCGGGACGCGAACCGGCTGCCGGAAGGATGAGCTTCCAGCTTTCCTCGATGCACCAGCGGAACTGCAGGCCCGGGGCTGGGTCGTCGATGTCGACGACGTCGTGGGCGAAGATCTCTCCGAAGATCCTTTTGCGGTCCGTTTTCCCTTTGGCCGCTGCCACCTTCAGCAGGTCGACGCCCGTCATCTCGGAGGGTGGTTCGATTCCGGCCGCGGCCAGGATGGTGGGCGGTAGATCGACGCTGCTGACCAGCGTGTTATAGCGGGCCGGTTGGATTCGGCCGGGCCAGCGCAGCATGATCGGCGTGCGAACGCCGACGTCGTAGGGGGAACGCTTCGACTTCGGCGCGAAGTGGAACCGCCAGCCGTCGGGCACTTTCGTCTCCGGCGTGCGCTGGATCCAGCCGTTGTCGGTTACGAACAGCACGAGCGTCTGCTCGGCCAGCTTCTTCCGATCGAGGAACGCGAGCAATTGGCCGCAGGTCTCGTCGAACCACTCACACATGGCGTAGTAGCGAGCCAGCTCCACCGGGCGATCCGGCGCGATGTATTTCTGCAGAAGCCGCTTTGGTGGATTGTGCGGCGTGTGGGGCAGAAACGGTGCGTACCAAACGAAAAACGGCTTCTCGTCGCAGCCGTCGATGAAGTCGAAGATCGGCTGCATCCCCTGCCGGCCGATCTTGAGGCCTTCGTCGCCGTGACGCCCGCCCCGTTTGGGGTCGCCGTGCGTCATGCCAGCCGTGAATCCGCCCAGCTTGTGATTGCCTTCCCACCACTTGCCGGTCTGAAAGCTGAGATACCCCTTCGACGCCAACAACCGCGGCAACGTCGGGATGCGGCGAATGTGCCGCAACATCTCCACGCGGTCGGTCCCTTTGGGAGGATCGTTGCCGGTGATCCTGTGCTGGTGGGGGTACAAGCCGGAGATCAACGTCGCCAGGCTCGGCCTGCAAAGGCTGCTGGGCACATAGCCGCGGGGAAAAACCGCGCTCTGGGCGGCCAGGCGATCAAGGTGCGGCGTCCGGACGACCGGATGGCCCATGAATCCGAAATCGGTCCAAGCCTGGTCGTCGGAAATGATCAGCACGACATTCGGCGGCTCGGCTCCCGCGTGGATTTCGGATTTTGGATTTTGGATTTTGGATTCCGAAGAGACTGCCAGATCTTTCAATCCGCAATCTGCAATCCGCAATCCGCCATTGAGACTCGCCGCGATCAGCAAGACGTGTCCCAGCAGTCCCAGCGTGATTCGCTTATTCATAATCGACCTTCATCAGTTCCGCGCGAGATCACGCGTCGACTTCCACCGCTGGCCGCGTGACAAACACCTCGTGAATTCTACCCGAAAGTGACGCGTGGGTGGTAATCATGGATGGTCATCAGTTGTCAAACTGCTCCGATTGCACAGTTGACACAAGTCTGGGCGGCCTCTCTAATGGAATTCTTGAGAAAACCATGTTTGTTGAGGACCTGAAAACGTGTGGTGGCGAGTTCCTTCCCGTTGCTGCATGGAAGGGGAAGGACGTGACCATCACAGTGAGTACTTGTTGACTGGAATGGGAGATGATTGGATGCGGACGATTTGGTGTACATCAGCCCTGGCCTGCAGCTTGGTGCTGATTGGCGCTTCCCTGGTGACGGGTCTCAACCGTGCCGAGGCCCGCCCAAAATATAAGACGCAGTTTCAAAAGCTGTACCCCGAAGTGGTCAAGAACCACGGGAAGAAGGGCAAGCTCACATGTGCCGTTTGCCACCCGAAAAAGGACAACAAGAAGAAAAAGAAACACAACGCCTACGGTCAGGCCATTAAAAAAGTGATCGCCAAGAAAGAGAAGGACGTCGAGAAAATCAAGGCGGCATTGCTGAAAGTCGAGAAGATAGAGAGCAGAACGAAAGGTAAGAGTTTCGGCGATCTGCTCAAAGAGGGCAAATTGCCCGATCCCGAGTGATCTGTCAAAACTGAAATGACGTGTGAACCGAGTGTGGGGCAGGCTTTCCAGCCTGCCACGACCACTCGGCAGGCTGGAAAGCCTGCCCCACGATACCTGTCCAGTGAGCTTCAGCCTTAATGAGATCTGATGCTGTGCTTGGAACGGCCAGCGCGAGAGAATCAAGTTTCCGTCACCGCCCGTCTTCAGGTGGACGTTGCGGTCGACCGCTTGCAGGCAAATCAGGTCGGGATTCTCTTCTTCGATGACCTTGATGACGCGGCCGAGCGCAGCGAGGCCGCGCGAGGCATAATCCGGGCTATCGCGAAATCCGTGCAGGCAATCTCCGCTGCCATCGGTTCGGGAAACGTGCCTACCGAATCAGTGAGGAACATCTTGCGACGTATTTGGTGGACTCCGAGACAGCAAGTCCAGCAGACCAGCGTCCGCGAACCAACAGGCAGGCTCAAGCGCGTCGACACTCAAATGCAGAATTCAAACACATCGATGTGACCCGACTGCTCGCTGAGCCGTTCCTTCCGCTTCGCTCAGCGACCTTTTTGTTTCCCCACCCTTTCGCCAGAGCGCGTCGCTGGCCGCCGAGTTCCGTGCACCAAGTCTTCTTCTGCTTGTTCCACCAAACCTTTGCTTTTCGAGACATTGCCAAAACCCCTTTCGCGATTCCTGACCTGATTCCTGACCAGGGTCTCGCACGAGGCTTTGGTTTCTCTAGCTCCTTGTCATAAGTGCCTTTGCGGCAAGGGATTCTTTCAGTGCCCCCGCAAGGACTCGAACCTTGAACCTACTGATTAAGAGTTCTCTGGCACAGTGCGATGGCAATCTGATAGCCCTCTGATTAGCTGTTATTGCAGATGATCGTCACATCGATCTGGGCCGAGAATAGCCGAATGGACCCCAAACCTGGGTACACTTTTCGCGGGTGTGCCCAGGTTTCTGCCGACTCTCCTCTCAAACGGTGGCGTCGCAGCGGTCGAGTTCGCGGCCACGCCTGCGGCAATGACGGCATGATTCGATGCAACCTTTTCGCCTCCAGTTCTCGGTGAGAGCAACGATCGGGTGACACCTGCCGTCAACCTCTATCCCGCAGCACTGAGCAGCCCCACCGTAAGGGGCGTCAGTTTCGCGACTCGCTCCCTCAGGCTGCCGTCGTACCACCCAACCAACCGAGCGAGCCGCTGGATGACCACCGTGGCCATCGTGACTGCGTCGATGTGGGCCACACTCAAGAATGGAATCACGAAGTGATCTCGACGTTGTCACTGAGACCCAACTCTTTCAACCCTGATCGAGCCTCGTCAGCCTTTGCTTGTCCCTGTTCGCCTTCGGCTGGAACCTCGAACGAGACCTTCAGCTTCAAACCCTCGGATGACGCGAATCGGCTGAGCACTTTGGTGTAGAAGTTCATCCACTTCTGCGGCGGGACTTCGCCCTGCCAATGAATCGACTTGCTGCTCGATTTCGGATCGTCTCCACCTCCACCACCACCCGGTTTGGAAGGCAAAGCAACTCGGACTTCAGCGATGGATTCCAGACCGTCCGCTTCGGCTTTCACGGTGAATAGTCCGCCTGAACTGTCCTTGTCTGCTTTGTAGAGCCCGTCGTCGGTAATCGAACCGCCCGTGGCGGACCACTTTGTGGAACTGACCGCGAACGGCTGGCCGTACTGGTCTACTCCGCTGCAAGTGAACGATGCCTGTTCGCCGGGTTTGAGTACGACATCGCCAGGCCGAACCGAAATCCGATCCAGTCGCGGTGGTTCCAACAGCTTTTGAGCATCTTCAGCCTTCAGGATGAAAACATCGTCAGCGATGTCGACGTCCGCTTCATTCAGACTCTCGTTGAAGTGCGACAATTTGAGCTGCCCCGAACTGTCTTTTGTGGCGTACCCCAATGTTCCCCGACTGACGCCGTCTGCGATTGTGCGATTGATGGCGTTAGCGTCCAGCAGGCGTGGAAGTTGCGGCGATGAAAAGAACGCGTCGCGGACGCCTTTGGTCGACCACTCGGTCAAGGCTGGCGGCCAATACTTGAGCAGTTTGTTCGCACCGACGCCGGGAGTGATCTCGTCCGTTCGACTCAACTCGTTGATGTAGAGTTCGACGAGACAGCTGGCCATGCTGGACGTGATTTGCCCGAGGTCAATTTGCCGAAGCTTGTTGTCCTTGCCGAGCAGGTAGAGGTAGCGGTAGGCACGCCAAATGGCTTCTTTCAGGTCGCTCTTTGCTCGTCCGAAGTTTCGTTTGAGCAGCCGTTCCTGCGACTCGTCCAACTGCTTACGTGTATCGGTGTCGTCTTCGATGGCTTCCCACGCGAGCACATCACGAGTGGCGTCGTGAATGACATCGGCCGAGTCTGGCACCGCGAACAGCAGCGCCGATTTGTATGTGCGGCCCGAGTTGCCGCAGTCTCGAACGATCGACTCCATCAACTGATCGGTCGCCTTCTCGCCGACCGGATGATCGAGCCCCAGCGGAACGAGTGTCAGCACCGGGCGGTTTGGAACATCGTTGCTCCGCTCGGGGAAGAAACGCCGATCGAGTGCTTTCGTTCCGCGGTTGAACAGTTCCTGCGTCTCTTTCTTGATCCGCTCGGCGATCTCCTTGGGCTGCACTGCGCCGCGGCGAGTGACCAGAATCTGATTGAGGTTCGGGGAAAGACCAAAGCGATAGCGATTACGGTCCCAGTTCAGGTAGTAGCACGTGCTGACAAGTCCCTCCAGCACATTGTCGACATCAACAGGATTCAGATCGGGATGGCCAACTGCTGACCGAATTTCGGGCAAAGCCGCTTCGGCCTTCGACTGGCTCATGCCGCCGTTCGATTCGAAGAAAATCACCGACGCGACCTTTCGATGCAGATTCGATTTCTTTATCGCGTCCGACGCCTCGCGATCAAGTCGTACAGCGTGTGCATTCTTCTTGCCAGCGATGTCTGTCGTGACGGGGATCTCAAGGTCGTTCGAGCCTAGCTGCTCGAACATAGCGGAGCGAAAGATCGGGTCTTCGAGCGGAGCCGATCCGAGCGTGATCAACGGCTCGCGCATCGCTTTGCGGTGTTGCTCTTGATAGGCGTGTGCAACCCAAAGCGCCAGTAGACGCAGGATGCCCCGCGTGCGTTGAAATCGCGGCAGGCTCTGCCACTTTCGCTCGAAGACCGACAGCACCGACGGATGGAACGGATAACACGCCCGAAACGTCTCGTGCGTCGTCTCGGGGTCGATACCGCTGAGTTCCTGAGCGTGCTCGATCGCCCAATCCGCATAGGCCGATGCCGTTTTGCGGGCGTCCTCACCGAGGCCGTACCACTCGAACAGTCGCCGTCGAATAATCTCGGCGATCTCGGCGTCGGCCGACATCATGATTGCCTTGCCGAGGCGATCCAGTTGTTTCTTCAATGACTGAAAATCGCGAACGTCCTCGGGCGAAACTTCGAGATCTTCAGAGCCCGGAATGGAAACGCACACGACGACGTTCGTGTGAGCCCGAGCCTCCTCGCACAGGCTCTGGAGAAACGCGAAAAACTGATCACGCAATTCCAGCTTTCGCGCTCGGCCGATGTAGTTCATCAACTCGTCGATTAGGATCAGTGCGGGCTCTTTGCCGAGCAGTTTGCGCAGAACGTCGCCCGCCGGCGCGATTCCCTTGGCATCATGCTCGGCAACCAAATCGAATCCTTTCTGTCCGCCCAGTTGCCAGGCAATCTCACCCCACGGCGTCTTGCGCTTCGGTTCACCGTCACCGCCTCGACCGGCGATTGCGTCAAACTCAGTGCCTACGAATACCGCCACCTTTGATTGCGGAACCTGCGGAACTTCCGCCTTCTTCAGAATCGATTCAACGCCTTTCCATGACTTCGCTTTCTCCCCGTTTGTCGCCAGATGGTAAAGCGTCGTCAGCGAGTGCGTCTTGCCGCCGCCAAACTGCGTGGCCATGTTGAAGACGGCGGACGTCTCGACTTGGATGCCGGACAAACGTCGGACGACTTGGGATGCCAGGCCGAGCAGGCTGCCGGTCAAGAACGTCCGCTCGAAGAACCGAGCCGGATCGAGGTAGTCGGCCGACACGTTGTCCCGCTTCTCGCGAATGTGATCCAGATGGACGGCAAACTCCGATGCGTCCATCGGTCGATTCTCGCGCAGGTCTTCGCGAGGCGTGACGACTTGATACCAGGGTTTCA
>CAZGYE010000098.1:0-17364 GCA_964530165.1 uncultured Planctomycetaceae bacterium
GGTCATTGCTGCCGTTGGCATAATAAAGCGTCAGTACGCGCCCGTCCTGGAGCACCACACTGCTGGGGTAACCGCAATCGCCGCCGATCCCATCATTGACCAGCAGGAACCGCTGCTCCCAATCAAAGTGTCCCTTGGCGTCGCCGATCAAACCGCGCACACCATAGGGTCCCACGCGGTAACCGGTGGTCATGAGGACTCGGCCGTCGGGCAACAGCACCATGTCGGCCGGGTGAACTGAGTTGGGCGTGATCTGTTTCGGTTCGTTCCAAGTGTGGCCATCGTCGTTGCTTTCGGTGAGCCACACCTGACCGCCTCGCCGAGAGCGCATGGCCGCCAGCATTTTGCCTGACGACAATCGAACGAGGGCGGTCTCGTTGAATTGCCCGCCGTGGGAACACTCGGCGTAGCGACTCCAACTCTTGCCCTGGTCTCTCGAGCGGTAAATGTAGCTGTGATCTTCTCGTCTCGCGTGCTGTTGACCGGGTGGTCGTTGGGGACCGCCATAGACCGCCATCAACAAAGCCCCATCAGGCATCCTGAGCATCTTGCCGTAAGGACTGCCCCAGCCGATGTCGGACACGTCCAATTCTCTCGGGTCCGACCAAGTCTTGCCACCGTCGGTAGAGCGCGTGACCCAGGTGTTGGTTGGTTTGTCTAGTTTCGGGTTGTAGCGTCCCTTCTCGTCATAGGTGGCGGTGCGCCAGAAGCCGACGATCAGGTCGCCGTTGGCGGCCTGCCCCAGCGCCGGATTGCGGTCGTCGAGGGGTGAGTCGTTGACGATGATCGGCTGAGACCAGGTCTTGCCTTCGTCCTGGGAGAAGACGATATCCAGTCGCCCTTTGATTCCCAGATGCCCCGCCCCGCCGCGCAACACCGCCGCAATACGCCCATCCTTGAGCCGCAGAGCGACCGGAAAATAACCCTGGCCCGTGACCACCAGCGAGCGTTCCAGCCCCGCCGGGCGTGGCACTGTCTTGTCCGCCGCAGTGGACCAGGTGGTATTCAAAAACACCAACATGCACACGAGGATCAAACCACGAGCGAACATTGCTTCTCCCCCTTGTCAGTATCCGTGCGCCGGTTGATCGGATGACCCCCAGCCTAAAAAGTCGCGGCGTGTTTCGCAAGAACGACTCGGCCGGGCGGCACGCTCTGACGTAACCGACGGCGTGGTCAGAATCTGCGCCACGCCCATCCTGCGGTCTGGGCGTGCCACACGTCGCCAGTGTGAAACGGCGCCCGGCCCTGGCGTTATGGTTGGGCCTCCTTGCAGCCCAGCCGCAGCCAAAGTAGAACGGAATGAATTCCGCTCTACGAGAATCCGGGCAGCGTAGCGTGTGGCTAGAGAGCACGTGAGGTTGCCGAGAGCGACCCTGTGACGTACAAGCGACCGGAGACGCTTCAATGGATCGGTACATCGCGGAATTCGTCGGCACCGCCATCCTCGTCCTGTTGGGCAACGGCGTGGTGGCCAACGTTTTGTTGGAAAAAACCAAAGGACACGGGGCGGGCTGGATCGTCATCGCCTTTGGCTGGGGAATGGCCGTGTTTGTGGCGGTGTTCTGCGTCATGGACATCAGCGGCGCGCACATCAATCCCGCCGTGACGATTGGGTTGGCGGCCGCCGGACGGTTCGCCTGGGATCAGGTGATTGGTTACCTTGTGGCGCAGATGCTCGGTGGGATTCTGGGCGCAGCGCTGGTTTACGTGTTCTATTGCGACCACTACCACGCCACGGGGGATGCCGATGCGAAACTGGCCACGTTTTGCACCATGCCGAACATCCGACACTTGAAACTCAATCTGGTTTCCGAAATTGTGGGGACGTTCGTGCTCGTCTTCGCGGTGCTCATGGCCGCGGAACCGTCGCTTGATTTTCGCGAGACCGCCGGTGGTGTGGATGGTATGTCGCCGGCAACGCTCGGGCTTGGAGCGCTGGGGGCGTTGCCGGTTGGGTTGCTCGTTTTTGCGATCGGTCTGTCGCTGGGCGGCACAACGGGGTATGCGATTAATCCCGCCCGCGACCTCGGCCCCCGAGTCGTCCACGCACTGCTGCCGATTCCGGGCAAACGCGACAGCGACTGGTCGTACGCATGGGTCCCCATTGCCGGTCCGCTCGCCGGCGGTCTACTTGCCTCGTTCGTGTACACAGCGATGTCAGGATGATGGAAGCAAGCGGATCGGCAAGCTGTCAGCGATCAGCCATCAGCCAGGAACGGTACCGTGCCAAGCCGGTGTTGTTGCTGAGAACAGACTACTCATCTGAACCGGTTTCCAGCACCGCAAAAAAGGCCTTCTGCGGGATCTCGACCTGGCCGAACTGTTTCATCCGCTTCTTGCCTTCGCGCTGTTTGGCCCAGAGTTTGCGCTTACGGGTGATGTCGCCGCCGTAGCACTTGGCAGTGACATTCTTGCGGAAAGCGGAGATGGTTTCGCGGGCGATGATTCTCGATCCGAGTGCAGCCTGCAGCGGGATCTCGAATTGGTGTTTCGAGATCTGCCGTTTCAAGCGTTTGACCAGACTGCGGCCTCGTTTTTCGGCTATCGAACGGTGCACGATGCTCGAGAGCGCGTCAACCCGTTTGCCCTGGACGAGAATGTCCATTTTGCTGAGGTGGGCCGGCCGGAAGCCGATGACATCGTAATCCATCGTGCCGTAACCGCGTGTGGCACTTTTCAGTTTGTCGTGCATGTCGTAGACGATTTCAGACAACGGCAGCTCGTACACCAACTGCGCGCGCTGCGGACCAAGGTACTCGGTGCTGAGGTACGTGCCACGACGATCCTCACACAACTGCATGATGGCGCCGATGTTTTCCGCGGGGATAATGAAATTGACCCGTGCGACCGGTTCGCGGAACTCCTGAATCTGGCCGGCATCCGGCACCTTTTGAGGATTCTCAACGGTTAGGACTTCCCCCAGACGCGTGAGAATCTCGTAGGTGACGTTCGGCGCGGTTTGGATCAGGTCGATGTCCTGCTCGCGTTCCAGCCGCTGCTGAACAACTTCCATGTGCAGCATGCCCAGGAACCCGCAACGAAATCCGAAGCCAAGCGCTTCGCTGGTTTCCGGGACGAAGGTGAAGCTCGCGTCGTTGAGCCTGAGCTTCTGCAACTCCTCGCGGAGCTTCTCGAAGTCGGTCGCCTCGGTCGGATACATGCCGCAAAAAACCATTTGCTGCGGTTCCTGATATCCGGGAAGCGTTTGCACGGGAAGCCCGCTGACGTCGGCAACCGTGTCGCCGACGTGAATCTTGCCGAGTTCCTTGATGCCGGTCAGAACATAGCCGACCTGCCCGGGGCCGAGCAGACTCGTGGGGGTCATCTCGGGGCGAAACTGACCCAGTTCGAGCACCTCGTGCCGGGCCCCCTCCTTCATGAATCGAATAGACTGCCCCTTAGAGAGCGTCCCATCGACCACGCGCACATAGGACATCACGCCGCGATAGCTGTCGTATTTGCTGTCGAAGACGAGCGCCCGCAACGGTGCATCTGGTTTTCCGGCCGGCGGCGGCACCCGCTCGATGATGGCCTGGAAGACTTCGTCGATGGCGATCCCCTGCTTCGCACTGATCAGCAACGCCTCATCCGGTTCTAGACCGAGCACGGTTTCGATCTCGTCCAATACCTGGTCGATCCGCGTGACCGGTAAGTCGATCTTGTTGATGACCGGAATGATCGTCAAATCGGCTTCCAGGGCCGCGTAGGCGTTGGCGACCGTCTGTGCCTGTACGCCCTGAAAAGCGTCGACCAAAAGCAGCGCCCCTTCGCAGGCGGCCAGGCTGCGGGAAACCTCGTAATGAAAATCGACGTGCCCCGGCGTATCGATCAGGTTGAGTTCGTACCGCTGTGACCGATGCGTGTAATGGATGGCCACAGTTCTCGCCTTGACCGTAATCCCACGATCTCGCTCGATGTCGAGATCGTCGAGAATCTGCTGTTTGAACTCGCGCTGGGTGATGGCACCGGTTTTCAGCAGCAATTGGTCAGCCAGCGTGCTCTTGCCGTGATCGATGTGCGCGACGATCGAGAAGTTGCGAATAAATTGTGGTTCCATAAAGAATCGTTGATCCATAGAAATCGGCTGGACGTCTCTCGTGGAGCCCGGCGGAAACCTGGAATGGGACCTGAGTTCCGGCGTGGGAAAGAATTCAGGATTCTAGAGGACCGAGGGTGTTTCGTCGAGGCTCCTTCTGGACCGCACGTCGGGTGGCCGGGTCTGATGGCCCAGATCCACGAATTCCGGCGGCGTGGCGTTGTCATTGTCATCTTGACTCGAACCGCATCTGCTCAGTAAAACCCGTCCGACGCGGGCCGAGTCGGTCTACTTTCCGTTTTCCTCTCCCTCATCTTCCGACCTTCGGTCATTCAGTAGTTCCAATCTGTTCCGAAAGGCGCCCCGATGCAGCTTCCGCGACGCTGTGCGCCGTGTGCCCCAGTCTGGCGGTGCGACATTCGTCGGGCCGTCTGGTTCACGACCACTTTTCTTGTTTCGATGACCGCTCTGACGGGTTGCCGTCTGGGGACGTCGGAAATTGTTTGTCCGCTCTCGTACCCGGAGCAGAAAACGGCCATCATGGAGATCGCCCCGCTCGGGACGCCGCGGGACGAGACCGTCAAGAAGCTGGCCGAGGCCGGCATCGAGGGCAGCTTTGGCATCCGAAATTCCGTCTACTACTGCGACTTCTGGCAGCGCGAGGAGGACCAGCGCTGGCACCTCGACCTGGCGCTGCTCTTCGATCAAACGGGTCGGCTCTACCAGATTCGCCCCGCCCAGTTTCTGGTCGATTCTTCGTCTGAAGCTGTCTCGATTTCTGCCAGCGTCACAGCCGACTCCGAGAAGCCCGACGTCTCTCGGCGAGGTCGGCAACGCAACGGAAGCTTCCCGGAGGCTGCCGCGACGTCGCTGGCGCATCCCCCCTCACCGGCAAGCGACAACTCGGTCCGCTCAGGACGCCGCACGCCGTTTGCTCAGACGGAAACACGGCCGCCGTGATTGCTGAGCAGCCTGATCGTCTACGGGAGCTTGACGAGCAAATCAAGCTAGGCGATTGCGAAAGACGATGGCGAAGCTGTCAAGGAGAAAGTCATGGTTCGCACCTTGAAACGACTCCATTCCTTTCAGACCAAGATTGTGGGGATCACGGAGTCCAATCAGGACGGGACCAGCCGGCAGGAACTGATCCGGCAAAGCCGCAAGGGAGAGCCGCTTCTTCTGGTCCGGCAGCCCGACAACCCCGACGACGAGAACACGATCGCCGTGTGTCGACAGTCGGGTGAGCAGATCGGCACCTTGACGCGATACGTTGCCGAAGACCTCGCACCGCGGATCGATGCCGGCGATATCATCGACGCCGACCTCAAGAACTTCACGGGACGCCGCTCAGAGCCGCGCGGGGTGATGATCGAGATTACCTTCTACACCGAGGTCGACCGCATCGCGTGGGGGCAACTTCTGGCGCGAGGCGGCGGGCTCCTTTGGGGGGCCGTGCGGGTCGTCGACGCGGGTTTCGGAAAAATTGCCGGCGGAAATCAGACAGTCCATTGGGCGCTGCGCCTGTCTGCCGTGGCAGTGGTCCTGCTCGGCGGCGCGTTCTTGTGGAGTCGGTTCTTCTAAGCAGATCGTCGTCGCAACCATTTAGCCGCCGAGCTTGCTCGGCGCGTCGTCGCACGCCTCAATACTCAAAGGGCACGACAAACGACCATCGTTGGCGCGGCCTGCCCTCTTTGACGGGATTATCCTCGACGTATGTGATTGCCCGCCTCACATCATCCTTTGTATTGAGAAACACCTTCCAGGCTTTGGCCGCCCACAATGGTCTTCTGTCGCCTTCCCAGAGTCCGTCCGCCACGATTCGCTGCCTGGCACGGGTCTTAAAATGTCCCACGATTCGCCCGATCGACCTGTCGTGAGGACCGATCACAAAGTGAACGTGATCGCGCAAGATCGAACACGCGTGGACCGCATAATTGCCTTCTTGTCTTGCTTGGTCGAATCCCCGCGCCGCAGAGATCGCCTGGGAACCGGACAACTGCACGGGCGGGTATTTGAGCGACTCCTTGGCTGCCGCCCGCAATTGTTTGTCGTGGACAGCGCTGGCAACTGAGCGTCGCGCATTCGTTTTCGTTGCAGTGCCGTGCCGTAGCAATTCCCAGCTACCCACGAAATCCGACCATGAACCACGGGGATCATTCGGAAGCCAAAATCCGTAGGTCCCAAAGACCGCGTGATATGCAAGCACCATCACAACCCTCCAACCATTTAGCCGCCGAGCTTGCTCGGCGCGTCGTCGCACGCAACCCCAGTCACGCGCCGAGCAAGCTCGGCGGCTAAATGCGGGCCTTGTCGGAGATGTCTTTTCGGCACCAGGCGCCGTCCCAGCGGATGCACTTCACGGCCTGGTAGGCCCGCAGTTTGGCTTCTGTAATTGTCTCGCCCAGCGCCGTCACGCCGAGGACCCGGCCGCCGTCGGTGACGATCTGCTCGCCGTGTTGGGCCGTCCCGGCGTGGAACACTTTGACGCCGGGCAAACGACTGGCTTCGTCAAGCCCGCGGATCGTGTGACCCTTCTCGTAAGCGCCGGGATAGCCGGCCGAAGCCATCACCACGCAGACCGCCGGCCTCGGGTCCCACTCGATAGGCGGAACATCTCTCAGCCTTCTTGTCGCCGCACGGAGCAGGATTTCGCCCAGGTCCGATTTCAGCCGCATCAGCACCGGTTGCGCTTCAGGATCACCGAAGCGGACGTTGAACTCCAGCACTTTGGGACCTTGACCCGTAATCATCAGGCCGGCATACAGCATTCCGCGGAACGGCCGGCCTTGTTTCTTCATCGTGTGGACGGTGGGGATCAGGATCTTTTCGGTCACCGCATCCATCAGATCCGGAGTCACCAGTGGCGTGGGACAGTAAGCGCCCATCCCGCCGGTGTTGGGTCCCTGATCATCGTCGTAGGCCCGCTTGTGGTCCTGCGACGCCTCGAGCGGGATGATGGTGTTGCCGTCGACGATCGCCAGAATACTGGTCTCTTGCCCAACCAGGCATTCTTCCATGACGATGCGCTCGCCGGCGGCGCCGAACGCCTTCTCGACCATCGTCTTTTGAATGGCGTCGATCGCCTGAGCCTTGTTCGCACAGACCAGGACCCCTTTGCCGGCCGCCAGCCCGTCCGCCTTGATGACCAACGGCCGTTCGTCGCGTTCTTCGACATTTCGGATCGCGTCGGCCGGATCGCTAAAGACGCCGAACTCAGCCGTCGGGACATTGGCCAGCCGCATCAGCTCTTTTGCGAAGACCTTGCTGGCTTCCAACTCTGCGGCCGCCTGCGACGGACCAAACACCGCCAGACCGGCCGCCTGAAATTCGTCAACGATGCCAGCCACCAGCGGGGCTTCCGGTCCGACCACGGTCAGATCCATCTGCTCGGCCAAGGCGAACTTGAGCAGCCGTTCGGTGTCGCTTGCGTTGATGTCGACGTTGGCGCCGTCCATCGCCGTGCCGGCGTTGCCCGGTGCGCAGAACACCTTGCTGACCGAGGGTGACTGAGCCAGCTTCCAGACCAGGACGTGCTCTCGGCCGCCGCGCCCCACAACGAGAACCTTCATCGCTGCCTGCCCCCTCGAGTCGATCTCGCCAAAGAACCGCATCAAGCCCACCAAAAGTGTAGCATCGTCGGAATGGAACGGCTATAGTTGAGGGCCTCAACAGTCCGTTTCGAGTCCAAGGAGCGAATTCGTGTTTCAGACAGTCGCCGTCGTGGGCGCGACCGGTGCCGTGGGCCGGATTATGGTCCAACTGCTCGAGGAGCGAAACTTCTCCGCGGGGAATTTTCGTTTTCTGGCTTCCGCCCGCAGTGCCGGCGGCAAACTGACGTTCCACGGGAAGGAACACACGATCGGGGAGCTGACGAAAACGGCATTCGACGGCGTCGACCTGGTCATCGCCAGCACGCCCGACGACGTCGCCGCCGAGTATTTGCCCGCGGCAGTCCAAGCCGGAGCAATCGTCATCGACGAATCGGGTTACTGGCGGATGAAGCCGGACGTGGCTTTGGTCGTGCCGGAAATCAACCCGCAAGCCGCCCTGGATGCCACCGGCATCATCGCCAGCCCCAACTGCTCGACAACGCAGATGGTCTTGGCGATGAAGCCGCTGCACGACGTCTCGCCGATTCGCCGGGTCATCGTCAGCACCTACCAGGCCACCAGCGGTGCAGGCGTGCAGGGAACCAACGACCTCATCGAAGGGACCAAATCGCATCTGGCCGGCTCCGATTACGAATACACCGCGTTCCAGCATCCGATCGCCTTCAACGCCATCCCGCAGATCGGCAGTGTCCAGGAAGCCGGTTACACCAGCGAAGAGCTGAAGATGGTCTACGAAACCCGCAAGATCCTCGGCGACGAGTCGATCCAGATCAATGCCACCTGCGTCCGCGTTCCGGTTGCCAACTGCCACGGCGAGAGCATCACCGTCGAGACCGAGCGGCCGATCTCCCCCGAAGAAGCCCGCGGCCTGTTTGCCGCTTTCCCGGGTATCGAGGTCGTCGACGATACGCCCCACTTCCAATATCCACTGCCGTCGACCTGCGACGGCCGGGACGAAGTCTTCATCGGCCGCATCCGCCGCGACCTCTCGCACGCCAACGGTCTGAGCTTTTGGTGCGTCAGCGACAACCTGCGCAAAGGAGCCGCCACCAACGCCGTGCAGATTGCCGAACTGCTGGCGGCACATCGGATCGAGCAATCGACTGCGAGGCAGAGATGATGACTCGACCAATGATTCGCTTCACCTGCGCTTGTGGAAAGCGTTTGGCCACCCCCGTCAAATTCGCGGGCCGCCAAGCCCAGTGTCCCAAGTGCAAAAAGACGCTGAGAGTCCCGCGTCCGAAGCGGCCGGCAGCTCCCCCCTCGCCTCCGGCAACCGAACCGGTGACGTCCTGCAGCCATCCCAAGCTCGACTCCTTCTATCGCGTGCTGCTGAAGAAATTCGCCGACCGGATTGATCGGCACGAAGTCGTCGACGGCGCGCCCACCCTGCGATTCTTGATCCCCGAAGAGCGCCACCAGGCAATCCGACTCGTCGTCGAGAAGGACGACAAGGACCGGGAATGGCTGTTGATCCAGAGCGAGATCGGAACCGTCACCACGTTCGACGAAACCGCCACCGCCCTGAAGCTCAACCACTCGATGCACTCCGGCCGCCTGTATTTGGACGACTTCCAGATACTGCAGTTAGAGCACCGTGCTCGTCTCGACGAAGTCGACGAAGCGGAGGTCGTCGCCGAAGTGGCCGAAGTCGCGCACGAAGCGGACGTGTTCGAAGCGGACCTGTTCGGAATCGACGTGCGGTAATCTTGGTGACAGAGCGCTCTGGTCAAATGCTGTCTTCAGAAAGAGAGGTCCGCCGTCGATGCGATGACGGGCCTTTGCCGTCAGATGTGAGCGGAGCTGTGGGGCAGGCTTTCTAGCCTGACGATTGGTCGTGGCAGGCTGGAAAGCCTGCCCCACACTCAGGCTAACCCGACTTCCCCAGTTGGCGACGTCAGTCGTTGTGGCGTGTCGACTTCGACCCATTTTGTTTCCGAGGGCGTTTCCCGCAGCGCGGAGCAAGCTTTGCGGCTAATCGGAGTGGATGTCATTCGACCGTTTCCGGTGCATGGTACAGACGCCGGTTCGTGCTTCACAGCCGGACGTCGCCGCACCGCGAGCGGTGGAAGTGGATGTGGCGCCATTTGCCGTTCTGTCGCTCCCAGACGCGGGTTTCCTCGCAGGCAGACGTGGTGGAATGTCCGTCCTCGTCGCCGCGTTGTGTCAGCCGGACGTAAGTCACCACGGCCACGTCGCCCATCACCCGCACGTTCGGTGAGCTGATGGTCGACTGGCTCGGGCGATCGGCGCTTTCCAGCTTGAAGTAGAACTGGTGGAAGTCCATGCCGGTCACCAGGTGACCGACCGCTTCCGGTTCGTAGGCCGTCAGCGTTGGATCGCAGAGCTCCGTGTACGTCGACCAGTCCTGGTGATCGATCGAATCCAACAGCCGCCGGCTGAGATCGAGTAGTTCTTCGACGAGCTTCTCGGACATCGCCCTATGACCTCGTTGTGAAATGGAATCGTTCGGCTATTTCCCGGCAAATGCGTCGCGGTACTCTCGCACTTTTTCAGGGTCCGGCTGCCGAGTCACCAGACTGACCAGCACGAACACCGGAATGTTGAACACCAGGCCCCACACGGAGCCGTGCACGGGCGAGAAACCTTTGACGGAGTTGAGACAGTCGATCAGCGAGACTATGGCAGCCGGTGATCCGATTGCTTCGACGAGCATCTGGAACAGCGGGCTGAATAGGAACGCGCCGGCCAAACCGGCGGCTAAGCCGCAAGCGGCTCCTCTTCCGGTCCCCTTCTGCAGGAACAAGATATCGACAGTCACGGGCAGTAACTGGGCGCTGAAAGCGATGGCCATCAGGCCCATCTGTGCGATCATGCGGATGATGTCGTATTTTGCTTTGAACTCTTCGTCGTTTCCCTGGATCACAATGGTCAACGCCAGGACCGTGGCGGCCGCGATGATGGCCCGGCCGACCCACACGCGTTCCTGTTCCGTGGAGCCGGGACGCACAAAGCGGTCGTAAATGTCGCGGGTGGCGACGGCCGAGAGCGCGTGCAGGTTGCTGTCGGCCGTGCTCATCGAAGCCGCCAGAATCGAGACGATGACCAACGAAGCGACGATCGTTCCCAAGTCGCCCAGATGCTCCGGTTTCGGCAGCTCCCTGGAAATCACCACAACGAGGATCGAATTGTAGTCCTTCACGGCCGGATGGGCGCTGGGTGTTGCGCGAATCACGGTCCCGTCGGAAGCCGTCTGCCCCAACCTGTTGACTTTTGTCAGCAGCGCCTCAACGCCGGAGTGAAACGCGGGCGAGTCGTTCAGCGCCCGCAACTGCGTTTGCTGCTCGTCGGTGATTCGGTGGTCGGGCTTTCCGGTCCACGACCAGGTGAGCGTGGCCGAATTGCCGTCGCCATCGGGTTCGTAGGTAAAGCGTCCTTCGAGTGCTGCGGGAATCGAGATCGCGGCCGGTCCGCCGTCGATGCTGTGCGAGAGTGAAAACGTCAACGGATAAAGAATCTGCCCGGCCAAGCCGATCAGCATGACGCCCACCATGAAGCAGGTTGTCAGCACGGCGGCAAAGATCACGGCCCCGCGCTTCAGGGTGCGGACGCTGCGAGCCGAATAGAACCGCATCCATTGGGCCGGCTGCACCATCGAGCCGGTCGATCCCAACAGACAGACGCTGAAGATCAGCGTCCACTGCCAGGTGCCCGTGTTGCCCGGCAGTGTCAGCGACGAGGTTGGCAGCTCGCTGGTGAGCAATCGGCCGAAATTCGCGGGGCCGCCGAACAACAGGAACATTGCAAAGCCGCTAATGAGCATGCCGAATATAAGCAGAATGCCCTGGATCACGTCGGTCCAAGCCACGCTGCGCATGCCGCCGATCATGATGTAGAGCATCGTGACGCCGGCCAGCACGCTGGCGCCGATCGCGAAGCTCCGCTGGCCGTGGAACAGTTTTTCCGAGAGGATACCCCCCGCTTGAATCTGCATGACGACGTACGGCAGCACATACAGGAAGCTGGCCAGGGCAACCAAGACCCTCAAGGAGACGCGGCTGCCGTAGTAATCGGCGACCATGTCGCCCGGCGTGACGTAGCCGAACTTGCGGCCGACCCGCCAAATGCGGCTGCCCAAAAGATACACGCACGCACCGGAAAGGGGCACGTTCAGGGCGAACAACGCGAACATCAGCCCTTCGCGATACACCATGCCCGGCGCTCCCAGCAGCGCGAACGAACTGAAGAACGTGGCCATGATGGTCACTGACGAAACCAGCCAGCCCTGCTGTCTGCCAGCCAGGTAATAGTCTTCTTCTCCGGCCTTGCTCTTCAGCCAGCCGGCCAGCCCCAACACGAGCAGCACCACGAGATAGCCGGACAAGATCCAGATGGGCGTTTGTCCGAGTTGCGAGAGCGATGATTCGCCACCGCCGGCGGCCTGTGCCAGCAACGGTGGTGACATGCCGACCGCGAAGTGTGAGGGGTCCAAGGGCATGGTTACGCTGTCTCGTCGTCGCTTTCGTCAGACCAAACATAGAGGTACGCCGCAATCACGACTGCAACCTCGACAACGTACCACAACAGTCCCCACACGTAGATGACGGGAAAGCCAAAAACCGGTTCCGGCGTGTTGACCAGCATGACCCCCGGTCCAGGCCCCATGAGCAGGGCGACAGCAAAAACGATACTCAACACGACGCCAAGCCGTCGACGCTTCCGGGCCTGAAGAGAGTGGGACGATTGGTTCATGGACAGGCGGGCCTGCTATGGGTTTTCGAATCGGTTGAGAAAGTCGCCCAGCTCGTCGGCTCCCGAAGAACCGGCCTGCTCGTCTTCTTCAGAATTCACGTCTGTCAGGAACTCTTCGTCCTCGTATTCTTCATTCACGTCTGTCAGGAACTCTTCGTCCTCGTATTCTTCATTCACGTCTGTCAGGAACTCTTCGTCCTCGTATTCTTCTTCCTCCTCGTCTTCGCCGGCTGCAACGGGTTTGCGACGAAGCAATCCGAAGAGCGAGCGAAGCTTGCCCTTCTTAGACGGCGTCTCGTGCTGCTCCTCTTCGTCCTCGTATTCGCCTTCTTCGCCTTCGTCCTCGTACTGCGTCTCTTCGTCTTCGTATTCGCCTTCCTCGTCCTCCTCTTCGTCGTCCTCCTCGTCCGATTCGACTGCCTCTGTCGGTTCGAAATTGAAGTCGCCGACGGTCTGCGGTGTTGCGTCAAAATCAAAATCGGAATCAGCCGCGTCCACGTCTTCCGATTCGTCAACGGCTTCGACGATCGAGGAGTCGGGAACCTCGTCTTGAGCCGTGACAACCGTTTCTTCCACGACAGCACTTTCGTCGTCTGCGGCGTCTGTGCTGGAGGTTGTTCCACTCTGGTTGGGAGCGGGCTCGGCTGTGACAACGGGTATCTCGACAGTCGAGCCGGGCGCTTCGGCAGAGGTGGGCGGAATCTCGAATCGGGCGACGAAACGGACCGGGCCGATCGCTATCTGCGCTCCGGATGAGATTGGCACATCTTTGTTCGGCGGAAGCGGCTCTCCGTTGAGGAACGTGCCGTTCGAGCTGCCCAGATCACGAATTCGAACCGCCGTGTCGGTGACGATGATCTGACAGTGTTGCCGGCTCACCTGAGTGGACGCAATGCGCAGATTACATTCGGGACCGCGACCGATCACCGCATCAGAGCGGAGCGTGACCCGCTTGACCTTCGACTTGTTGCTGGAAACTTCCAGTCGGACCAGCATCGCGACAGCTCTTGGCGCACAGTGTCAACAGGCAATCCGGCGTGTGAGACGTTCAGTCACGCGACCGCCTCTATGATATCCATACCGGCGGGTGTTGCTCAAACCAAAAGCCTGTCGAGCAAGCGAATTTCAGCAGTCTCCATGACGCTGCGAGAATGCGCCGGTTGACGGGGATCAGGCGGCGGCCGAGTCGTCCTGCGGGAACATCTGCTTTTCGCCGCGGACAATTTCGGGAGTCAGTACATATTTGCGGCCGGCTTCCTGATCGGGCAGTTCGAACAAAATTTCGAACATGGCCTCTTCAACGACGCTGCGCAGACCGCGAGCTCCCGTCTCCTTCCGCTTGGCGATGTGTGCAATTTCTACAAGCGCCTCGTCGGTGATCTCCAGTTCGGAGTTTTCCATCTCGAAGAACTTTCCGTACTGCTTCACGAGCGAGTTCTTCGGTTCGACCAGGATGCGCACGAGGTCCTCTTCGGCCAGCGGCGAGAGCGAGCTGATGACCGGCAAACGGCCGACCAGTTCCGGAATCAAGCCGAATTCGAGCACGTCGTCGACCGAGACCTGCTTGAGCATGTCCTGCCTTGTGCGTTCGTGCTCGGTTCCGGTTTCCTGGCCGAAACCGATCATCTTTCGACCGAGACGTTTTCCCACGATGTCCTCGATGCCGACAAACGTCCCGCCGCAGATGAACAGGATGTTGGTGGTGTCGATTTGAATGTACTGCTGCTCGGGATGTTTGCGTCCGCCTTGGGGCGGCACGTTGGCGACGGTTCCTTCCAACATCTTCAACAGCGCCTGCTGAACGCCTTCGCCCGAAACGTCGCGAGTGATGGAGACGTTCTGACTCGTCTTGCCGATTTTGTCGATCTCGTCGATGAACAGAATGCCCCGCTGGGCCGCTTCGATGTCGAAGTCGGCGGCGTGCAGCAGCTTCAAGAGCAGGTTCTCGACGTCTTCGCCGACGTAGCCGGCTTCGGTCAACGTGGTCGCGTCGCCGATGGCAAACGGGACCTGCAGGTAGCGAGCCAATGTTCGGGCAATCAAGGTTTTGCCGCAACCGGTCGGCCCGATGAACAGGATGTTCGACTTTTCGATTTCGACGTCGCTGTCGCCTCCTTCGTGGTGCATCAACCGCTTGTAGTGGTTGTGGACCGCGACGGCCAGCATCTTCTTGGGCATCTCCTGAGCGATGACGTACTCGTCGAGGTAGGCGACGATTTCGCGCGGCGTGGGAACCTTGGTGAACAGCTTCCGCGACGCTCCACGGCGCCGACGCTCCTGATCGAGAATCGATTGACACAGCTCAATGCATTCGCCGCAGATGTAGACGTCGTCGGGACCTTCGACCAACGGGCCGACTTCCCGATAACTCTTTCGGCAAAAGGAACAGTTGGCATTCTTCTTGGCGGTGGCGCCACGTTTTCCAGAGGTCAGATCTTTACCGGAGGGCATTGGCTTTCCTTCAACGCTGCCGATCGTGACGATGAGTTAAGTCCTCTCAATTCCGTGTCTGCCTCCTTGCGAACAGAATTTGCGTCAATTCATTGGCTTCTCGGTTTCTTCGCGCGGGGAGTCTTCCAGTTTCTCAATCAGTTGACTTTTGATGGATCGGTATTCTTCCTCCGAGAGGTCACCTTGACGGTGCAAATCTCCAAATTGCGTCAGCATTTGATGCGTGTTCGCCTCAGGACCGGCATCATCCTGCAACCAGGCCCTGATCCGAACGAACAGCCAAACCAGAACAATAAGAGCGACGAACGCCGCCCCGAAACCAATCCAGTCGGCGACGGATGCATCCATCACCTTCCAGAACAAACTGTCCTCGCCAATGCGCCGCACGTGCTTTGCCTTCGCCCAAACGTCCTCGCGCCAACAGAAGTGGCCGGCCCATTCATTGCACGCACCTGTATTATTAGCGCAGTGTGCCGGACGAACAAGTGTGGGACGGCTTGACCAACAAAAAGCAGCAAAAACCGTGCCAAACGGCCGGCGAGTCGGAAAATCGACCGCCATCCGAGGCGGACCAGCAAGCCGGCCTACCTCCGCAGCGAAACGCCCGTGCGATCAAGCAGAAGATGTCCCCGTGGAAAAAAGCGAGCCGAATACTTCCATCCGCCACCGCTTCAGAAAACCTTTGCTGACTCGGTGGTGATGACTCATTGAACGGTGTTCTATTTAGGCCTCAGCCGGGGATGCGAGTGTTCGCTGACCCAGTTCTCCTTCCAGCATGAGCAGTGCCACCGCGTCGTCGCCCACCATCTTGAGCTTCTCGACGATCATCCGCACCGACGCCTCCTCCTCAACCTGCTCCGACACAAACCACTGCAGGAAGATGTTGGCCGCGTGGTCCTTCTCGCTCAGGGCCAAATCCACCAGATCGTTGATCAGCGCCGTGATCTTCTGCTCGTGCTCCAGCGCGCCCTGGAAGGCGTTCAGCGGAGAACTCCATTCCGCCGGGGGGCCGTCGACCGCGGTCAATTCCACCCGGCCGTCCCGTTCGTTGATGAAGTCGAAAAACTTCACAACGTGCTGCAATTCCTCTTGCACTTGAATCCGCATCCAGTGGGCCATGCCCACCAGCTCTTTCGACTCGAAGTAGGCCGCCATCGAAAGGTACAGGTACGAAGAGAAAAGCTCAGCGTTGATCTGCTTGTTCAAAGCAGCCTGGATTTTCGCGATTAACATTTTCCACGCTCCTATTGTTCGCTCACGGTGACAAACGGACACATCCCTCTTGATCGACCAACCGGGCTCACACACCCCCAGGCCGTCCAAGTTCAGGCCAGTATCCGCAACAAGCCGGCCAAAAGCAAGCGTCGAATTCGTTCACAACGTCCTCGATCGATGCGAGATCAAGGATCCCGAGCTGTCTTGCATCCCGACCGCCGCCGATGGATCGCTGTCGTCGCCAAACGACCGCTCCATTCGGCTCCCGAACCATAGTCGTTTTTGCGACCTCCGCTTCCAAGAACACCTCGCAGTCAGGTTCGTGTTTCCTCCGCCGGCGGCGCGAGCCGACTTCTCATATTGTCAACAGCTCACTCAACAGGTCCCCCTTCCCGATCTTCACCTTGTCCTCGCCTGTGTCGGCAAACAACCAGTCCTGATCCTTGCCGCCGTCGACTTCGTCTCGATCACCGTCGTTGAAGACCGTACTGCCGCTTTGCAGGAAGTACATGTCGTTCTCGCGTGGACCACTGCCGGTCCCACTGATGTTCTCCACACGAGTGGTGAAGTCGCGTTCGGTGGAAACCCACTCGGCCTGAATTTGCAACAGCGCTGTCAGGTCGTCCTCGACCCCATCGAATTCCGTCCAGCCGGCGATCAGCAGGTCTTCCCCGCGATCACCTTCGAGCTCATCCGCACCGCGGCCGCCAATGAGAATGTCGCGGTTTTGACCCCGCCGATGATCCGAACCCCCGTCCAGCTCGTCTCGTCCATCGCCGCCAAGCAACACGTCGGACCCGCCTCCACCCTTGAGCTCGTCGTTGCCAGGACCTCCGTCGATGATCGAATCGACTGTGATGTTCCCAGCAATCGTGGCGTGATCGTTGCCGTCACACAGTATGATGAGAATGCTGGTGATCTCAGCGGCATCGAACACCCGGTAGCCGTGGCCGTGGCCATCATGGTCGTCATCTTCGCCATCCGACTCACCATCCGAGCCGCCGCGCACCGCTGGCAGGAAGTTGGCGTGCACTTTGAATTGCGGCTGTGCCGGCCCGCCGTCTTCGTCATCACCGCCCTCGGAGCCGCCCTCCGAATCTCCATCGTCTACGCCTGTCAGAGTGACCGTGACGTGGTCGTTTTGCTCCGTGCCGACAATCTGCAGAACGCCATTATTCAGCCCGACTCCCGTGATGACGGCTGGGGCCGCGGCGACCGCTTCCCCGGTATCGTCGTCAGTGAGCGTCAGCGTCGCCGTGTAGACGCCCCCGTACTCATACGCGTGTGTCCCGGAAACCGATCCCGAACCACCGGACTCCACGACAATGCCAGAGC
>CAZGYE010000099.1:0-17233 GCA_964530165.1 uncultured Planctomycetaceae bacterium
GCGTGGCGGCGATCCCGGCCACCGCAGCCGCACCGTCGCGGACAAATTCCCGTCGCGTCACTCGATTTTCTGACATGTCACGCCCCCTGTTTGAGTTGCTGAAAGGCACCAAACGGACAACCGCTGGCTGCAAGGATGGAAATCCCGTTAAAGTCAATCTCAATTATCTAGTATACGGTTCGACGACGATTGTCAAGAGATGCGCAAGTTCCTCAGTCGATTGCACCGGCCGACATGCTCCGCAGGACGAAGGCTTGCGAAGCTGCTTGCGTGCGGAACTCCAAGTTTGGTACAAGAATAGTGATGCAAAGTTCTTACAGTCCTGTACACCACGAGAGCCACAGTCAATAGAACAAAGGAAGAACGATGACGCATGACCTCAGCCGTTTGGGGAATCACATTCGACGACTGGCAACTGCTGCGATGTTGGTTGGCGTCGTCGCCGGGGCAAGGTCGCTCGGGGCGGTTCCGGACGACGAGGCAGCCCGGATTCTTGAAGTCACCGGCGTCAAGAGCGGGTTGATCGTCCACCTCGGTTGCGGTGATGGGAAACTCGCCGCCGCGCTGCACGCCGGCGACGCCTACCTCGTCCACGGTCTCGATGCCGATGCGGCCAATGTCGAAAAAGCCCGTGCACACATTCGCTCGCTGGGCCTGTGCGGCCGGGTGTCGGTCGACCGCTTCGACGGCAACCAACTGCCCTATGTCGACAACCTGGTGAATCTGGTCGTGGCCGCGGATCCGGGCAAGGTCTCCATGAAGGAGGTGATGCGTGTTCTTGCGCCGTTGGGCGTGGCTTATATCAAGGAAGGGAAACAGTGGAAGAAGACCGTCAAGGGGTGGCCGAAGGACATCGCCGAATGGACGCACTTTCTTTATGACGCGAGCGGAAATGCCGTGTCGAAGGACAGGAGGGTCGGGCCGCCGAAGCACCTGCAATGGACGGCCGGGCCGAGATGGTGCCGGAGCCATGAGTTTCCGACCAGTGTTTACGCCGTCGTCAGCGCCGGCGGACGCGTGTACTACATCCTGGATGAGGGACCGACCGGGGTGTACCGGAAGCTGCCGCAGCGTTGTTCTCTCATCGCCCGGGACGCCTCCAACGGTCTGTTGCTCTGGAAGCAGCCGATGAGCAAATGGGGCTACCAGTACGGAACGGGCCAGGGAGACCGTTGGAAGATCCATCACACGCTGCCTCGCCGCCTGGTCGCCCACAAAGATAAGGTCTACGTCACCTTCAGCTTTCTCAATTCACCGATCTCGATCGTGGACGGCGCGACCGGCGCTATTCTGACGGAAGGGATCGCGGGAACAGAGGGGACCGATGAGATGCTCTGCTCAGACGGAATCCTGGTCGCAAAGATCACGGACCACTCGCCGGGGGCGACGAAGTACATCACGCAGCGGGACCTTGCCGACTCGCTCGTGGCCGTCGATAGCGAAACGGGGAGCGTGCTGTGGCGGAAGGAGAAGGTACGAGTCGCCCCGTATGCGCTGGCCGTCCAGGACAACCGAGTCGTCTATCACAACCTGAAGGAGCTTGTCTGTCTGGACGCAAAGACCGGGCGCCAGCAGTGGCGCGTCGCCAGCGACGTAGGGCCGATTCCCGCGGCCGGCACCACGCTTCTTATCAGCGAAGGCGTTGTTCTGCACCATTCCTACAGGCGCGAGCGCGTGCCCGGCAAGGGCAGGAGAAGGGGCAAGACGGTGGCGGCGCTCACGGCCCTCTCGGCTCAGGACGGCCATGTGTTGTGGACGGGCCCGGGCGGGATTGGATGGGCCGGCGCGTGTACGCAACCGACCGACCTCTTTGTCGCGAACGGCTTGGTGTGGTGCGGCCAATCCCGAGAGGGGCGGGACCTGCGGACCGGAAAAGTCACCAAGACGTTGGATCTGGGCCAGGTCGTCTCTCCCGGCCACCACCCTCGCTGCCATCGCAGCAAAGCGACGGAACGTTTCCTCATCTGGCCCAAGCGGGGCGCCGAGTTTATCGATCTGAACGGCGACAATCACATGCGTCACAATTGGCTGCGCGCTCCCTGTTTCACGGGGCTCATGCCGGCCAATGGTCTGCTGTATGTGCCGCCCAGTCAGTGCTTCTGCTATCCCGGCGTCAAACTCTCCGGTTTCTTGGCTCTGGCAAGCCAGAGGTCGGAAACTCGACGTAAAAGCTCCGAAGCCCCGGCGACCAGGCTCGAGCGCGGCCCAGCCTACGACGCACTCGTCACTCGTCACTCGTCAATCAGCAATCCCCTTGATTGGCCCATGTACCGACACGACCCTCTGCGAAGCGGCGCCACGAAAGCAGCGGCGCCGACCGAGTTGGCGAAGCTCTGGGATGTGACGCTCTGCTCGAAGGCGGCCCAGCCGATCATCGTCGGCGAGCGGCTGTTCGTAGCGGAAAAGGACGCCCATCGCATTCGCTGTCTGGACGCGGGCGACGGCCGCCCTGTGTGGAGCTTCACAGCCGGCGGACGGATCGATTCCGCTCCGACGGTTCACAATGGACTCGTCCTGTTTGGTTGTACCGACGGTTCGGCGTATTGCCTGCGCGCCGCCGACGGCGAACTGGTCTGGCGGTTTCGGGCCGCACCGGAAGAACGGCGCGTCGTCTCCTTCGGGCAACTGGAGTCGGTTTGGCCGGTGCACGGCAGTGTGCTCGTGCAGGACGGGGTCGTCTACTTCGCGGCCGGCCGTTCCTCCTTTCTCGACGGCGGCATCATGGTCTACGGGTTGAATCCGCGGACCGGGGAGGTCCTCCATCGAGCACATCTGGAAGGTCCTTGGCCGGATGTCAAAAAAGAGAGTGGCGCTCCTTTCACGATGGAAGGAGCCAAGCCGGATCTCCTGGTGAGCGACGGCCAGCATCTGTACATGCAGAGAATCAAGTTCGACGGGCGCCTGAATCGTATGGAGACGCCGCCGATGACCACGCTCGGCGATTTGGATATGGGGGGACGTCATCTACTGGCGACCGGAGGCTTCCTGGATGACTCCGGCTTTGACCGCTTGTTCTGGATGCACGGGAAGCGATGGCCTGGCTTCTACTTCGCCCAGCAGTCGCCCAAGAGCGGACAGCTCATCGTCTTCAACGAACAGACGACGTTTTCGATCAAGTTCTTCTACCGCCGCCATGGGTTGAGCCCCGGCTTCGTGCCGGCAGACGCAGGCTATCTGCTGTTTGCGGACGACAGTGACAACGAACCCATCCTTGTCGACAAGGACAAGACACCGACGGCCATCGAGTGGCTGCCAGCCTCGGCGCGGACGAAAGGGCGTTACGACATCTCCAATCGAGCCGTGGGAGTTGAAAAGGGCGTCGGGTACACGCGAGCCAAGCCGGCGAAGTGGCAGAAGCTCGTGCCCGTTCGGGCCAGCGCCATGCTGCTGACGGGCGACCGTCTGTTTGTGGCCGGAACCTATGACACCCTCGAGCAGGATGATCCCTACGCAACCTTCAAAGGCCGAAAGGGAGCCGTCCTGCAGGTCTTCTCAGCGACGGACGGCGCTCTCCTGAAAACGCATCCGTTGGCCTCGCCGCCGGTGTTTGACGGCCTCTCGGCGGCCAACGGCCGCGTGTACCTTGCGACTACGGACGAGAAGATCGTCTGTTTGGCTGGGAGATAGGTTTACCTGCCTGCCGGTAGGCAAGCCTGCATGACTGAGATGAAAGCAAGTGAGACTCTTGAAGTCGCCCGTTTCGTCCGCCGTTGGCGGCAGGGGTGACAACAAGCGTATTCGGCTTGCCTACCGGCAGGCAGGCGTGCCACCCGGCCGAACTGCTGGCTTCAGCTTGAGCCGGCGGCAGCCTGCTGCAGGCGTTTCGCCTCGTCGGCATCGGCAGAGTCGCTGTGACAAGCGGGCTTTTCGGTCTCAGCTCCCATTGTACTGCGCGTTTTTGAGGCCAACTTCCCAATCTCAGCCGAACTGAGAACGCCGCGCTGCTCGAGGATCTCTTGTTGATCAGCCGTCAGTGCGCCGGAAACTTTGGCCTGGTCCCACGCGTACCGTGTCTCTTTGCCGGATGTGAACTCGACGATTTCTTTCGAGATGCGGACGCTGCACCAATCGTGGCCGCACATGGCACAGAAATCGGTGTCGACGTCGAGATCTTCGTCATGCAACGCCCGGGCGGTGTCTGGATCGAAGCTCAGTTCGAAATGTTTTTCCCAGGCGAGCGCGGCCCGGGCTTTGGTCAGCTCATCGTCGCGGTCGCGTGTGCCGGGGATACCCAGCGCGATGTCGGCCGCATGCGCGGCGATCTTGTAGGCAATGCAGCCCTGTTTCACGTCGTCGCGTTTTGGCAGCCCCAGATGCTCTTTGGGCGTGACGTAGCAGAGCATGCTCGCGCCGTGGTACGCCGCCGCGGTGGCTCCGATGCAGCTCGTGATGTGGTCGTAGCCGGGAAAGATGTCGGTAACCAGCGGTCCGAGCACGTAAAACGGCGCGCCGTGGCACAACCGTCGTTCGATTTTCATGTTGTATTCGATCTGGTCGAAGGGGATGTGGCCCGGGCCTTCGACCATCACCTGCACTCCCTTGCGCCACGCCCGTTCGGTCAGTTCGCCGAGGGTCTGCACCTCGGCCAGTTGCGCGCGGTCGGTCGCGTCGGCCAATCCGCCAGGCCGCAAGCCGTCGCCGATCGAAAAGCTGACGTCAAAGGAGCGCATGATGTCGCAGATATCTTCCCACAACTCGTACATCGGATTCTGCTTGTCGTGGTGGATCATCCACGTCGCCAACAGCGCTCCGCCCCGGCTGACGATGCCGATCAACCGATTCGTGACGTATTGGAGATGTTCTTGCAGGACGCCGGCGTGGATGGTGAAATAATCCACCCCTTGCCGGGCCTGGTGCTCGAGCGTCTGCAGAATCAATCGGTCATTGAGGTCTTCGGGCCGGCGACCGATGATCATCGAGTAAATGGGAACCGTGCCGATGGGAACGGTACTGTGCTGAATGATCGCCTTGCGGCAGGCGTCGAGGTTTCCGCCGGTGGAGAGGTCCATGACGGTGTCGGCCCCCCATTTCTCGGCCCAGCGGAGCTTCAGAAGCTCCTCTTGGGTGCTGGACGAGACCGGGGAAGTCCCCATGTTGGCGTTGATCTTGGTGCGTGACGCGCGGCCGATACACATCGGATGAAGCTGGTAACCCAGATGCACTTTGTTGGCGGGAATGATCATCCGCCCGGCAGCGACTTCGTCGCGAATCTGTTCGGGCGTCAAATGCGGTTCGCGTTCTCGTAATCGTTGCATCTCAGGCGTGACGGCGCCCAACCGTGCGTATTCGAGCTGCGTGAGGGGCAGAAAGTCAGACGGCGGCTTCCACGCAGCGTATGTTTCGTAATTGTTCTCGAAGCCCGCTCGGAGCGTCCAGTCGTCCGGCATGAAGTCCCAGGCGGTCTTGTCCGACGGTTCCGGCATGCCCGGGGTGTCGGGCGAGGCAAACGCCCAGCGTCCCCGCCTTCCGGGAGCAATGCGCGGTGAGCCGGCGAAACTCCCCGGAGTGGTCCCGGCCGCCGTGGACGATGGATTATTGCCCAACGGTGGCAGCGCGCAAGAACGGTCCGGCTCATCTGCTTGTTCGTTGATCACGGGAAGCATCCTTTCTCAGAACTTGCCTACCGGCAGGCAGGTGACAGCTTCACAGTTGCAGGAACTGCTGATAGTATCGTAGCGGTCTGGCAGGGAATTTCAATCAGTTGAGAGTTGAGAGTGGAGAGTTGACTGGTCACGGCAACGTTTCGATCTGAACTCTAGACTCTCAACTCTACACCCTCAACTTTCACGGAAAGTCGCATGCAATACGATGTGTACGGAGTCGGAAACGCACTGGTCGATATTCAGGCGCAGGTGAACGACGACATTCTGGGAAAGCTGCATTTCACCAAGGGGGTGATGAGACTCGTTGACGAAGCGACTCAGCAACACGTGCTCGACGCGGTTGCCGGGGTGCCGATCACCCGTTGTGCCGGTGGCTCGGCCGCCAACACAGTCATGGGCGTGGCCGATTTCGGCGGGAAGGCGGCCTATGCGGGCAAAGTCGGCGACGACCCCCTCGGAGAGTTCTGGCTGGGCGATATGCGGAACAGGGGCGTGACGATCGAAGTCCCCCCGGCCAACAGTGGAACCGCCAACGGCGAACGAACCGCCAACGGCGGACGAACCGCCAACGGCGGACGAACTGGCACGTGTGTTGTGTTGATCACCGAAGATGCCCAACGGACGATGCTAACCCATCTGGGCGTTTCGGCGACACTTGGCCCGCAAGACATCGACGAAGCAAGCATCCGGCGAGCGAAGTATGTCTACGTCGAGGGATACCTGTTCACCGGCGAGAGTACAAAGGCTACGGCTCTGCGCGCCATCGAACTGGCCAAAGCCAACAACGTGAGAGTCGCCTTCACCGTGTCCGACCCCTTTCTGGTTCAGCATTTTTGCGACGAGTTTTGGGCGCTGATTGAGGGACCCGTCGACTTGCTCTTCTGCAACCTGCAGGAGGCGCGCAGCTTGACCACCTTGGAGGACTCCATCCAAGCAGCTCGCGAAATTCACGTCCACGCTCTCGACGTCGCACTGACGCTCGGCGAGCGCGGCTCCATCCTGATGCACGAAGGCGAGGCGATTCCCATCGAGGCGGTCCCGGTCGACGCCATCGACACAACCGGCGCCGGCGACATGTACGCCGCAGGCCTCTTGTTCGGCATTACCAACGGGCTTTCTTGGCAACGGGCCGGCCACATGGCTTCGCACGCGGCAGCCCGCATCGTGTCGCAGTTGGGGGCCCGCTTGCACAATCGGTTCACGGCGGACGAAATCGAAGAATTGCTGGCCTGAGCACGCGTTGAGAGTGACTGGTCACTACCAACAAAAAAAGGTTTAGCCCGGTACTAGACTATTCGAGAACGGAGTCCGAAACCGGTTCGCCCGGCGTTGCCGATTCGCCCGGCGTTGCCGGTTCGAGATTCTCCGTGGGCGACAATCTCGGGAGAGTCGACAGATCCGCCCCGACCGAAGTGCCGTCGCTTGCCCCGTTGACGGCCGGATTCGTCGTCGAGTCCGGTTCGAGTTCCAAATCGACCGCCGTGATGTGCGCGAAGGTCTTCTGCCGCCAAGACGTCTTCCACACGACCGGGCCGCTGTTGGCATCGACTTCCGTGACCGTGGCAGTTCCCGACGATTGCTTCCAACGTTCGAAATCATACGAGTCGGCCTCGCTGACGGCCTGATTCGCCAGCTGTTGGCGGCTCGCCCGCCGTTGGCGGTTCGACGCTATCAACCAGAACGTTTCGAAGCGGTCGTAGAAATTCTTTTCGCCATTGAAGCGTAACAGTTGGCGAAAATCTCCGTCGTCGGTGTCTCCAGTCATCGACATCAGTGGAGCCGGACTCTTAAGATTCTTGGCCGCCAGAATATTGTTTCGAGCCGCGGAGACACGGACCGGCAGCAGTTCCCGCCGCTCGTCACCGCTGTCCATCCTCACCAGGCTGTTGGCCAACAGACAAGTCACGTGCTCCAACCGCAGTTCCACGTCAGAATTCTTCGCAGGGACGTCGAGGTTGCCGAGAGTATAGAGCAGCGATCCGTTCCGCGGCGACCCGTCGAGCGCCTGACCATCCAGTGCGACGACCGAATTTTCAATCTCGAACAAGCCCGGCAGGGTGTGTTCAGTCAGAAACAAATCACAGCCACCCCGAATGAAACTGTTTCTGATGTGAATGCCGAATCTCGGTGCCGGCCCCATCGGATCGTCGTTCATTCCCATGACCGACATGCCTTGGGTCGGACCGGCGATCAACTCGACGACGGCCGCCCGGTGGTTGCCGGGATTGTCGATCGTCGCGGAGACGCCCTGCATCGTGACGTCCTTCGATCCCTGTAGCAAGAACAGCGCCCACTGCTGCGCGCCGCCGACGTCTTGTGGGATCGATAGGTGCAGGTCGACGTTGATCAGCTCCACAGTGCCGTCCACGAGGGTGATCATTCGCGTTTCGCTCTCGTCGGCGTTTTCTGTCGCGAGAAATTCGATCAGAGGGCGAAATCCCTCGTCAGCACGAATTGTGATTCTTTTTTTTGTCACGCGCAACGGCCGCTCGGGTTTTCCGGGACGTTTTCCGTTGAAGCGGAGCAGGATGACGTTTCCGTCTTTGGCGGCCTCGCATGCGGCTTCCAAGGTGGGATAGGAAGTCGCCTCACCCCCATCTGCGGCGATGAGTGAGATCGGCGATGGGTTGTCCAATGGCATCGAGGGAGATTTGCCGCCGCGGGGTTTCACCGCGACCGCGACGTCGCTCGGACTTGGGTTCGTCTGTTCGGGCACGTCCGTCCGCTGTTGGCGGTCCGCCTGGCTGCCGCTGGAATTGTCCGGCGATGTCGTCCGCCGTTGGCGGGATGTCGTCCGCCGTTGGCGGTCGGTTTTGGCGTCGACCACCGATTCGGCAGGAGCGCCGGGCTTGTCGTTGCGCGTGAGGTCAGGGCCGGGTTCAACAGGCGGAGCCATATTGTTCGCTGACTCCTTTGGCCCAACGGGGACCACCGGCGTCTTCTCCGTGCTCGTGCCGTCTATCCCAGTAATATTCCGGGTGCTCGTACCGGGAAAGCGATGCAGCAAGAACGCGAATATCAGCAGCGCCGCCACCGACGCGATCCAGCCGAGATGCCGTTCCCAGAACCGTGTCCCTCCGGTTTTCGACGACGTCCAAATCAGCGTTTCCGGGTGCACGCCGCGCATTCCCATTCTCCCGGCGACCAGCATCAGGTCGCGAATGAGCAAATCGGGTGTGGAGTATCGCCGGCGTGGGTCGCTGGCCATCATTTTTCGCACGACAGCCGACAGCTCAGCCGGCACCCGGCGGTTCTTCTTCGCAGGATCGGGCGGTTCCTTGCCCTGATGGTCCAGCAGCTTTTGCAGGACGGTTCCTTCCGCATAGGGTGCTTCGCCCGAGAGCATGTGGTACAGCGTGCAGCCGAGCGAATAGATATCGCTGCGGATGTCGACGTTGCGCGGGTCCTTGGCCTGCTCGGGCGAGATGTAATCGAATGTACCTAACGTCGTGCCGGCCAGCGTGAGATCGCTCTGGGAATCGGTCGTTTCCTTTCGCGCGAGCCCCAGGTCGACCAGTTTTGCGCGGCCGGCGGGCGTGATGATGATGTTCGACGGCTTGACGTCGCGATGGATCACGCCGGACGCCGAGGTATGTTTCAGCGCCGTTGCAATTTGTAGAACATAGTTGACGGCTTCCGATGGCTCGAGGCGGCCGTTTTGTTGAATCAGGTCGCGGACGTTCGTCCCAGTCACGTACTCATAGGCAATGAAGTGCAGGCCCTGATCTTCCCCCACGAAATAGACGCGGGCGATGCTGTCGTGGTCCAGCCTGGCGGCGGCGCGGGCTTCGTTCTGAAATCGCCGAACGGACGCGACATCACGCGATTCCGCGGGCGCCAGCACCTTCAGGGCCACGACGCGCTCGAGCCGCTGATCGACGGCCCGAAAAACGGCCCCCATTCCGCCGATCCCAATCCGTTTTTCGATGACGAAATGTCCCAATTGCAGCCCGGAGGGGCCGGGGGGCGATTCCGTGGATTCGCCCGGCAGTGCCGGTTCGCCCGCCGTTGCCGGTTCGCCCGCCGTTGCCGGTGCGCCCGCCGTTGCTGGTTCACCCGGCGTTGGCGGTGCGCCCGCCGTTGGCGGTTCGATTGCGAATTCGATGGGAAACAGTCGTCTCCAAACGCTCGACCCGCCAAGCCCTTGAGCCGGGCCGAACGACGAAGAGGCAGCGCCACGGCGTTCTGGATTCACGACGGTTTCCGGACCGTGGGAGGAGGGCGGCTTTCCGCCGAACGCAAAGGTCGGCACCGGTTCTTCGACGCTCGATTGTTCGGAATCCGGAAATTCGTTCATGACCAGCCGGCCTGGCGAAATGAGGAAATGTCCGAGATTTGTCGCAGAAACCTGCTCGAAACGTTCGAAAAGCTGAAATGTTCCGTCAAAATGCTAGCCTTCGTTCACGATTCGTGTGGCCGAATCGTCGATGGCCGTCACGTATCCCGCCAGTCTTTCGTATAATTGATTGGTGAAGTTCTCACTTTCCAGCACGCGAGCCGCGTGGGTGCGGACGGTCACGTCCTCCAGCTTGTCTAAGTCCACATCGGTTTTGCTCATCCGGGTCAACCGCCGCAGGTGATGAACTTTCGGAATGAAACCCTGTTCGAGATGTTCGATGAGTTCCCGAGTCAATCGCTCAGAATTCGTAAGCAACTCGTGCAAAGTCAGCTGTTCGACGGATCGATCGACCACAGAGTGCCTTTCGTGAGGAACAATTGTCTTTCGTGAAATGATTTCACCAACACCGATTTCCCATCCGCCCGAACACTCCATTAGACACTGACTTGTGCCGATACGTCAAGATCCACTTTCCCGTGGACTGCCAAAACCCCCCGGCGGTGCATTGCGCTGGCTGGAAATATCGGGCCGCCGGGCGGTACACTGTAGGTCTATCGATGAAAATCCTTGTCGTGGCTGATATCCACTCGAACTGGCCGGCGCTGTCGGCCATCCGAGAATCGTTCGATGCTTGCCTGTTCGTCGGTGACCTGGTCGATTACGGTACGAACCCGGTTCCCTGTGTCGAATGGGTCCGGCGGCACGTCTCGTTCGGGGTCCGTGGAAATCACGATCATGCCGTCGCTCAGCGTGTGCCGGCAAGCAATGGCAACGGCTTTCGCAGTCTGGCGGCGGCAACGCGCCCCATGCACTTCAAAGCGCTCGATGCCGCGCAGACGACCTTTCTGGGCCGCCTGCCGGTGACGAAGCGGGTCACGCTCGACGGGCTGTCGTTTTATCTGGTTCACGCAACCCCCCGCGATCCGTTGGACGAATACCTGGCCGACGACGCGGAAGCCTGGCTGGAACGTTTGCAGTCGGTTGATGCCGATTTTGTTTGTGTGGGGCATACTCATGTTCCCTTTCATCTCGATCTGGGTCGTCTGCAGGTTCTCAATCCCGGCAGCGTCGGACAACCGCGAGACGGCGATCCGCGATGTGCCTACGCTGTCATCGAAAACGGCAAGGTCGAAATCCGCAGGGTGGAATACGACATCGACGCAACACTTCGCCAGATGAAAGAAAGCGGCATGGAACCCGAAGCTCTGGAGCTTAGCGAGGCGGTCTTGCGCACGGGGGGAAAAATCTCGTCCAGCGAAGCGGATTTCACTCTGGAATTGTGACGGGGGGCAAGTTCGCTCTCAGCGATCAGCACTCAGCTTTCAGCCAGAAAAAACAGCGCCTTGGACCTCCCAGCGGCTGACGGCTGAAAGCTGACGGCTGAGGGCTAACCGCTGAAAGCTGAGGGCTGACCGCTGAAAGCTGAGGGCTGAGAGCTCTTTCAGTGGCCGGCGAGAGATTTCCTGCCAGTGCCGGATGTCGATCTCGTACGGTCCGTGCGGTTGATCGAAATCGCCGTAACGGCCTAAGTACTCTTTCAACCGACCAATTTTTTGCTCCGCGGAGAGCTCGCCGGGATGCCCGCTTTGGGGGGCTCGACCCCAAACGATCCGTGAACCACCGGAGCAGAGCAGTTCGAACACAAGCTCCTCGATCGAGATGTCGGCCTTTGTTCGGCGGGGGACGTGAATCGCAGCCAGGCGAAACTTCTTCCAGTGCGGCGCCAGCACTGCTGCCAACCGCGCCGCCCCCACGACGGCAACGTCTCCCCACTCGGTTCCCGCCGGTCCCTGCGGCGTCGACTGAATGTTGACAATGACCGGGTACTGCCGGACCTCGGCCGCGGCAAAATCGCCGGGCGGCAACAACACACCTTCCGCATCGACGGGGTACAGTCCCGACTTCACCTGAACCATAGCAACCGGTTGTCGATAAGTGAGTTCAACCTCGACCCGACCAGGAACCGACTTCCTGACGCGAACAGCAGTCACCCACGGATGTCGGCGGAATGCCTCGGCAACCTTCTGCGTCAGCGAATCGTCGAGCAGAGACATTTCTGCCGGCAGTTTCGACCTCTCGATCACCTGGGCGACCAAATCATGCGGGATCCAGTGCGGCCGTCTGGTGATCGTGATCTCTGCCGTCCGCACGCGGTACTCGTCGCGCTGGCTCAAATCCGGCAGCCAGTTGCGGATCCGTGTCCCGAACACCGTCGTCGTCACGGCAATCGACAGCACCAGCAGCAGCCGCGGCCGAAACACTCGATTGATGATTGACGATTGATGATCGACGATTGGTCAAGCTCCGCATTCCTGACAGACCAACCCGGATTATTCGTAGAAACCCAAACCGACGACTTGTCGTCGCTCGATGTGCCGTGAAACCAGTGGATTCCGACAACAAGTTGTCGGCTTGGGTATCACGACGACAGCCTAGGAATAATCCGCGCCTAGAGATCTCAATCGGCCTGGTGGAAGCAGCGCATATTGTCATTCCGACGAAAAGCACTGGCGCCTCGGAACTTACGTCCGGATGCTCCTGCTGCACTAATTTTGCGGGTGAGTTTGGACGGTTGCCAGGCAATTCTGAATCGCTCGCTCACACAGTTCTCCGAGGCCAACGCCCATCCGAGCGGCGGCCTTCGGAATGAGACTGTGGTCGGTGAAGCCCGGAATCGTGTTCACCTCGAGCACCCACGGCTGGTGCAAGCGGTCGAGTCGGATATCGACCCGCACCACGCCGCGCGTGTCCAGCGCTTCACCCGCTCGACGGCCGGCGTGTTCGATCGCTTGGATCACGTCTGGCGAGAGTGCGAATTCGAATCGGTAGACCGTTTCGTCATCCTCGTATTTTGCCTGGTAATCGAAGAACTGCCGGCTGGTCTCGATTTGGATCAACGGGAAAACCAGATCGTCGAGCAGGCCGACCGTCCACTCCGTACCCACAACTGCCGATTCCAGAATCACGAATGCGTCGAGATCGAAGCACTGCGTCAGTGCCTGCGGCAACTGTTCGGGCGAGTCGATAATGCTCACGCCCAGGCTGGAGCCTTGGCCGTCTGGTTTGACGGCCAGCGGATAGCCGAGTTTTTGTG
The DNA here is from genome assembly GCA_964530165.1 of uncultured Planctomycetaceae bacterium. Taxonomy (GTDB): domain Bacteria; phylum Planctomycetota; class Planctomycetia; order Planctomycetales; family Planctomycetaceae; genus CAZGYE01. Next base: position 13,037 of record CAZGYE010000099.1, read on the forward strand.
CCTCCAACTGAACACGGGCGGTGGTGTCGGATTCGTGAATGAGCACGTAGGGCGGCGTGGGCACTCCGTGCTGGATGAATCGCTCCTTCGACGCCGACTTGCTGAAGGCCAGCCGCGAAACCGATGCATCGCTGCCGGTGTACGCAATTCCCACCGCTTCCAGAATGCTCTGCACCTGACCGTCTTCGCCGAAGGGTCCGTGCAGGGCCAGAAAAGCGACGTCAAAATTGCCCCATTCGACGGCCGTGAGATCGGTGTCGGCCGGGTCGATCTGGGTCACCTGGTGTCCCCGCCCGTGCAGTGCGCGTGCGACGGCGGCACCGCTTTGGAAACTCACCGCGCGCTCGGCCGATTCCCCTCCAGCCAGAACGGCAATTCGCATCGGACCGAACGATTGAGTCTCGAACATCACCACGGCACGCCTCCTTGCTGCCTGCGGAGCTTTCAGCGATCAGCTTTCAGTAGTTACTGTAGGTCAGGCTCCTGCCTGACGCTGTCGAGGTATGATGTCGCATGCCTCAAATGTCAGGCAGGAGCCTGACCTACTTACTCTCAACTCTCAACTCTTCACCCTCGACTCTATTACCAGATTTCGATTTCCGGCTCCAGATCGACTCCGAATTGCTCGGCGACTTGGGAGCGGGCCAGCTCGATGAGTTGCTCGACGTCGGTTGACTTGGCGCCCGGTTGGGTGACGATGAAGTTGGCGTGCCGATCGCTGATTTCGGCCTCTCCGATGCGGGTTCCTTTCAGGCCGGCCTGCTCGATGAGAGCCCCGGCGCTGAGTCCCCGTGGGTTCTTGAAGATACAGCCGGCCGACTGGAACGAGAGCGGCTGAATCGCCTTTTTCATGATCCACAATTTGCGCATCCGGCGGGTGATCTCGTCGGGGTCTTCTTGCTGGAGCCTGAAGGTGCACTCCAGGACGGCGAGTTCATCGATGCTGCTGTACCGGTAGGCGAACGAGAGCTCGTCTTCGGTCCGTGTGAACGTCTCGCTGCGGTCTGTCAACACGGTCGCGCTCTGCACGTACTGACCGATGTCGCCGCTGCGACCGCCGGCGTTCCCGTGCAGTGCGCCGCCGACGGTTCCCGGAATCCCAGCCAGCGTTTCCAGCCCGGCCAAGCCGGCTCTGACCGTCTGTGAGATCAACTGCGAAAGCAGAGCGCCGCCACCTGAGCGGACGACGGTGTCCTCGATCTCGATTTGTGAGAACCCCTCACCGGCAATCTGGATCACAACACCGCGCACACCTTCGTCGCGAATCAACAAATTCGACCCGCCGCCCAGCACGCGGACCGGGATCTCATTCTCGTGGCAGCAGTGGACCACTTGCGTCAGCTCGTCGCGGTGACGCGGCTGGATGAAGTATTGAGCACAGCCTCCCACTTTCAGCCACGTATGGGGAGCCAGCGGTTCATCGCGGCGGGTGATTTCGCTGAAGTCTTCGAGTGAACTCATGAGGAACCCGATCGATATCCCCCGCTCCCATCGTGATCAAAACGTCGCCCGGACGCACCTCATCCTCTAAAGTTGCGATCATCTGGTCAAGAGAAGGGCAAAATCGGGCCCGGCTGTCGCCGCCGGAGATCCGAGCGGTCAGTTCTCGCGCCGTTGTTTCGGGTTCCTCATCGAGTTCTTCGCGAGCGGCGAAGATGGGAGCGATCAGGATTTCGTCGGCTCTCCAGAAGCATGTCGCAAAGTCGTCCATCAGGGCCTGCGTCCGCGAGACCTGGTGAGGCTGAAACGCGCACCAGATGCGCCGCTTGTCGAATTGCTCGCGGGCGGTCTCCAGGGTTGCCGCGACGGCTGTCGGATGATGTGCGTAGTCGTCGATCAGCGTCACCCCGCGCCACGAGCCGACCTGCTCGAACCGCCGCCTCACGCCACGAAAGTCCCGCAGGCTTTCGCGAATGTCAGCCGCCGACGCACCGGCCAGATGACTCAGGGCGGCTGCCGCCAGCGCATTCATTTGGTTGTGCCGGCCCGGAATTCTCAAAGAGATTTCGGCGAAAAACCACCCCCCAAGAAAGACTCGGAACCGCGTGCCGGTTGACGTTCGCCGCAAGTCCGTCATCCACCAGTCGGAGCCGGGTTCTTGCGAAAACGTGAACACTTCGGCCGAGGCGGACTTCGCGACCGCCACCGATGCCGGGCAATCGCCGCGGACCAACAGCACACCGTCGCCGGCCACCTGAGCCGCAAAGTCGGCAAATGCCGATTTTGTCTCTTCAAAGTTATGATAGCAGTCGAAATGGTCCGGCTCTACACCTGAGATGACTGCGAACTTTGGATGCAGATCGAGAAAACTCCGCCGGTATTCACAGCTCTCTACGACGAATAGCTCGCCGTCACCCGCCCAGCCGCTAACGCCCCGCCCACACAACTCGGCCCCGACGACAGCCGAGGGAGCCAGCCCAGCATCGCTCAAAATTGTCGCCGTCATCGCAGACGTCGTGCTCTTGCCGTGTGTCCCGGCAATCGAGATGCCAATCCGGTCGCGCATCAGCCGACCGAGCATCTGGCTGTAGGAAAGTGCCGGAATGTGGAGCTGGGCCGCACGCCTCAGCTCTGGATTGGACGGGCTCACTGCCGGGCTGTAAACCAACACGCCGGTGTCTTTCGGCAGGTAGTGGTCGTGGTGTCCCTGATGAATTCGCAGGCCGCGCTGCTGCATGGCCCGGGCGGTCGGACTGTGATGCTGCAAATCCGAACCGGTCACCCTCCAACCCAGACCGCACAACATCTCGGCCAGCGCTTTCATGCCGGAACCACAAATGCCGACCAGATGAGCCGACGACAACTCGCGCGCCCGGCGCTGGTTCCCAAGCTCCAGCTTGGGAACCAGGAGCGATCTTGTCTGTCGGCGATGTCTGGTGGTTTCGAGCGGCGTCATGGACGTTTGATTTGAGTGTTGAGACTCGAGTTGAGAGTGGAGCGGGAACATTTTCCCTCAGCTGGCACTCTCAACCCTCCACCCTCAGCTGTGAGCTCTATGATTTATCGGTTGCATGGTGAGGACGGCTTCATGGGTTATGCTGCTCGAATGGCTCGTATCGGTTTTGCGATCGCCGCCGGTTGGTGTCGTAACAGTCAACCCGACACGTCGGTTTGAGGAAAATGTGCAATCCGAGACGACTTTGCGGCCTCACCAGCTCGGCCGTCTCTCGCGGGTCGCATTATTGCTGCTGATAGAGGATGACTGAAGAGCAATCTCAGGCTCAGATCGGCTCAGATTCACCATGGGGTGGCAGCATGACGGCCGTGGTCCGTGCAAACGAACAGAGACGGCCGTTCAGACAGCGCGCGACAAGGTGAGTCCCGACCAGTCTGTCGGGGGCAATGGCCACATGCTTGTTAGACGGCTCGCAGCACTATGGCAGCACTTTGTCCCATCGACGTGCGATTCACGCTGAGTGCCGTCGAGTTTCGCAGGCAAGCCGGTCCGTCGTGAACGACGTTCAACTGGCAGCGAGGATCGGGGGTTTCGTAGTTCAGCGTGGCGGGGATTTTTCCGTGTCGCAGCGCCAGCAGGCTTCCGGCCAGTTCGACCGCGCCGGAGCCTGCGTCGAAATGTCCGAAGTAGCTCTTCAAGGCGGTGACGGGAATCGTTTCGGCCGCCGAACCGAGCGCCGAATAATACGCGCGGGCTTCGACCAGATCATCAAATTGGGTGCTCTTGCCGTGCGCGTTGATGTGGCCCAGTTCTTTCGGCTCGATTTCAGACTGCAGCATCGCGGCCTGAATGGCCCTCACCAGACCGGTTCCACCGGCGCCGTTCGAGTAGCCTCGGCCGTCGCAGCCGGCGCCGACCCCTAAAATCTCTGCGTAAATGTTCCCGCCGCGCCGCACCGCATGTTTGTAGCTTTCGACAACAAACGCCGCCGCCCCCTCACCGACAATCGCACCGTCCCGGTCGAAGTCAAACGGCCGACAGGCACGGCTTGGATCGCCATCACGGTGTGACAGCCCTCCATATAAGCTGAGCTTGGCAATGTCGAGGGGATGAATGTTCGAACCGCAGGCGCCCACGATCATGCAGTCGGCAACACCCCGCTCGATGATTCGCACCGCCTCGGACAACGCCAACAGCGCTGACGCGTCGCGGTTGGTAATGGTGTTGTTCGGCCCGCGCGCATCGTGCTCGATGGAGACATGGCAGGCAGGCATGTTCGGCAGTTGACGTAGCAACCACAG
>CAZGYE010000100.1:0-17181 GCA_964530165.1 uncultured Planctomycetaceae bacterium
AGAAAAACTCGCAGCCTGAAACTTGACTCATTCACAACAAGTTTTGACCTTCAAGTCTTCTAGCGGCAGACGAAGAAGGATGAGAACGCAACCGCGGCTGTTTCGATGCGGAGGGTGCGGGGCCCTAGATTGACGCACTTCGCACCGGCATCGACGGCCTGCTGGATTTCGTCGCTGGCGAGGCCTCCTTCCGATCCGACGCACACCAGGACCGGTCCGCCTGGACGTTTCGCCGGCGAGCACACTTCGCTGATCGGTGTTCCGCTCGCTTGCGCCACGAACACGTTTCGGCCGGGAAACTCGCGAGCGACCAAATCGTCCCACGTTGTCACGGTGTCGATCTGCATCAGACGACTTCGGCCCGACTGCTTGCAGGCGGCGATCACCGTTTGTCGCATTTTTTCCAGCTTGCCGCTGCCGGGATCGACAACGCTGTGTTTCGTGCGAAGCGGTATGAGACGCGCGATTCCCAGCTCGGTCGCCTTTTCGACCAGCCAGCGGAAACGGTCGCCCTTGGGGACGGCGGCGGCCAGGATGACCGGGAATGGCGTCTCCGGCGAGTGCGAATGGGTCCGCACAATCCGCAGCTCGGCCGAGTTTCTTGTGAGTCGTACAACGTCAGCCGTCGCTTCGATCCCCTGACCGTCGAATAGCCGGACCGTCTGTCCCGCTTTCATGCGCAGCACGTGGATCAGGTGGTGCGCCTCCGGACCGGAGAGCTGGACCGTCTGCACGTCCAGCGGCGCGGGCAAATAGAAGCGGTGATCCATTCCGCAAATCGTCCTTATGTTCTGCTTTCGAATGAACCGATTATAACAACATGTACGAAACCTACTGGGGCCTTTCGCAATCCCCCTTCCAAAATTCGACCGGCAACGGCCGATTCCATGAGAATCCCGTGCACGAAGAGGCACTGGCCAGACTCCTCTACCTGGTCGAACAGCAGCGACGGTGCGGACTGCTGATCGGGCCGAGGGGTACGGGAAAGTCGTTGCTGCTCGGCGTGCTGGCGGGACAGATTCGGCGGACACAACGTCAGGTCGCGCAGGTCGATTTGCACGGGCTGGGTGGTTTCGACATGCTCTGGCAGTTGGCGGCGGCACTGCGTCTCGCTCCGGGAGGGTCTGATTCACAGCTTGCGTTGTGGCGGAAAATTGAAGATCACCTGAAAGGGCTCCAGTTGGCACGCATGCAGACCGTGTTGATTTTCGATTCCCTCGACCGTGCCCTGGACGACTGTGTGCAGACGCTCCAGCGACTACTGCATCTCCAAAACGGCCCATCGTGCTGGACGACGACAATCGTCTCGTCTCGGTCCGTCCGGCCCTCTGCGTTCTCGGATCGGCTCTCCGAGCTGGCCGACTTGCGGATTGAGCTCTCCGCCATGGACCGGCGGCAGACCGGTCTCTACGTCCGGCAGGCATTGAGAAACGCCGGTTCCGATCGCGAGCTGTTTGCTGCGGGCGCTCTGGACCGTCTGTTTGAACGAACAGGCGGCGTGCTTCGCGCGGTGAATCGGTTGTGCGATCTGTCGCTTCTGGCCGCGATGAGCCAAACGTGTGAGAGGGTCGATGCGGCCGTCATCGACGCGGCCGCTGGATTGACGATCCTCGAGTGACGCGTGACAATGGCCTTCGGGAATTTTTGAATTGTCAATCGTCAATGGGCAATCCCATGCACGTTTGTTTGTTCGACATCGACGGAACACTGCTCGACACGGGTGGTGCCGGGCAGGCGGCCATGGAAGCCGCGATGCGGTCGGAATTCGACGCCGCTCGCCCGCTGGAAGGCATTTCGACCGCCGGCAGGACCGATCGGGCGATCGCCGCCGATCTGCTCCAGTACTACAAACTGCCGGCCGATGCCCGGACGTTCGAGCGGTTCACGTCGGCATATCTGGGTCATTTGCCCGAACAGCTTGCCGCGTGTGGCGGGCTGATCCTGCCGGGGGTTCCCGGACTGCTTCGAGCGCTGGCTGACCGCGACGACGTGGTGCTGGGACTGCTCACCGGGAATTTTCGCGAGGGCGCCCGATTGAAGCTCAAGCACTACCGGCTGTATCACCATTTCGAGTTCGGTGGTTTCGGCGATCACCACCTCGATCGCGACGACGTCGCCCGTGAAGCGTTGGCCGAAGTCCACCGGCGACTGGACGGCCAGGTGCGGTTGGAGCACGTGTGGGTCGTCGGCGATACGCCCCACGACGTCCGCTGCGGCCGAGCCATCGGAGCGAAAGTCGTCGCCGTCGGGACGGGTCTGTTTCCCATCGCCGACCTCGAAGCGGCCGAGCCCGATCATCTGCTGCCCGACCTCGCCGATCCGCAACCGCTGCTGAGTTTGTTGGAGTAGCCAAGTGAAACGCCGTGAATTCCTGGAAGTCGCCGCCGGTGGCGCGGCGCTGGCAAGCCTCGACGGAGCCGTCAACGTTGTTGCGCGGGCGACCGAGAAGAACGAAGAAGAGAAGAAGCTGTTTCGCGTCTGGGCCATGGGATGTTCTCACGTGGGAACCGATCTGCGGGCCGGGAAGCGGGAAAGTCTGGCTGAGGCGATCCGCCACTCCGAGCAGGGGGGCAAGCAGGGCGGACCGCCGTTCGAGTGGGACGTCGCCGTGCATCTGGGCGACCTGTCGGGCGAGCAGGGGCCTCCCGCTGACAAGGAAGGCGGTGAAGTCGTCCGGCAGTTTGCGGCCGCCAGCAAGCATCGCCGGGAAGACTTTTTCAACGTGGCCGGCAATCACGACGCCAGCGGCCCCAATCAGCCGTCGATGGGTTGGTTCCGCAAGTGGGTCGATCCCACCGGCGAGAACACCACGTTCTCTGGAGTCGATCCCGAAAAGCGACGCTACAAGGTCGAAGGAACCTGGGAACGGTATGCATTCCGTGCCGGCAATCTGCTGTTTCTGATGATGTCGGACCGCAACGACGGTGGGCCTCCGGTCGGTCGCGGCGAGCGGGGCGGTTATCCGGCCGGCGCGGTCACCGGCGAAACGTTCGAGTGGTGGAAGAACAGGATCGAGTCGAACCAGGATTCCGTCATCATTTCAGCCCACCATCACATGCTCAAGGAGACGACGCTCTATTCGGATGAGTACGGCGGCTTTCAGAAAGACGCGAAGGGCAGGTACAAGTCGTTCTACCACGGTTATTTTCCGGACGGCGCACCGAAGGGGGCTTCGTATCTGTACTTTGTTGACGGCAAGCCGGACGCGCAGGCGTTCGAGGGGTATCTGGCGGAGCACCCGAACGCCATCGAGTTTTGGCTGGGCGGGCATACGCACACAAATCCCGACGACCGCCAGGGAGACCGCACGCACATCGAGCGCAAATGGGGCGTGAACTTCATTAACTGTGCAGCACTGACGCGGTATCATGGTCGCCGGCAGAACTGTTTGCCCATGAGCCGGCTGCTGACGTTCACGCACGGAAGTAAGAAGGTGCGGGTCCAGTGCTATCTACACACTTCCGACCACGCGAAACAGGGCTGGTACGCGAACGTCGAACGGGTCGTCGAGCTGGGTCGGCCGTTCCAACTCACTCGGTAGTTCCAAGACTTGAGACCGGCGCGGAATTCGTCAATCGTCAATCGCCAATCGCCAATCGATTCCCTGCGCCAGCGGCAAATCGCCGCCCCAATTGACGGTGCACGTCTGCCGGCGCATGTAAGCCTTCCACGCGTCGGACCCGGCCTCGCGGCCGCCGCCGGTCTCTTTTTCACCGCCGAACGCTCCGCCGATCTCCGCCCCGGATGTCCCGATGTTAACGTTGGCAATCCCACAGTCGCTGCCGGCCGGCGAGAGAAATTGCTCCGCTTCGCGCAGGCTGTCGCTGAAGATCGCCGACGACAATCCTTGATCCACCGCGTTGTGCACACGAATCGCCTCATCGAGCGATTTGTAAGTCATCACGTACAGCACCGGAGCAAACGTTTCTCTGCGAACGATGGGCATGTCGGGACGGGCGCGGACAATTGCCGGCTGGACGAAGTAGCCGGGTCGATCGATCCGATCGCCGCCGTAAACGATCTCGCCGCCCTGCTCGCGAACCGTCTGCAGCGCCTCCTGCATTTGCTCGGCGGCCCGCTGATTGATGAGCGGCCCCATCAGCACGCCCTCTTCCCACGGGTCGCCAATCCGGATGCTCTGGTAAGCCGCGACGAGACGTTCCACGAGCGACTCGGCCTTCAATTCGTGCACGATCAGGCGGCGGAGCGTCGTGCAGCGCTGGCCCGCTGTGCCGACCGCGGCAAACAGCACCGCACGCAGGGCAAGCTCGACGTCGGCGTTTTCGGTCATGATGATCCCGTTGTTGCCGCCCAGTTCCAGCAGCACTCGGCCCAGTCGCCGGCCGACGGTCTCGGCGACAGAACGCCCCATCGCGCAGCTTCCGGTGGCCGAGATCAACGGCAGGCGCCGGTCCTCGGCCATCCATTGGCCCATCGCATTTCCCGTTCCGATCGCAAGGTGAAAGACGCCCTGGAGCCCGGCCTCGGCCGTCACTCTGTTGACGATGTTCTGCACGGCGATGGCGGTCAGCGGCGCTTGTGGCGACGGTTTCCAGACGGTCGGATCGCCGCAAACCGCAGCCACGGCGGCGTTCCAGGCCCAAACGGCCACGGGGAAGTTGAAGGCGGTGATGACGCCTGCCACACCCAGCGGGTGCCACTGCTCGAACATACGGTGTCGCGGCCGTTCGCTGGCGATCGTCAACCCGTACAACTGGCGGGACAGACCCGTGGAGAAGTCGCACATGTCGATCATCTCCTGGACCTCGCCTTCCCCTTCGGTCCGAATTTTGCCGACCTCCAGAGTGACGAGCATTCCCAAATCTTCCTTGTGCCGGCGCAGCTCCACTCCCAGTTGACGCACGATCTCTCCGCGCTCCGGCGGTGGAACCATCCGCCACGTCGTGAACGCTTTCTGTGCCGAGTGGACGACTTGCTCGTAATCGTCGCGCGACGCCGTCAGCACGCGGGCAATTGGCTCTCCCGTTGCCGGGTTCACCGAAACAAGCTCTCCGCCCGCCGGTTCCTTCAACCAGTCTCCGCAGTACACACCGCTGTTGACGTTTCGAATACCCAGACGCGCAAGAACATCGTCAAACATCGATTGTTCCCCCCGAACCGACTGGATGGTTCGTTTCCTCAGCTCTCAACCAACGCGGTCGTGGCTTTTTCGACTTCGGTCAGTGCTTCATCAAGAATGGCAATGGCCGTCTCCGCCTGCTGGCGATTGATGACCAACGGCGGCGAAAGACGGATGCTGTTCTCTCCGCAGCCGAGCAGCAACAGTCCCCTGCGGAAGCAGGTTTGTATCACGGCGTCACGTTCCAGGACGGCTCGCTGTTTGGTCACCCGATCCCGGACCAGCTCGATGCCGATCATCAGTCCCTTTCCGCGCACGTCGCCGATCAGAGGATGCCGTTGCTGTAAGGCGTCCAGTTGTGACATGAGGAATTGACCAGCGTTTGCTGCGTTCTCTGTCAGTTCCTCTTCGAGCAGGGCAATCGTCTCCAACGCCGCGACGCACGAAACCGGATTGCCGCCAAACGTGCTGGCATGCGCGCCCGGCGGCCAATCCATGATGTCCTCTCCGGCAACGATCGCCCCTAACGGCATCCCCGAGGCAAGTCCCTTGGCCAAACAAATGATGTCCGGCTCGACGTCCCAATGCTCGATGGCGAACATCTTGCCGGTTCGTCCCATGCCGCTTTGCACTTCGTCGGCAATGTAGAGGATGCCGTACCTCTCCGCCAGTGCTTTCAACCGCCAATGAAACTCCGGCGGCGGGACGATGTACCCGCCCTCTCCCTGAATCGGCTCGACGATGAACGCGGCCACTTCGTCGGGCGCAATCGTCTGACGAAACAGCGTGTTCTCGATGGCCTCGACGCAATCCAGGCAGCAATTCTCGCTCGTCCGTGAGAACGGGCAGCGGTAACAGTTGGGATAACTGACGTGCGTCACACCAGGCACGAGCGGCCCGAATCCCCGTCGCTGTGCCACCTTGCTGGCCGTCAACGACAGCGCCCCCAAGGTCCGACCGTGAAACGCCCCCAAGAACGCAATCATCTGCTGCCGGGCGGTGTGATACCGGGCCAGCTTGAACGCCGCTTCGACCGACTCGGCCCCGGAATTTGTGAAGAAGACGCGCTTCGACGACTCTCCCGGTGCAATCTGGGCGAGTTTGCAAGCCAAGTCGCTTTGTGGCGCGTAATAGAAGTCGGTGCCCGACATGTGCAGCAGCGTTTCCGACTGACGCTGAATCGCCTCCACCACGCGCGGATGACAATGTCCCGTCGCGCAAACGGCAATGCCGGCCGTGAAGTCGAGAAACAGGTTGCCGTCGAGGTCCTCAATCACCGCCCCCTCTCCGCGGCGGACCGCCAGGGGATAGGCGCGCGTGTACGAAGGCGATGTGTGACCCTCGTCGGATTCGATCAACCGGCGCGCGTTCGGTCCCGGCAACTCGGTCCGAATATCCGGCACTTTGGTCAGATCGGTGCAAATCGGCATCACTGCTCCCGGTATCGAAAGACTCGAGGGCATTAGAATCCTACGTCACAATCTGCAACGAGCAAGTGCGGCTGCGTTCGGGTTCGACCGACTGACAGATGCAAGATCGTTACTTGATTGTTCGTAAGGAGTTAGCTGGCAGACGAACCGCCAAGAGGTCGCGCATGTTGAGTGTGATCACGCCAGCGACACACTGTTTCGGCAATCGCCGCTTGAGCGCAGTCAATTGGCCAGCGGAGGGGCGTCAGCCTCCTGATCTGCAGTGATTCGTCTCCGCGATTTCATCAGGGGGCTGACGACCCCGCTCGCGGTGAGGTGGGACGTTGTCGCTGGGCCTCCAGTGCGATTCGGAGATTTTGTTGTGCGTCGGCGTCGCCGGGACGGATGCGCAGCGCCTGGCGGTAATGGCTGACGGCGTCGGCAAACTGCCCTTCTTCGACCAGCAGCAGGCCCAGGTTGTTGTGGGCGTCGGCATCGTCGGGGTTCAACCGGATGGTTTGGGTATAGTGCGAGATCGCCTGCGTCCGCTTGCCGAGTTTCGCCAGCGCGAAAGCCAGGTTGTAATGGATGTTCGCATCCTTTGGCTTCAGGCGGACCGCTTCGCGATAATACACCAAGGCCTCCTCGAACCGTTTCAGCTCGGCAAGAATCGCGCCCACCATGTGATGGGCGTGGGCGTCGTCGGGATGGATCCGCAGGACCTCGGCAAAGTGTTTGCGGGCCTCTTCGAATTCTTTCCGCTCGAGCAGGGCCGCACCGAGCAACTGATGGGCCTCGGCATAGTCGGGACTGTGCCTGAGCGTCTTGCGATAATACTCGATGGCCCGATCGGTCTTGCCGGTCATCTTCAGGTACGCGGCGGCGAGAAACAGACTCTCGGGATCGTCGGGAAGAGTTTCCAGCGCGCGAAGCGCCAGCGGACCGGCCTCGTAGTGTTTGCCGGCCCAGTTCAGCACCTTTGCCAAATTTCGCAGAGCCACCGCATGCGCTCGCGGGTCGATCCGCGATTCGATCCGCTCGGTAATCCGCTTGAGATCCACGTCGGCCCACGAGACGTCGGAATCAATGATTTTCTCTCGAATCAACCGTTGGGCAACGGCAACGGCCAACATGCGGTTTGCCGCGATCGTCGGATGCACGTGATCGAGAAAGAACTCTCGGCCGAGAGAATTGTGACCATAGTTTCGCAGACATTCGTTCTTCAACAGCGTCTCGAAGTCGATCAGCGGGACGGAGAGCCGTTTTGCCGTCTGAGGGAAAATCTTCCGCATCTCTGACACGGCTCGCAGCGGGCAGACGTCCTCGTCGAGGGCCCGCTGGAAGGCGACGGCGGCCTCTGCCCGACGATTCCTGTCGAACAGTACGCGCCCGATGCGGTAATGCAGTTGGGCAAAACGGTCGTCGATCTGCTCTGCCTGCCGATACGCGGCGAGCGACTCGTCCAGATCTCCGCCCTCCTCGAGCGTCTTGCCCCGTTCGTAGAACTCGGACCACCGCTCGAGTTCAGACGAGTCGAGCCCGTCGGAGTGCTGGCTCTTAAACGGAGCACAATCTTTGAGGTTCGATGCCGGCGCGATGAACAAAATCTTCGCGTCCCGGGAACGAGCGATGGAGACCATACGGGTTAGATTGACCTCGAAGTGTTTCAGAATTCGCGCGCGCAGTTCGTCATCACGGTGATACGAGGAGGGGCCGACGGTGTGGTCCAGCACGGCGTCCACTTCGCCGGGGAATTGATAGCGGCTTCCATCCGACCGCTGGGTCGGCTTGAGTAGACTGTGCAGCAGCGAAAACGTTCGCGTTCTGCCCAGAACCGCTGAGACTCGAAGTCTCGCCGGCGAGGCGGCACGCATGTCACCATAGGTCCGCTGCTCAAGGAACTCGTTCTGGCCGGTGTAAACGATGAACAGATCGGGGTCGTATTGCAGCAGCTCTTCCATCAGAGCCGCGACACGATAGCTGGCGTAACTGATTCCACCGGCGTTAATGACTTCCCAAGTCGTGTCGGGCGCCAGAGCGGGCAACAATTCGCGGAGCCAACCGGCCGGCGACGTCGTGTCGTCATAGGGCCGGCCGTAAGTGCTCGAACCGCCCATCGAGAAGATGCGAAACGTTCCCGCGGGCTTCGCTTTCGGAAATCGTTGGGCGTTGAAGTATTCGAGCTTGTTCGGGGCGGTCGTCATCCACACACGCCCGTCGGGTCGACGGCGCTCGACGTACAAGGGAATGTTCGCCGCGAAACCAACGAACGGATCACGAGTTGCGAGAATCGGCCGCACGCCCAGAAGCGCCAGCGCTCCTTCCAAGGCGCCGAAAAACAGCAGCGTCGTTAACAGTGAAAAGACGAGTTTCTTCCGCAGCGACAACCGATGGACGCGAGGGCCGGAAGATTCAACAACACGTCGTGACATGACGAGAAACCAGATTCAGTAGTTCCGAATTTGACTCGGAACCCGTCCGGGTGGCCGGGTCTGACCAACGGGAAGGCCCGGAAGCAATACATCGGGGCCATCGCATGCGCTCTGACCCCGCCACCCATCGATCAAATTCGGAACTACTGAGATTGTTACTTTGGGCCCAGGCAGATCAACTTTCCGCCTGCGGTTGTGACGTACAGGCGGTCTCCGGCGACGGCCAGGCAATCGTGCACGAACTGGTCCGCAACGGGGTGTTCGTCGAGCGGCTTGCCGTCAACCACTGAATACGAGCGGACGGAATTCGACGCGAAATCGCCGTCGTACAATCGGCCTGCAACGTAGAGCCTGCTTTCGGCGAGCACCATGCCTTTCAGCCGTGCGGTGTTCGGCATCTTGATCGACCATTTTTTGCCCGCTGCCGGGTGGACGAAGAGTTCGGCATTTCCAGAAAGCTTGCCGTCCCCCCCGTCGACGCTGCCGCACGCTTTGTAGCCGCACGTCGCCGATTCGTTGAACGCCAGCATCTGACCGCTCTTGTCCTTTCCGGCCGACCACAACTGCAGGTTCTTGCGCAGGGCGATCGGACGTTTGTACCAGGCGTCGTTCAACAGCCCTAGTCGTCCGCCGCGCAGCCGAGTTTGGGCGGCGCCGCCGTCTTTGCCGGTCTTGGCGTCGAATTGCCACGAGGCCATTTGAATCGATTGGCCCTCGCCGTTGAGCACGTCCGGCACGCCAGGGTATCCTTGCGGTCGTTTGGACCAGACGAGTTTGCCGGTCCGTGGCTCGACGGCAAAAACGATCACCCCGCCGTCGGCATCGGCGTGGCGTCCCGCGACGAAATAGGCAAGCCCGTCGAAGACGAGCACACCGCCGGTGACCGGCCACGGCGACTCAAGCTGCCCGTAGGCCACAATTCGCTTTTCGCGGGGCGCAGCCCGGAACCGCCAAAGGAGCGTTCCGGTCTGGGCCTGCAAGCAGGTAACCCATCCGTCGCGAGCACCGAACAGGCACAGCCCGGCGGTGATTGTCGGCGGGCAATCGACGCGGCCGCCGGCCGTGTAGCTCCAACGTGGTTTGCCGCTGTCGGTCTCGAAGGCCCAGACACGGTGGTCGTCGCTTGCGGCGACGAACGCCAGGCGATCGGCGACGACGGGACTGCTGAGCCGCCCGCCGTCTTTGAGGTCCCACTGGGCCGTCAACGGCGAGTGGGCCACGTCGGCGACCACGTGCTCCCACAGCGTGTTCAACCGCGCCGGACCGCGGGCCGGCGTGCTGCCGCTGCGCCGGGTGTCGTGGCGATAGGTGGGCCAGTCGGTTGAATTTTGGATTTTCGATTTTGGATTTTGGATTTCTGTGTGGTAGCCTGGCCCGGTTTGGAGCCGGATGGTGGACGTTGCGGCGGCGTCCGCTTTGTACATCTCGGCGGTGGCCAGACCGAGAAATCCGCGGAGCCACGGAGCACACCCGCAGGCATGCGGAAACGTATAAACCAGCCCGTTGGCCGGCAGGACACCGGCAAACTGGCACGAGTTGCGCGCCGCGTCGAAGTGCCGGTATGCTCCCGTCTTCAGATCGGCGATATCCAGCGACCCGCACAAGAAGTACCGCTCGGTGGCCACGTCGGAGCTGCAGCGGTGCTTGAAGAGAAAGTCCGCAGGCTGAACGACCCGTTTCTTGACTTGACCCGTCAGTGGGTCGAGCCCTTCCCATGCGTATTGCTTCTTTCCTTCGAATGCCGCAGCGTGCACCCAGACCAGGCCGCCGAGGTACATCACCTTGGCAAAACTGCCGCCGTGGCTGATCGTGGGATACTTGTAGCCCCAGAGATGCGACCCGTCCTTGGCCGAAACCGCATGTGTTCCGCCGGGGCCGGCCGCCACCAGCACCCCCGCCTGATAGAAGACCAACTCCACCGGGCCTTTGCACCACGACTTCGTGGATTTGGTCCACTGCTTTTCTCCAGTTTTCAGGTCGAGACACCCAAATGTCGAATCACCCCCCCTTCGACTCGCGTCGGCGTGAAAGTAAACATGGCCGTCGCCAGCGACAAGCTTTGTGGGCCGGATCGGTTGTCTCCACTTCAAACGCCCCGTCTCGGCGTCGAGACAGCCCATCCCCTCGGGCAGTTCCACCACCAACAGACCGTCGAGTAAGATGAGTTGCTTGGGGTGTCGGGTTTGTTTGTAACTGTGCGTGATCCGGCCCGTTTTCGCGTCGAGCATCACCAACGGGCCGTTTTGCTCCAGAACGGTATAGACTCTCTCACCCACCAAGACCAAAGGCGTCCGACCCTTTGTGGTCTTCCTCTTCCACAAGAAGAGTCCGTTGTAGGCGTCGCGAGCGATCAACGAATTCTGCTTGACCGCTCCGCCGGCAGTTTGGACTTCGTCCTCAAAGACGTAGACCAATTGCTCTCGGGAAGCGACCACACCGGGGACCGCGGATTTGCGATAACCGGTCGGCCAATTTGGACCGGCCACCCAGCGCACGCCCGACAGTACGCCGACAATCTTGTCTTTCGAGACGGGATTGCCGCTTGCGTCGTGACGCGGATGCGTCCACTCGTCCATATCCGCTCTCACCGGGCCTATGAATTTCGCCCAGATGCCGCCGCTCTCGGAGACGTCAAATCGATCGAGACCGGCGTCTCTCATCATGCCGGTCAGTTGCTCTCCGGTCAGCGGAGAACCGCCGGCACCGGCCCGCTGTCCCAACCAGGCGACTCCTCCCGGACGCAGCACGCGAGGGACCTCGTCGAGTTGCAGCCCCTTTCGCTTCAAGTCGGCTAGACCGTCGACGACGAGCAGGTCGACCAGATGATCGGCATACGGCAGCCGCCCCAGCGAACTCTCTTCAACCGAGACCACACCGGCCAGCCCCCGAGAGTCGATTGTGCGGCGCGCCCGCTCGACGGCTTCCCGGCTGGCCGAAAGACCGTGCACCAGAAACCGCCCGCCGCCGGAGAGCGCCGTCGTCAACGTGCCGTCCTGAACACCCAGGTGCACGCACAACCCCGACGTTGTCCCCAGCGAGTCCAGCATCGAGCGGGCCAAAGCCTCAGCGTCGGTTTTCCGCTTGGCGGTCGAGGAATTCGGAACCAGAAACAAAAACGACCCCAAACAAAAAACGGTCAATCCAGCAACGAACGAGTATCTCCAGCGGCGATCAATGTGTCTCACGGTTTCGTCTTTCGTATTGAACACGCCTACACGCTCCACGTTGCTATTGACCCGCAGTCATCCCATTTCGGCTTGTGTCGCCTGCATGCTAAAAGTCTTCATCCAACAACTTGCCGTCGGCGCGGTGGCCCAGTTGTCCAAGAATCGTGGCATTCATATTTTCGCTGAGAAAATGGACCGAGCCGTCGCCAAAGCCGAAATGGGCCCCGCCTGCATGAGGGCTGGCAAAGCCGCCGACCGTTAGCGGAGTGTCGGGCTTTTTTTCTTCTTCGCCGGGGCGCCGGCGGTTGGATTGAAAGAAGTCTTCCTCGTTGATACCGCTCGTATTGCGTAGCGTCGCCCGGGTGCCGGAGACCCAGCCGAGACTGTCTTCGCTGCGAACCGGCTTTTCACCGATGAAAATCGTGTTCGAGCTGCCGTCGGTGATCTGATTGTAGCGGATGCTGCTGTTGAGAAATAGGACGCCATGGTTGTCGACGTCGATCGGCGCTTCCACGTCGTGATGGCACCCGGCATAGCTGGTCAGCACGACTTTGCCTTTCTCGGTCTGTCGCTGGAAATTTGCCGGGTTTGAGGGACAGATGAACGTGCGGATTCTGACCGCCCGCACCGGCGCATTCTTAGCATCGTAGACGCCAACTGTGAAGTCGACGTGTTTGTAGACAACTTCTTCGTCTAAGAACGGCAAGAGGTGGATTAGCCAACTGACGTGGTATCCTTTCTCCTCGTATTGGACGGGTCCGGTGGGATTGATTGATCCGGGCGGGAGCACCTCGTGCGCCATTTCGTAGTTCCCGAGCGCCAGGCCGATCTGCATGAGGTTGTTCTTGCACTGTGTCCTCCGAGCCGCTTCGCGGGCCTGCTGCACCGCCGGGAGCAACAACGCGATCAGAATGGCGATGATCGCAATCACCACCAGCAGCTCAATCAGGGTGAAGCCCGGTCGCCTGCGCAGTTGCGGGTTGCGAGTGGAGAGTGGAGAGTGGAGAGTGTGGAATTGGGAATGCGGAGTGTAGAATGCGGAATGCGGAATGCGGGTTGTAGACCTCGGTCTGATGTTGGTCATTGGGGCTTGGTCATTGGAACCTCCCGCTTTGGGCTTCTCGCTTTCGGCTTTCGGCTTTCGGCTTTCGGCTTTCGGCTTTCCGCTTTCGACTGTCAACCACTCATGGCCATTCATGGGTTCGACTCCCTATGGTTGTTTGCTGATCTCGACCGTCACTTGTTTCGTTCGCTTTGCGAAGTAAACGACGCCGGACGGGTAGATTGCTTCGACGGCGACGATTCGCTGGTTGGGCCGCTGGTCCGGTTTCTGTACGCTGATTTTCACGAATCCGGAATGGGGGCCGCCGAGTTCGTCTGCGGCGATATTCCACGATTCGCCGGGATAGTCGGAATCGGCCGCCAGGCGGCTCGCCGCTCGCTCCATTGCCGATTCGGCCAGCCATTCCGCCTGCAGATAATCTTGCTGTCTGCGCACCTGGCGGCGATGCGTGACCGCCAGCCGAAGCAACGACCCGAGCAGCATCGAGACCAACACCAGACAAACCATCGCCCCGATCAAAACGGCGCCACGTCGTCGCGTGTGCGGCGAACCGTTGAGCCGCCGGACTTGTCCGGCGCGCCAAGAGGACCCTGCTTTTTCGTCGCGCGGAGCAAGCTCCGCGGCTAAATTGGCTCGCGGCAATCTTCTCATCGATCTCTCCGGGCAAAACGGTAATCACGGGCAAGGGCCGCTTCAATGTGAAGGACCCGGCTGCCGCTTCGTGGCGCGGTGCTGCGCCCTTCTGCAGGATCGGTGCGAGTCACCGGTTTCGGCGGGCGGTTGATCACCACACGCACGAGATCCGGTTCCCGTGTCCGCTCGAAACGGATGGCGGAATCCCGCGGAAAATAGAACACGTCACGGTGCCGGACTTCCCCCGCCTCTGATTGGGTCCGGGTGACGGCGCCCCGGTCGATCTGGAACGAGACGGTCCGCTGTTTGGGGAGTGTCAGCTCGAGGCGTGCGACGCCGCCGGGCGGTGGCGATGGAATGTCCGCGCTGGTGGCGGCATGCACGTCCTGCCGCAACGTGCGGGAGAACCTCGCCAGCGACGTGCCGTACCAGAGTGTCTTGGTCGAGCTGCGCTCGGCCTGCAGCATCAGGTGAATCATGGTCACAGCCAGTCCGAGCATGACCGTGGCGATTCCCATCACGACAACCATTTCCAGCAACGATGTGCCGCGCCGGGTTGGTTTGATAAATTGTGCTCGACGCACGGAATCGGTCATTTGGCCCTCCCGCTACGATAGACCCACGCAACCAGCCGAACCGGTGCGACGCGGCGTCCGGCCCGATTCTTCCAGGTCAGTTCGACGGCAATTCGCTTTGCATCCGGTGCCGGCGGTTTCGAGCTGACTGCAATGGTGAGCTTGGCCTCAGGGAGTTGCCGCTCGGTGTCGTCGGCCAGTTTGATCGTCCGGACGTTCTCGGTCGTAATGCGTTCCCAAGGCTCGACGGTGATCCGTTCCATGATGTTGGCGACTTCCGCGATCGCTTCCTGTCGCTCGAGGGACGCCCGGCGCTGTTGGCCGATCCAGCCGAGAGTCGGCAAGGCCACGGACATGACGGTTCCGATCAGGACGCCGGCCACGATCACTTCCACAAGCGTCATGCCGCGTCTGGGCTTTGTCAGACTTGAGTTCATGGTCACGACAAATCGTTCAGGAGTTTGATGAGTGGCATAAACATTCCGACGACGAAGGTCGCCACGAGGATTCCAACACCGAGCAGCAACACCGGCCGCACGAGCTCCAGCAACACGGCGAAACGAAACTCCAGACGGCGTTCGATGCTGCGGGCGGTCTCGCGCAGCGCCCACGGCAGGTTGCCGGCCCGCTGAGCTGCGGCCAATACGGCGGCTTCTCCATGCCGGAGCAAACCGGCTTCGATCAGGCTTTGCCAACAGTCGTCCCCCTGATTCAGATCCTCTTCGACCTGGATAAGCCGGAGGCGCAGGGATCGCTGGGAATGGCTTTGTGCCATCGTCGAAACCGCTCCGGCCAGCGGCCGCCCGCCCTCGATGACGAGAACCAAATTCCGCAGGATATCGGGCACGTACAACCGAGGCAGCAGCGCGCTGAGCAACCGGAACGGGCCGGCCGTCGGGATCGTTCTCGTCAACGCGGCGACGTGCAACGTCGTGGCGACCCACGCTAGAAACAACAGCACAGGGAGAAACAGGTAGAAATACTCGACGAAAACCTCGGACAGGTTGATGACGCCGATCGTCAAACCGGGAAGTTCTGTATCGAAGTCCTCGAAGATTTTTTTGAACTTCGGGATGATGTAGTACATTATGAAGCTGACGACTAAAACCATACAGCACAGCAGGGCGCACAGATAGACGAACACGCCGCGGGACGACGAGGGGATGGTTTCCTGCCTTTTCGTGAAGGCGGCGGCCGCCAGTCGCAGCGCGGGTCCCAACGTGCCGGATTCGGCGCCGACACGAGCGGCCAGTAGGACGTTCGGCGGCAGGATGCCGGGTATTTGCTCGAGCGCATCGGGCAGGGAAATCCCTGCCTTCAACAGATCGGCCAGGTCGTGCAGCTTCCCTCGCCACTGGCCCCGTGAATCCTCGGCCAGCGCTTCGATTTCGTCCACCAGCGGCAACTGCTTCTCTGCAGAGATCGCCAGCACCCACAGCAGGGCGCCCTGCCGGGCTACTTTTGCGCGCAACGGTCCACAATACCAGAACGGGTCAAAGATTTGAAAATCACGAAAAATACTCATGTGTCCCACAACAATTACGATAAATCATTCAACAGCTTGACCAGCGGCATGAACAACGCGAGAACCAGAAAACCAATTGTGCAGCCGAGGAACACGACGATAAATGGTTCGCAAATGGTCGCCACGAAGGACGTCTGAACGCGAGCACGTCCTTCAAACATTTCGGCCAGGGCGTGCAGCGCTTCGGGCAATGCGCCGCGGTGTTCTTCGCGAGTCAGTGTCTGCACGAAACTGGCCGGGAAGCCGGTCAATGCGTAGGCGGCCCGGGAGAGCGGTAGACCGTTTTGGACGTCGAGGGCCAGATTTCGGCAGGCGGCCCGGAGCTCGGCGTCGGCGACCCCGTCGCCGGCCAACGTCAATGCTTCGGGCATGGGTACTTTGTTCTCGATGAGCAGTGCAAACAGGTTCGAAAAGCGGGCCAATGCGCAAAACCGCAGCAGCGGTCCCACGAACGGAATGTGACAGACGAGCCGCCGATACAGCACATCCCCCAACAGCCATTTCATGAACATCCACGCCCCGATGCAGAGAGGAATCCCGATGACGAGAATCCAGATCCCGGCGTACACGACCACGTCGGAGAGATTGATCAACAGCACGGTGATACCCGGCAGCTCGGTTCCGAAATCCTCATAGATTTTCTTGAACTGGGGGACGATGAACGCCACAAGGGTAAGAAACAAAGCGGCGCCCACAGTCGTCAACAGGGTGGGATAGGCGATTCCCAGCAGGGCTCGCCTTCTGAGGATTGTCACGCTGCGGGCATGGTTGACGTATTGTGCCAGGACTTCACCGACCTGTCCCGAGCGAACACCGGCGCGGACCAGCGCCCGCAGATCGGCCGGGGCGCCCTGCGACTGCAGCACCGTCTCCAGGTCGGCGCCGGAATCCAACTCTTGGATCATTGCGATCAGCCCACTGCGGATGCGTCCTTTCGGCATCTCCTCGGCCAGCGCCATCAGCCCCGGCCCCAGCGGAAGATCCCCTTGGGCAATGTCAGAAATGTGCCCGCTCAGCTCTTGAAAATCTTTGCCGCTCAAACTCTTCGGCCGCTGGCCGGCGCGGTCGGCGGCGGCTTCCTGAAGATCGAGCGGCTCGACGGAATCGACGCGCAGCCCGCTTGCTTCCAGCCGGGCGGAGACTTCCTGGGCGCTGGCCGCTTCCATTTCGCCGGAAGTCTGCTTCCCCTGGGCGTCGGTGGCCGTGTAACGGAATTTCACAGCGGCATCTCCTGGGCTGCCAGATCGCGGAGGATCTCGGTAAACGGCAGGAACAACGTGAGCGTGTACAACAGCAC